>NZ_JAYSDQ010000018.1:0-162300 GCF_041914305.1 Ideonella sp.
CTCCAGCCCGAGGTCTGGCAGTGCGTGCGCAGCATCAGGCTCTTGGGGTTCTTCGCGTTGAAGCCCTTCATGATGCGCGTCCACAGCAGCCGGGCGGCGCGCATCTTCGCGATCTCGAGATAGAAGTTCATCCCGATCGCCCAGAAGAAGCTCAGGCGGCCGGCGAACTCGTCCACGTCCAGGCCCTTGGCCAGCGCGGTCTTCACATACTCCTTGCCGTCGGCCAGCGTGAAGGCCAGCTCCAGCGCCTGGTTGGCGCCGGCTTCCTGCATGTGGTAGCCCGAGATCGAGATCGAGTTGAACTTCGGCATCTTCTGCGCCGTGTACTCGATGATGTCGCCGATGATCCGCATGCTCGGCTCGGGCGGGAAGATGTAGGTGTTGCGGACCATGAACTCCTTGAGGATGTCGTTCTGGATGGTCCCGCTCAACTTGTCTTGCGACACGCCCTGCTCTTCGGCCGCCACCACGTAGCCAGCCAGCACCGGCAGCACCGCGCCGTTCATCGTCATCGACACGCTCACCTTGTCGAGCGGGATGCCGTCGAACAGGATCTTCATGTCCTCGACCGAGTCGATCGCGACCCCTGCCTTGCCCACGTCACCCGTCACGCGCGGGTGGTCGCTGTCATAGCCGCGGTGGGTGGCCAGGTCGAACGCGACGCTGACACCCTGCGCGCCGGCGGCCAGCGCCTTGCGGTAGAAGCGGTTCGATTCTTCGGCGGTCGAGAAGCCTGCGTACTGGCGGATCGTCCACGGCCGCACCGCATACATCGTGGCCTGCGGGCCGCGGATGAAGGGCTCGAAGCCCGGCAGCGTGTCGGCATGCGGCAGGTTCGCCGTGTCGGCCGCGGTGTACAGCGGCTTCACGGTCAGCCCTTCGGGCGTGACCCAATTCAGCGCGGCCACATTGCCACCGGGGGCCGACTTGGCCGCCGCCTTCTCCCATTGGGCCAGCGTGGCGGGGGCGAACTCTTTCGGATGGGTCATCGGAAACTCCTGCTTGCCACGCATGATACGTTATGCATAATTATGAATTCAAGCTTGACACCGATCTGACAATCAGCCAAACCGTGCCCGAAGTCGCCACGTCGCTCGCCCCACGCGCCCTGTACCAGCAGGTGGCCGAGCGGCTGCGCGAGCAGATTTTCAACCGTGAGCTCGAGCCCGGCAGCTGGATCGACGAGCTGAAGCTCGCGCAGGAATACGGCATCAGCCGCACGCCATTGCGCGAGGCGCTGAAGGTGCTGGCCGTCGAGGGCCTGGTGACGATGAAGGTGCGGCGCGGCGCCTACGTCACCGAGATGTCGGCCGCCGATGTGCAGCAGGTCTACCGCCTGCTCGGGCTGCTCGAGGCAGACGCTGCCGCCGAAGTGGCCGAGAACGCCAGCGACGGCGAGATCGCCGAGCTGCGCGGCCTGCACGACAAGCTCGAAAAGCAGGCCCGCCACCGCGACGCGTTCTTCGCGATCAACGAGCAGTTCCACCTGCGCCTGCTGGCCATCGCCGGCAACCGCTGGCGCAGCCAGATCGTCGGCGACCTGCGCAAGGTGATGAAGCTCAACCGCCACCACTCGCTGTTCAAGCAAGGGCGGATCGCCGAGTCGCTGGCCGAACACCGCGCGGTGATGCAGGCGCTCGAAACGCGCCGGCCCGACCAGGCCGCGCGCCTGATGCGCGAGCACTTCGCCAACGGCTTGGCGGCCGCCACGCCGGTGGCCGCCTCAGTGGCGGCTGAGCGCTGATCTGCCGCGCCCGCGGCGCAGCGCTCAGGCCGCCAGGGCCTCGGCCGGCGCCGAATCGATCAGCGGCAGCAAGGCCGCCAGCACCTCGTCGTACCAGGCTTCGCTGCCGTGGATCCAGTCGACGCCGCCGTTCTCGTCGCGGTCCGGGCGGTAGTAGCGCGCCTCGCTGCCATCGAAGCCGCTGACACCCATCAGCTCGCGCACCGAACACGTCTCGCAGCCCAACTCTTGCAGCGCATGCCGCGCCAGCGATTCGTAGGCGTCGAGTGCGGCCAGGTGCGGCTGCATGCGCGGGTTGCGCGATTGCATCGGCGGGTCGGTCAGGGCGATGACGCGAAAGCCTCGCGCCAGCACCGCCTCGACGACGCTGAGCCGCTCGCGGTTGAGGCGCCGGTAGTAGGCCAGGGCCTGCTCGGTATCGACCTCACCATCTGGAAACTGGCTGGCCACCCAGGCCGCGAACGGCTGGGCCGCCACATGGGTGTGCAACCCGATGTTGGTGATGACCACACGCTGCGCCGCCGGCACCGGATGGTCGGGGGCAAAGAACGGCAGCATGCCGGCCCAGATGCGGCGCGACTTGGCGCCCTCGAGCGGCACGAAGATCTCGTCGCGGTCGAGGTGGAACTGGTTCTTGTACCAGCTCGATCCCCGCATGATCATGTTGCCGACATGCTCGACACCCCGCCGCTGCAAAGCGCGAGACAGAAAGGTCATGTGGCTGTCGCCCAGCAGGCACAGGCGCGCGCCCGGCGGGCTGCCCACGGCCTCGGCGCCCGAGCGGGCAAACGACTCCAGCAAGGCCTCTTCGCAGCTCAGTTCACCGTCGTCGTCGGCCGCGGGTTCGGCGGGGGCTGGCACGACGACCGGCGCAGCGGTCGCTTCGTCCCCCAACCCCAACCCGGCCGCGAAATGGCGCATCACGAATTCGACGCCCTCGTGCTTGACCGAGCGCAGGTTGGCTTCGTAGTAGCGGCCACCACTTTGCAGCCCCGCGATGATCTCGTACGACGGGAAGTAGTCCACATCGTCGCGGCGCGCCACCAGCTCGCCGGCCGCCGCACGCAGCACCGACTTCGAATGCATCGTCGCCGTCAACACATGCCCGCCCGACGCAGTGGCCGTGAGCGGCACCGGTGAGACGGTCAACAAGAAACGCATGCCGGGCCGCACCTGGCGCAACCGGTCCATCGTGGCATTCAGGCGGGTGACGACGTCTGCCGTGCCGTGGTTGACGAAGCGATGCAGGCCGGCGTCGAACTGGCCGCGCACCGTGCCCGGGCACATCGGGTAGGCGTACCCGTCCACATGCTGCCAACCCTCGGTCAAGCCGAGCGTGAAGACCAGCACGTCGATCTGCGACAAGGCCTCGCGGATGCAGGCCAGCGTGTGCGCACGGGCGCGCAGCACCTCTGCCGCCGTGGCGTAGCCGCCGGCCGGCACGGTGGGCCGGAAGGGGTCGAAGAATCGGCCGTCGTCTTCCCACACCTCATCTGGCGGCACCGCATCGCCCAGGGCCCACGAGACCCATTGCTCGAGCAGGGCCACGGTGTAGATGTTGGCTGTGCGAAACGAGAACACGCCCCAGCCGCCGGCCTCGGCATCGGCTGCCGACAGCCCTGCGGGCGCCGGCTCGGAATCGACCCACGCGTAACCGTGCGAGCGCAGCCAGCGGCTGATGTGCTGCGCAAAGCACGAGCCCGCCGTGGCAAAGCGTGTGCCGGCGTGGATGTCGAACCGCGGCGACCACAACGCCTCGAACGGCCGGTCGGCGCGGTCGGCGACCGCCGCCTTCCAGAAGGCCTTGGCAGGCAGGTCGCTGTAGGGGTGGGTGAGTTGGTGCATGGTCGGCCTCCGCCGTTCGAGTGTGACCAAACGGCGGCCGGGCAATCGCTCGAAATGGCCGGGCAGCGCCGGCAAATCGGCCCGCGATAATTTCGCGCCTGTTGCCGAACCCACGATGACCCCTGCCACCGAACCCACCTGGACCGCCGCCTCGCTGGCCGCCGCCCTTGACGCCAGCCGGGCCCACACCCTGGCCCTGTTTCACCGGCTGCAGGCCGCCATCGGCGCCCAGGCCCTGCCGCGCTACCTGCCCGAGCTGAGCCCGCCGCTGTGGGACCTGGGCCACCTGGCCTGGTTCGAAGGCTGGTGGACCAGCCGCCACCCAGGCCTGATGGCCGGCACCGACGACGCCAACGCCCCGCGCGCGCCCCTGGCGTTGCTGCCGAAGGCCGACGCCTGGTTCGACGACCGCCGCGTCAACCACCCCGCGCGCTGGAACCAGCCGCTGCCCAGCACCGCCGCCCTGCTCGACTGGGCGCGCCGCACCCGCGCCCAAAGCCTGGCGCTGCTGCCGGCTGCCGCGCGCCGCCCGCAGGCCCTGGCCCTGTTCGCCAAGGTGCTCGATGCCGAAGACCGCCTGCACGAAGACTGGCTGGCCATCGCGCAGACGCTGGGCATCGACCCCGGCGCCGCAGCCGACGATGCTGCCCCCCTGCCACATGCGCCCGACGAGCCGCCCGCCGTCGACAGCCACCCGGTCTCATGGGCCCGCTTCCTGCCATTCGTCGACGCCGGCGGCTACACCCAGCGCGAGTTCTGGACGGCCGAAGGCTGGGACTGGCGCAAGCGCGCCGGCCTGACCCGCCCGCGCCACGTGCCCGCGCCCGAGGGCGACGAAGCGCCCCGCCGCGCCCGCTTCGGCCAATGGGTGCCGCTGGACCCGATGCAGCCCGCCATGCACCTGAGCGCGCACGAGGCCGAAGCCTGGTGCCGCTGGGCCGGCCGCCGGCTGCTCACGGCCGGCGAGTGGCGCGCCGCCCAGTCAGCCGCCGAAGGTTTTGCCTGGGGCGAAGTGTGGGAATGGGTGCGCAGCGACACGGCCGTGGATGCCGAAGCCGCGGACGACACCACACCGCCGACCACCCCGCCGCCGCAACTGATCGGCGCCTCGTTCGCCACCGCCCCGCACCTGCGCCAGCAACCCACTACCCGCGAGATGCCCGCCGACCGCAACGATGGCTTCTGGGGTTTCCGCAGCGCTGCGATATAGGCCCCCACGCCCCCTCCCGGGGGCTTGCCCCTCGAGGGGGCTCGCGCAGCGGACCGGCGTAGCCGGATCCGCGCACGCCACTTGAAGAGGCCCGGGATGCACCGGGCCGGGAGATCGCGCAAAACCTACGGTTTGCGTAGTTTGACCGCCTCGCCGGCGATCATCGAGGCGAGCATGCGGCCAACCACCATCGGGTCCAGCCCCGGGTCGTCGAACAGCATCTCCTGCGTCGCATAGGCGGCCTCGATCGCCAGCCGCGCGAAGATCTGCACGTCGGCCCGCTCGGCCTGGGGGTGTGCGGCCATGAACGCCTGCTCGATGATGCCGCTAACGTGCCGGTGCGACGCGATGCGCACCTCTTGCAGCGCTGGCACCGCACGCAGTGCGCGCGTGATCCACACCCCGGCCGGCGCAGCCACGGTCACCTCGACCGTCTGGGTGAACAAGTCCATCACGCTGGCCTCCAGCCGCGCGCGCGGCTGCGCCAGCGTCTCGGGCGTGGCCCAGTTTTCCAGCAACTGGTTCTGCACCGCCATCAAGCGCTCGCCCAACTCGTGCAGCAGCGCGTACTTGTTCGGGAAGTAGCGGTACAGCGCCGGCGGCGTCAGCCCGGCGCGCTCGCAGACGAGGTTGGTCGACCAGCGCTCGACCCCCACCTCGCCCAGCAGATCGGCTGCGACCCCGAGGAGGCGCTCGTAGGTCTCGAGCGCCCGGCCCTGCCGCGGCACCGCTTTGGGGCGCAAATCCGGCCCGGCGTCGGCCGCGCCTTTGGACGAGCCCGAGGGGCGGGTCTTGGTGGCAGCGCGGCGGGTGGACGGGTCGGCAGATCGGGGCATGGTGCTTCAGGGTTGTCCCCGGGTGGAATTCTAGGCACGGCTATACGATAGTTATAGCTATGTTTTGTAGCGACATACCCTGTCACCACGGCCGCCTCGGCGCGTGGGGCCTGTTCGGCGCCACCGCGTTGCTGAGCCTGGCCGCTTGCAGCCGGCCCGCCGAGACCCCCGCCACCACCTCGGCCTCGGTCGCCGCCAGCGCGCCACTGGCCGACATGCGCCTGGCCGGCTTGTACGACCGCGCCTGCGCCAGTTGCCACGAGGTCACCGGCACCGGCGCACCCCAGCACGGCGACCGCCAGGCCTGGGCCCCGCGCGAGGCAGCCGGCGTGCCGGCCCTGGTGGCCAGCGTGCGCCAAGGCAAAGGCGCGATGCCCCCGATGGGCTGGTGCCCCGAGTGCAGCGACGACGATCTCACCACGCTGATCGCCCATTTGCGCGGGGTGCCTCAATGAGCCCCGCACGGCCGCCCGAAGGGGCTCGCTCCCTCTCGGAGGGACGGGCCGCAGGCCCTGGGGAGCCGTCATGAGCCGCCGCGCGCTGTTGCGCGGCATCGGTGCCGCGGGTGTGGCGGCGGCGCTGCGGCCGGTGTCTGCATGGGCCGCCGGCCCGGCAGCATCGGGTGCCCCGTCGGCGGCGCCGAAGCCAGCCTGGCACAACTGGTCGGGCCTGCAAAGCTGCCAACCCGCGGCCTGGGCCGTGCCGGCCACCGAAGACGAGACGCTGGCCTTGCTGCGCAACGCAGCGGCGCCCCTGCGCAGCGTCGGCGCCGGCCACTCGTTCACGCAATTGGTGCCAACTGAAGGCACGCTGCTGTCGATGGACCGGTTGGCTGGCCTGCGGGCGCACGACGCCGCCGCCGGCACCGCCACGCTGGGCGCCGGCACGCGCCTGGCCGCGGCCTCGCGTGCGCTCGACGCGGTGGGCCTGGCCTTTCTCAACCTGCCCGACATCGACGTGCAGACGCTGGCCGGCGCGCTGGCCACCGCCACCCACGGCACCGGCGCCAAGCTGCCCGCGCTGCACGCCGAGGCGCAGCAGCTGACGCTGTTGACCCCGCGTGGCGAGCGCATCGTCTGCAGCCGCACGCAACGGCCCGAGGTGTTCGCCGCCGCGCAGGTGTCGCTCGGCGCGCTCGGCGTGCTGAGCGAGGTCACGCTGCGGGTGCGGCCACGCCATGTGCTGCACCGCCGCGTGTGGCTGATGCCGACCGAAGAGCTGTTGCAGGCCGTGCCCACGCTGGCCGCCACGCACCACCAGTTCGAGTGTTATCTGTTGCCGCACACCGGCTACGGCGCCGCGATCACGCACGACGAAGTCAACGAGGCGCCACGCACTCGGCCACCGGCGCCGGACGAAGACGTGCTGCGCGACCTGAAGCGCCTGCGCGACTGGTTCGGCCGCTGGCCCGCGCTGCGGCGCTGGGTGGCGCAGAAGGCGATCGACCCGACGATGACCGAAGAGGCGACCGACTGGTCGTGGAAGCTGCTGTCCACGCAGCGCCCGACCCGCTTCAACGAAAGCGAATGCCATGTGCCGCGCGAGCAGGGCGTGGCCTGCCTGCGCGAGGTGCTGGCCACGCTGGAGAAACGCGACGACGTGTTCTTCCCGATCGAGTTTCGCTTCATCGCGGCAGACGACGCGTGGCTGTCCCCCTTCCACGGCCGCGACAGCTGCTCGATCGCCGTGCACGCGGCGCACGACGAGCCCTGGGACTACCTGGTGAAAGACATCGGCGCCGTCTACCGCCGCCACGCCGGCCGGCCCCACTGGGGCAAGCTGCACGACCGCACCGCCGCCGAGCTGCGCGCGCTGTACCCACGCTGGAACGATTTCCAGCAGGTGCGGCGCGAGCTGGATCCGACCGGCCGCATGCTCAACCCCTATCTGCGCCGCCTGTTCGGCGAGACTTGACGATGAAACGACGCAACTTGCTGCTGGGTGGCACAGCCGCCGCAGCCGCGGCCGCCTGGGTGGCCCGCCCGAACGACCAAGGGGGCGGCCACGACAGCTACTTCAGCCAGCTCGCCGCTGCGCTGGCCGGCCTGCCGGCGATGCCGATGCTGGTGGTCGACCGCCAGCGCCTGCACGCCAACCTGGCCCAGATCCGCCAGACGGCCCATGCCAAGCTGCCGCTGCGGGTGGTGGTCAAGTCGCTTCCGTCGTTAGGCCTGATCGACGAGGCGCTGGCCGCGTGGCAGACACCACGCGCCATGCTGTTCAACGCGCCGCAACTGGCCCTGGTCGCCAAGGAGCGCCCGGCGACCGACATGCTGCTCGGCAAGCCCTTGCCCGCATCGGCCGCCCGCTGGGTGCTTGAGCAGCCAGCCGGCGATGGCTTCGACCCGACGCGCCAGATCCAGTGGCTGATCGACACGCCGCAGCGCCTGGCCGAGTACCGCGCGCTGGCCAAGGCGCGCGGCCAGGCGATGCGGGTCAACATCGAGATCGATGTCGGGCTGCACCGCGGCGGTGTCGAGAGCGAGGCGGTGCTGGCGCAGATGCTGGACCTGCTGAAAGAGGAGCCGCTGCTGCCGTTTGCCGGCTTCATGGGCTACGACGCGCACCTGGCCGCCATCCCCGACCTGGCCGGCAACCGCGCCAGCGCCCAGGCCGAAGCCCAGCGCCGCTACAGCGCGATGCTGGCACTGGCGCAGCAGCGCCTGGGGGGCCCGCAGCCGGGTTGGACGCTGAACGCCGCCGGCTCGCCCACCTTCCACCTGCACGACGACCAGCACGCACCGAACGAGCTGTCGGTCGGCTCAGCGGCCGTCAAGCCGTCGGACTTCGACAAGCCCTCGCTCGCCGCGCTGCAACCGGCCGCCTTCATCGCCACGCCGGTGCTGAAGGTGATGGACGAGTTTCGCCTGCCGGTCGGCGCGCAGACCGTGTCGAGCCTGGCCCGCTGGTGGGACGTGAACGAGCGCCGCGCGCTGGCGATGCACGGCGGCCACTGGCTGGCCGACCCGGTCTCGCCGCCCGGCGTGGCGCCCAGCGGCCTGTATGGGCCATCGTCGAACCAGCAGGTGATGGTGGCCTCGCCGTCGGTGCCGCTGGCGGTGGGCGACTGGGTCTTTCTGCGGCCACGCCAGAGCGAAGCGGTGTTCCTGCAATTCGGCGCGATCGTCGTGATTGACCAGGGCAAGCCGGTCGAGCGCTGGCCGGTCTTTCCCGCCTCAGCCTGAGCCTCGGCTTCGCATCAGAACCAGTTCACCAGGCCCGACTGCACGGCGCTCTGCGGGTTCGAGCCGGCGTCTCGCACGCGGCGCAGGGCTTCGTCCACCGGCAGGCCCAGGCGCTTGAGCACGCAGGCCGCCGCGGTGCCGGTGCGGCCCATGCCCGCCGCGCAATGCAGCAGCACCGCGCCGCCTTCGCGCAGCGTCCGTGCCACCGTGTCGACCGCGTCACGCAGGTCCGCCGCGTCGTCGGCCACGTCGTAGTTGCGCATCGGCACGTTGATCCAGGTGCCGGGCAGCGTGCCGGTGTCGATGGCCTGCCGATAGTCCGGCGACAACTCGGCCACCTCGCTCGGCTCGGTCAGGCACAGCGTCAAGGCCAGGTGGGTGCGCCGCGCTTCGTCGATGAAGTTGGCCCAGGGCTCCCAGCGCCCCGGCATCGAGCTGAGCCACAGCGCACCGGGCACACCGGCCGGCAGTTCAACGCGGCGAAAAGCCATTCATCATTCCTTCTGGCCGAGTGAAGCCGGCCGGGCGTTGGCCACAGGCTACAGCGTTTTGCGCACCACCACGCCGTCACCCACCTTGTCCCTGGCGACGACGAAGCCGGCGCGCTGGTAGAGCGTGAACGAGCCGGTGTGGTTGGCGGTGGGCGAGGTCTCGCCGGGCTTGGTCCAGGCGTCGACCGCCACCAGGCCATCGGCCCTCAGCATCTCGCACGCGGCCTTCAGCAAGGCCTGCGACACGCCGCGCCCGCGCCAGGCCGGCGCGACGACGAAGCAGGTGATCGCCCCGAGTTGGTCCGCCAACGGCTCGGGCGTCTCGTCGTCCATGATGCTGAAGCTGCGCCAGGGGCCGGCGTTGCACCAGCCCACCACCGCGCCGCCACCGTCCAACGCGACCACCCCCCGTTGCTGCCCATTGGCGATGCGGGTGCAGGCGCTGGCGCGGTTGTCGGCTGCGCTGCGGCTCTTCCACGCCACGGCCAGGTGGTCGGCGGTCGGAAACTGGCAGTAGCAACTGGCCCAGCGCGGGTTGTCGGCAAAGGCCACGTGGTCGAAGAAATGCAGCCACGCGGCCTGGTGGCGCGGGGCCATGGGTTCGACAGTGACATGGGCGAGGGCGGCATCGGGCGTCATGCCCGTGACAATGCCGCGGCCCGGCATGTCTGGCAAGACACACACGCGCCGCGCGGGCAATGCGCGCCACACCATCGGGCCGTCATGGCATGCTGCGCAGCCAGCCGTCTTGCATCGCCCTTCACTCTTCACCCGCCCATGGCCGACCATCCCTCGCCCGCCGCGCCCCTTGGATTGCCGAAGATCGACCGCCAGAACAGTCGCCACAGACGCCGGCGCTGGCCGTGGGTCGTCGCGGCGCTGGGCGCGGTCGGCGTGGCCATCGCGCTGTTCGCGCCACGCAAGGCCGAGGTGCAGGCCGCCACGGTGCAAACGGCCTACCCGTCACAGCAATACAACCAGCTCGCGGCCTCGGGCTATGTGGTGGCGCAGCGCCGCGCCGCCGTGTCGTCCAAGGGCACCGGGCGGCTGGTGGAGCTGAACGTGCGCGAAGGCAGCCTGGTGAAAAAGGGCGAGCTGCTGGCCCGGCTCGACGCCGCCGATGTGGACGCCAGCCTGGGGGTCAGCGAGGCCGGCGTGCGGCAGACCGAGGCGGCAGTGCGGCAGGCCGCAGCGAACGTGAAGCTGGCGCAAGCCCAGCAGGCCAATGCCGACGACGAGTTGCAGCGCACGCTGGGCCTGGCGGCGCAATCCTTCGTCTCGCCGCAGGCGGTGGACGCTGCGCGCACCCGCGCCCGCACCGCCGCCGCCGGCACCGCCGCCGCCGAGGCCGCGCTGGCCACTGCTCGCGCCGCCATCGGGCAGGCGAAGGCCCAGGTCAAGGTGCAGCGGGTCAACCGCGATTCGACCGAGATCCGCGCCCCGTTCGACGGCGTGGTGCTGGTCAAGAACGCCAACGTCGGCGACCTGATCACGCCGTTCTCCAACGCGGCCGGCACCTCGGGCGCGGTGGTGACGATGGCCGATCTGTCGACGCTGGAGGTCGAGGCCGATGTGTCCGAGTCCAGCGTCGGCAAGGTCAAGCCCGACCAGCCGGTGGAGATCACGCTCGACGCGCTGCCCGACACCCGCTTTCGCGGCAGCGTCGCGCGCATCGTGCCCACGGTCGACCGCGCCAAGGCCACGGTGATGACCAAGATCCGCTTCGAAAAACTCGACCCGCGGGTGCTGCCCGAGATGAGCGCCAAGGTCAACTTCCTGTCGCAAGCGCCGAGCGACGCCGACCAGAAGCCGGTGATGGCCGTGAACCCGAAGGCCATCGCCGAGCGTGACGGCAAGAAGATCGTGTTTCGCATCGGCGCCGGCGACAAGCTCGAAGCGGTGCCGGTGACACCCGGCCGCACGCTGGGTGACGTGGTGGAGATCGCGGCCGGTGCGCTGCAGCGCGGCGACCGCGTGGTGCTGAGCCCCGGCGACAAGCTCGCCGCGGGCGCCGCCGTGGCCGTGGCCTCGAAGTGAGGGCGGCCCGATGAGCGCCACCACCGCGGCCGGCCCACCGGCCCAGGGCACGCCCGGCAGCGAGCCGCCGCTGATCCGCATCCGCTCGCTCAGCAAGGCCTACCGCCGCGGCCGGCTCGACATCCCGGTGCTGGAAGACATCAACCTCGATGTCCGATCGGGCGAGTTCGTCGCGCTGATGGGTCCGTCGGGCTCGGGCAAGACCACGCTGCTGAACCTGATCGCCGGCATCGACCAAGCCAGCAGCGGCACGATCGAGATCGCCGGCGTGGACATCGCCACGCTGAGCGAAGGCCAGCTGGCCGATTGGCGCGCGGCCAACGTCGGCTTCATCTTCCAGTTCTATAACCTTCTGCCGGTACTGACCGCGTTCGAGAACATCGAACTGCCGCTGCTGCTGACCCGCCTGTCGCCGCGCGAGCGCGGCGAGCGCGTGGACGCGCTGCTGGCGCTGGTGGGCCTGGCCGACCGCGCCGACCACCGGCCCAACGAGCTCTCTGGCGGCCAGCAGCAGCGGGTGGCGATCGCGCGTGCGCTGGTCACCGACCCGCGCCTCATCGTGGCCGACGAGCCCACCGGCGACCTCGACCGCACCACCGGCGAAGAGGTGCTGCAGCTGATGGACCGGCTGGTGCGTGAGCTCGGCAAGACCATCGTGATGGTCACCCACGACCCCAAGGCCGCCGCCAAGGCGCAGCGCATGGTGCACCTGGAAAAAGGCGTGCTGGTGGACGAGGCGCCGGCCTGACCGGCGCAGCACCACCTCTCAGGCCCACCAAGACGATCGACATGTTCCTGCTCAAGCTGCTGCTGCGCAACGCCTTTCGCCACCGGCTGCGAACCGGGCTGACGATCGTCGGCCTGGTGGTGGCGGTGTGTGCGTTCGGCCTGCTGCGCACGCTGATCGACGCCTGGTATGCGGGCGTGGCGGCGAGCTCCAGCACGCGGCTGGTCACGCGCAGCGCGGTGTCGCTGACCTTCCCGCTGCCTTTGAGCTATGCGCAGCGGCTGAAGGCGGTCGACGGGGTCACGACGATCTCGTGGGCCAACTGGTTCGGCGGGGTGTACCAGACCGAGCGCAATTTCTTCCCGCAGTTCGCGGTCGAGCCGGCGAGCTACCTGAAGCTGTACCCCGAGTACCGGCTGAGCGAAGACGAGAAGCAGGCCTTTCTGCGCGACCGCCAGGGCGCGATCGTCGGCCGCAAGCTCGCCAACACCTACGGCTGGAAGGTCGGCGACCAGATCCCCATCCGCGGCACGATCTACTCGGGCACCTGGACCTTCACGCTGCGCGGCATCTGGGACGGCGCCGAGGCCAAGACCGACGAGTCGCAGATGCTGTTCCATTGGCAGTACATCAACGAGACGCTGCGCAAGAAATACGGCCCGCGGGCCGATTTCGTCGGTGTCTATGTGCTGGGCATCGACGAGCCGCACAACGCCGCGCTGATCTCGCAGCGCGTCGACGCGCAGTTCAAGAACTCGGCCGCCGAGACGCTGACCGAGACCGAGGCCGCGTTCCAGCTGAGCTTCGTCTCGATGAGCGAGACCATCCTGGCGGCGATCGAGGCGGTCAGCTACATCATCATCGTGATCATCATGGTGGTGATGGCCAACACGATGACGATGACGGCGCGCGAGCGCATGGCCGAGTACGCGACGCTGAAGGCGCTGGGCTTCTCGCCCGGCTTCGTGGTGCGGCTGCTGTTCGGCGAAAGCCTGCTGATCGCGCTGATCGGCGGGGCGATCGGCCTGGCCGCCACCTTCCCGGCGGTGGCCGGCATCGCCGGCGCGCTGGGTTCGTTCCTGCCGGTGTTCAAGGTGCAGGCCTCGACGGTGGCGCTGCAGTGCGGTGCGGCCGCGGTGGTCGGCCTCGTGGCCGCCGCCTGGCCGGCCTGGCGCATGAGCCGGATCGACATCGTCCAAGGCCTGAGACATTTCACGTGAACACCCGGCTGCGGAGTACCGCATCCGCCCTCCGAGAGGGCGCTCAGGCCGCTTGGGAGCGGCCCGGCGCTGGCCTGAGCCCAGTGCTGCCACTGACGACGTAGGCACATGAAGGTCATACCGTTCAGCTACATCGCCCGCAACCTGTGGGTGCGGCGCGTGACCACGCTGCTGACGGCCGCGGGCATGGCGCTGGTGGTCTACACCTTCGCGACCGTGCTGATGATGAGCGAGGGCATCCGCGCGACGCTGGTGGCCACCGGCCAGGCCGACAACGTGCTGGTGCTGCGCAAGGGCGCGGGGGCCGAGATCAACAGCGGGGTCGACCGGGTGCAGGCCGGCATCCTCGAATCGTTGCCGGGTGTGGCCACCGGCCGCGCGGGCGAGCGGCTGGTGTCGAAGGAAACGGTGGTGCTCAACTCGCTGCCCAAGGCCGGCACCGGCAAGCCGAGCAACGTGACGATGCGCGGCATGGGCACGGCCGGCCCCACGCTGCGGCCACAGGTGAGGTTGACCGAAGGCCGCTGGTTCCGCGCCGGCACGGCCGAGATCGTGGTCGGCCACGCGGTGGCAGTGGGCTTCGAGGGCACACGCATCGGCGAGACGCTGCGCTTCGGCGGCCGCGACTGGCTGATCGTCGGCGCCTTCGACGCGGCCAAGACCGCGTTCGACTCCGAGATCTGGGGCGATGCGGACCTGATGATGCAGTCGTTTCGCCGCAGCGCGTATTCGACCGTGGTGTTCCGCCTGGCCAGCGCCGACGGGTTTGCCACGCTCAAGGCCGCGATCGACGGCGACCAGCGCCTGCAGGTCGACGCCAAGCCCGAGATCCAGTTCTACGAAGAGCAGAGCGAGGGCCTGGCCAAGTTCATCCGCATCCTGGGCACCGTGTTGTCGGTGATCTTCTCGATCGGCGCAATCGTCGGCGCGATGATCACGATGTTCGCCGCGGTGGCGCAACGCACCGGCGAGATCGGCACCTTGCGTGCGCTGGGGTTCCGGCGCGGCGCGGTGCTGCTGGCGTTCTTGTCCGAGAGCCTGCTGCTCAGCCTGGTGGGCGGCGTGCTGGGGCTGCTGGGTGCCAGCGTGATGCAGGCGGTCGACATCTCGACCACCAACTTCCAGACCTTCGCCGAGCTGGCGTTCCAGTTCAAGCTGACGCCCGGCATCGTGGCGCAGACGCTGGTCTTCTCGCTGGTGATGGGCTTTGTCGGCGGCTTCGTGCCGGCCTGGCGCGCCGCGCGGCTGAAGATCGTCGACTGCCTGCGGGCGGCCTGAACCAGGGCGGCACGCGGCCGCCCTCTTCTGCTCAGCGCATGCCGATCAGGCCAGTGCGTCGATGCGCGCGAGCGTGTCGAGGTCGCGGTGCAGCGCGACGATCTTCAGCGCGGCCTGCGCCGCCTCGGTGCCCTTCACGACGAAGTGTTCGCTGAAGTAGCGCCGGTGCTCGTCATGCTCGTGAAAGTGGTGCGGCGTCAGCACCGCCGACAGCACCGGCACGCCGGTCTCGAGCTGCACGCGCATCAGCCCGTCGATCACCGTGCCGGAGACGAAGTCGTGCCGGTAGATGCCGCCGTTGACGACGAAGCCGAAGGCCGCGATCGCTTCGTAGCGGCCGGTCTGCGCGAGCCGCCGCGCCAGCAGCGGGATCTCGAACACGCCGGGCACGTCGAAGGTCTCGACCTGGCCCGGCGGCCAGCCCTCGCGGGCCAGTTCGGCGAAGAACGCATCGCGCGCCCGGTCGACGATGTCGCGGTGCCAGGAGGCGCAAATGGCCGCGATGCGGCGCGGCGGCCGCGTGGGCTGCGACAACGCCTGGAGCTTGGGAGAAGCCAGAGAGGCAAGAGACTGATTCATGGTGTGTCCTTGAAAAGACGGTGGCCAGAATCAGGGCGCAGGAACGCACGGCTCGCACCGTCGCCCTGCTCGATGAGCAGGCGGTGCCAGCCGAAGCGGTTCTCTTTCATCCGGACTGTGACCGTCGGCCCCGGGATCACACCGGGTCTGCTGACCCCACTCAGCGGGAGCTGAATGGGCGCTCGCGGGCTCGGCAGGTTGCCCCGCCATCACCGCCGGTGGGGACTTTCACCCCGCCCTGAGAACGCTGGCGGCCCGCGAAGGCCGCCGGGTGGCAGTGTAGAACGCATCGCCGGGCGCTGTCAGCGCGATGCCCGGCTGGCCGGCCTCTTGTGCGGGCACGCCGGCATCACCCGGCCCCTGTCGGCGAAACCTTCTACGATGCGTAGCCAGACCTATCACGCCCGGAATCACGCCCGGAGAATGCCCCGCCATGAATGCCGTCGACGCCACGTTCTTCCCCGGCTTCGCGCCACGCCGCGTGGCCACCGACGAGGGGGTCGAGATCAATGCGCTGGTGGGGGGCAGCGGCCCGCCGCTGCTGGTGCTGCACGGCCACCCGCAGACGCATGTGATCTGGCACCGCGTGGCGGGCCGGCTCGCCGAGCGCTTCACGGTCGTGCTGGCCGACCTGCGCGGTTACGGCGACTCGTCCAAACCGGCCGGCACCGCCGACCACGGCAACTACAGCAAGCGCGTGATGGCGCGCGACATGCTGCGCCTGATGCAGGCGCTGGGCCATGCGCGTTTCGCAGTGCTGGCGCACGACCGCGGCGCGCGCGTGACGCACCGGCTCGCCGCCGATCACCCGCAAGCCGTGAGCCGCCTGGTGCTGCTGGACATTGCGCCCACTCTGGCGATGTACACGCAAACTACCGAGGCCTTTGCCCGCGCCTACTGGCACTGGTTCTTCCTGATCCAGCGCGCACCGATGCCCGAGCGCCTGCTCGAGGCCGACCCCGGCGCGTATGTGCGCGAGTTGATGGGCGCGCGCCATGCAGGACTCGGGCCGTTCGACCCTCGAGCACTCAACGAATACACCCGCTGCCTGAGCCAACCCGGCGCCGCGCACGCGCTGTGCGAGGACTACCGCGCTGCCGCGACGATCGACCTTGAGCATGACCGCGCCGATCGCGAGCAAGGGCTGAAGCTCGCGATGCCGCTGATGGTGTTGTGGGGCGCCAAGGGCATCGTGCAACGCTGCTTCGACCCGCTGGCCGAGTGGCAAAAGGTTGCAGCCGATGTGCGCGGCCAGGCCGTCGACTGCGGCCACTACATCCCCGAAGAGGCACCGGATCAGTTGCTCTCGGTCGCCCTGCCCTTCCTCGCCAACCAGGCCTGAGCCCGGGGGACCCAAAGCGCTCGCCCCCCGGCGGGTCGAGCGGCACCTTGGCGCCAACGCATGGGGCCGCGCCACGATTTGCGATCATCGCCCCCATGCGATTGCAACTTGCCTCCGACCTGCACCTCGAGCGTTACGCCGATTTCACGCTGCCGCACGCGCCCGGCGCCGACACCCTGGTGCTGGCCGGCGACATCGGCTCTTACCAGGCCAACTCGCGGCTGGGCGGCTCTGACTTCGGGCTCGAGCGCTTTGCCCCGGGCCAGCCAGGGGCGCCGTGGCAGCGCGTGCTGTACCTGCCGGGCAACCACGAGTACGACGGTCTCGACTTCGAAGAGGCCCATGCGCGGCTGCGCGCCACCTGCGAGCGGCTGGGCATCACCTGGCTCGAACGCGAAACGCTGGTGATCGACGGCATCCGCTTCGTCGGCACCACCTTGTGGAGTGATTTCGATGCACTGGCGCACGGCAAGAACACCGTGACCCAGCAGTTGCAGGCGCGCGAGAAAGCCTACCGCGCCGCCAACTTCTACCTGCAGCGCTTCACGGCCACCCGGTACGGCGAGCCAATGCTGGCCGAACAGTGGCGCCAGGTCGCGCTCGAATGCCAGCAATGGCTGCGCAACGCGTTGGCCGAGCCGTTCGACGGCACCACCGTCGTCGTCACCCATTACGCGCCGAGCCTGAGCAGCGCCGACCCGCGCTATGGCCTCACGCCCGGCACCGCGGGCTTCTGCAATGCGCTGGACGAGTTGTTCGACCTGGCCGACGTGTGGCTGCACGGCCACCTGCATTGCCCGAGCCATTACCGCGCCGGCCGCGACCAGCGCTGCGAGGTGTTCGCCAACCCGCGCGGCTATTTCAGCAAGGGCGAGCAAGAGACCTTCCGGCCCCAGTTCGCCATCGACGTGCCGCGGGCCTGAGCCCCGGCGGGTCAGGCGTCGGTCGAGAACACCGCCACTTCGGCCACCAGCCGGCCGGCCTGGTCGCGCAGGCTGTCGGCCGCCGCAGCGGTGTGTTCGACCAGAGCCGTGTTGCCCTGGGTCGTGTGGTCCATCTGCGCCACGGCGCTGGACACTTCGGCGATGCCCGCGGTCTGCTGGCGCGTGGCGGCGCTGATCTCGGCCATCAGGTCGGTCACGCGCTGGATGGCGCCGACGATCTCGCCCATCGTCGCGCCGGCCCGGTCGGCCTGTTGCGCCCCTTGGCCGACGCGCTCGACGCTGTCGGTGATCAGCAACTTGATCTCTTTGGCCGAATCGGCGCTGCGCTGCGCCAGGCTGCGCACCTCGTTGGCCACCACCGCGAAGCCACGACCCTGCTCGCCGGCTCGCGCGGCCTCGACCGCCGCATTCAACGCCAGGATGTTGGTCTGGAACGCGATGCCGTCGATCACGCCGATGATGTCGGCAATGCGCTGCGACGACTGGTTGATGCCCTGCATCGTGCTCACCATCTGGTTCACCAGGTCGCCGCCGTCACGCGCCACCTGGCTGGCGCCCTGGGCCAGTTGATCGGCCTGCTGGGCACTGTCTGCGTTGTGCTGCACCGTGCCGGACAGTTGCTCCAGCGCCGCGGCCGACTTCTCAAGCGCCACGGCCTGCTGGTTGGTGCGGGTGGCCAGCTCGCCGTTGCCCGCGGCCACTTGCGCCGCGGCCGTGGCCACGCCGTTCGCATGGTCGCGCACGCCGCTCACGGTGCCGCGCAGCCGGTCCACCATGTGGGCCAGCCCCGCCAGCAGGCTGTGCCGGTCGCCCTCGGCCACGCGGATGTGCACCGCCAGGTCCCCATTGGCCACGCGGTTCATCAACTCGCGCACGGCCACGGGCTCTGCCCCCAACGTGCGCATCAGGCTGCGGGTGATGGCCAGTGCGAACAAGGCCAGGCCGAGCGCACCGATGCAGGTGGCGATCGCCATCGCCAGCTGGGCACCGCGCCGCACCGTGGTGGCCTCGGCCTGGCGTTGAGCGGCCTCGGCTTCGATCGCGTCCGACACCTTCTGCTGCGCACTTTCCAGCTCCTTGAACAAGGCGATGAAGGCGGGCAGCTGCGCCTGGGCAGCGGCAGCGTCTTGCGCGGCCACCTGGGTGATCTCGTTGGCCAGCGCCACGTAGCGCTGGATCGTCGGGGTCAGCGAGGCCACGCCCTGGCTCAGCGCCTCGTCCAGCGGCAGCGCGCGCACGGCCTGATTGAGGCGCACGAATTGCGCGCCGTGCTCATGGGCTTCGGACTGCGCGTCCTTGATGCCAGCCGGGTCACCCGACGCGGCGAAAGTCAGCGCCTGGAAGACGTCGGCGCGCAAGGCGTCGTGCATCATGTCGCCGGCCATCAGCTCGTCGGTGGCCTGGATGGCCATGACTGAATCGTCCATCGCTCGCCCCAACTGGGCAAAGCCCATCGCGGCGACGACGCCCACAACGATGGTGATGCCCACCCCCAGTGCGCCCAAAGTGATCAGGGTCTGTTTTGTTCTCACGCGGTACTGCTCCTTGCATGAAAAAAGCGCGGGGCGCAGCATTGGCCCCGCCTCGACGGACTCGTCCATCGTAGAAAAGCAACGCCCACCCGATGAGGCGAACTGGCGGGCATTGCCCCGCCATATCCGATGGGCACCGGTGAGGTGTCACGCAAATCGCCAGATGCGACACTGAAGGCATCTCAACCAGGAGCAGACGATGAAGATACTGGTCGCGGTGGATGGCAGCCCCTACACCAAGCGCATGCTGGCCTACCTGGCCGCTCACGACGAGTGGCTCGGCGAGCACCACGAGTACACGGTGCTGCATTCGGTGATGGCCGTGCCGCCACGGGCGGCGGCGGCGCTGGACAAGTCGGTGCTGGCGGCCTACTACGAGTCCGAGGCCGACAAGGTCTTCAAGCCGATCCGGCAGTTCTTTGCCAAGCAGAAGCTGTCGGCCACCTTCGTGTCGAAGATCGGCCACGCCGCCGAGAACATCGCGGGGGTCGCGACGAAGGGCAAGTTCGACCTGCTGATGATGGGCTCACACGGCCACGGCTCGCTGGGCCAGCTGGTGATGGGCTCGGTGACGACGAAGGTGATGGCGCACTGCACGACACCGGTGTTGCTGGTGCGCTGACCGCTGCTCAGGCCAGCCACGCGAAACCGGCGCCGCAAGGCACCGGCGGGGCTGGGGCTCAGCTGGCGCTGAGGCGGCGCAGCCAGTTGGTGCGCACCACGCTCGCCCGGCCCGACTGGGCCAGCGTGGTCGCCGCCACCACGTCGGCCGGCGGCTCGTCGAGGCAGAAGTCCAGGCCCATCGCGGTGCCCATGTCGGCGGGGTCCAGTTCCGGCGCGGGCGTGGCGCCCAGGCCCATCAGACGGCGCAACAAGCTGGGATGAGCGGCGTTCGACATGATGGGTCTCCGGTGCGGGTGTGTCTTCAGTTTCGTCCTGTTGCGGTTTTTCGTTACGTCTATTTCAGGGGGTAAAGCGGCGCAGTTGCGGCATTTGCACGCGGCTGTGGCGCTGCGGTCTCACGGCGGGGAACTCTGCCCACCTGCGCCTCGCGGCTTGCCACCCATTTGAAGCGTTAGGCACTCGATCACGAACATTAGCAAGTCTAATGATCTGTGAATATTATGAGTATCGCTTCATTTGTGATCCCACCCTGCCGAGAATCGCGTGAGTTTCAATCCACGCAGTTCGTCAGACATGAAAGTCACCGTTCTCGGCGCCGGCATCATCGGCATTTCCACCGCTTGGTACCTGGCCGAAGAGGGCCATGAGGTCACGGTGGTCGACCGCCAGCCCGACGCTGCGCTGGAGACCAGCTTCGCCAACGGCGCGCAGATCTCGGTCAGCTTCTGCGAGCCCTGGGCCAACGCCGGCGCGCCGTTGAAGGTGCTGAAGTGGCTGCTGCGCGACGACTCGCCGCTGCTGTTCCGCCCCCGGCTCGACCCGTATCAGTGGCGCTGGGGCATCAAGTTCCTGCTGCAGTGCTCGGACGCGGCGTTTGCCCGCAACGTGGAGCAGTTGGTCGCCCTGGGCGCCTACAGCCACGAGTCGCTGAAGGGCCTGGTCGACAAGACCGGCATCGAGTACGACCGCCTGGAGCGCGGCATCCTGCACTTCTTCTCGTCGGCCAAAGACTTCGAGGCCGGCGCCGCCGGTGCCGAGCTGATGCGCCAGCACGGCGTGGACCGCCGGGTGCTGAGCCGCGACGAGGTGCTGAAGGTCGAGCCGTCGCTGGCCGCCTTCGGCCCGAACATCCACGGCGGCACCTACACGCCCAGCGACGAATCGGGCGACGCCCGGGTCTTCACGCAGAAGCTGGCCGAGAAATGCCGCGAGCGCGGTGTGAAGTTCCTCTACGAGCACGACATCATCGGCTTCGACGTGGTCGCCGGCGAGATCAGCGGCGTCAACGTGGGCTGCCAGCGCACGGGCGTGCGCAGCACGCTGCGCGGCGACCAGGTCGTTGCGGCGATGGGCTCGTTCACCGCCCCGCTGCTGCGTCCGATCGGCGTCGACCTGGACATCTACCCCGCCAAGGGCTACTCGGCCACGCTGAAGCTGAAGAAGCCCGAAGCCGCGAGCACGGTGAGCCTGCTCGACGACACCCGCAAGATCGCGATCTCGCGCCTGGGCGACCACATCCGCATTGCCGGCACGGCCGAGATGGCCGGCTACGACCTGAGCCTGGCCAACGCCACCGCGCAGGTGCGCTGCGCCGCGCTGGTCAAGCGCTACGAAGAGCTGTTCCCCGGCGTCGCCCACCTGGACGAGCCCAACTACTGGACGGGCCTGCGCCCCAGCACGCCGACCAACATCCCCTACATCGGCCGCAGCGACCAGATCAGCAACCTGTGGCTGAACGCCGGCCACGGCACGCTGGGCTGGACGCACGGCGCCGGCTCGGGCCGCGCGCTGGCCGAGCTGATGAGCGGCAAGCGGCCGCAGCTGAATTTCGGCTTCTGCGGGCCCGAGCTGCCGCAGCGCAGGCCGCAGGTCGCGCTGGCGACCTGAGCAGGGGCGGATCCCGGTCGCCGCCCGCGGCGCGGCGATCGGTGGCAGAATCGCGCCCTTTTTTCGCGCGCGCGCCCTGCGCCCGGCTGCCATGCACCACGCCTTCTGCGCCATCGACTTCGGCACGTCGAACTCGGCGATCGCCCTGCCCGATGCGGCCCACCGCGTATCGCTGGTCGAGGTCGAACCCGGCCAACGCACGATGCCGACCGCGGTCTTCTACACCCTTGAAGGCGTGGGGCCACACGAAGACCCACGACACCTGTACGGGCGTCAGGCGCTCGCCGCCTACATCGAGGGCCATGAAGGCCGTCTGATGCGCTCGATGAAGAGCGTGCTGGGCTCGTCGCTGGTCGACCAGAGCACCGACGTCGGCGGCGGCCGCTCGGTGCGTTTCCTCGACGTGATCGCCGGCTACCTGCGCCACCTCAAATCGCTGGCCGAAGCGCAGGCGGGCGAGCCGCTGACGCGCGCGGTGCTGGGCCGGCCGGTCTATTTCGTCGACGACGACCCCGCGCGCGACGAGCAGGCGCAGGCCGCGCTCGAACAAGCCGCCCGCCAGGTCGGTTTTGCCGAGGTCAGCTTCCAGTACGAGCCGATCGCCGCGGCGCTGGATTTCGAGGCCACGGCCGACCACGAACAGCTGGTGCTGGTGGCCGACATCGGCGGCGGTACCTCGGACTTCTCGCTCGTGCGCGTCGGGCCCGAGCGGGCCACACGCGTCGACCGTGCCAACGACATCCTGGCCAACCACGGCGTGCACATCGCGGGCACCGATTTCGACCGCCATGTCGAGCTGGCCGCCATCCTGCCGCTGGCGGGCTTCAAGGCGCGCGGGCCCGCACCGGCCGAGCGCGAGGTGCCGAGCAAGGTCTATTTCGATCTCGCGACCTGGCACCTGATCAACACCGTCTACACGCCGGCCCGGGTGATGGAGCTGCGCCGCATGCGCACCTTCTATGCCGACGCCGAGCTGCACGCCCGGCTGATGGCGATCGTCGAACACAAGCTCGGCCATGCGCTGATGGCCAAGGCCGAGGCGGCGAAGATCGCGGTGGCCGACGGGCGCGAAGACGACGTGGTGCGCATCGACCTTGACGAGCTCGAGCCGGGCCTGGACGCGCTGCTGGCCGAGCCGCAGGCGCTGGGTGCGATCGAAGCCGACCTGGAGCGCATCGTGCAAGCCGGGCTCGAAACAGTGCGGATGGCCGGCGTGGCGCCCGAGCAGGTGGAAGCGGTCTACCTGACCGGTGGCTCGACCGGCCTGGCGCCGCTGGCGCACC
Source organism: Ideonella sp. (assembly GCF_041914305.1). Taxonomy (NCBI): domain Bacteria; kingdom Pseudomonadati; phylum Pseudomonadota; class Betaproteobacteria; order Burkholderiales; family Sphaerotilaceae; genus Ideonella; species Ideonella sp. The sequence goes on from NZ_JAYSDQ010000018.1 coordinate 22,765, forward strand.
GCATCGCCGCACCATTCACCCGTGCCCGCACCGTGCGCGGCGATCGCCTCGCCAGCGTGGCGCAGGGCCTGGGCCTGCACGCCCAACGCGTGTTCGCGTAGGTCACCCCAACCAGGCGCGCGCAGCGCCGCCGCCCGTCAAGTGGCGTGCGCGGATCCGGCTTGGCCGGGCCGCTGCGCGAGCCCCTCGGGGGCCTTGCCCGGACATGAACAGTCCTGAGGACTGTTCGTGCCTGGCAAGGGGTCGGGTCTCTGGCCCGGCGCGGCCTGCAAGGCAGCCCCGGGAACGGGGCGTGGGGCCCTAATACAACACCATCTGGGTGCAGCGGAACAGCGCGAGTGTCTTGCCGGTCTCGCGGCTGGTCACCACCGCGTCCCAGATCTGCGTGGTTTTGCCCAGGTGCACGGCCGTGGCCACGCACTCGATCGTGCCCTCGCGGGCGGTGCCGAGGAAGTTCGACTTCAGCTCGATCGTCGTGAAGCCGGTGGAGCCTGCCGGCAGGCTCGCCACGCAGCCATAACCGGCGCAGGTGTCGGCCAGCGTGACGACGCTGCCGGCATGCAGAAAGCCGTTCGGCGCCATCAGCTCGGGCCGCACCGGCAAGTGCGCGCTGATCCGCGACGGCCCCACCTCGTCGATCACGATGCCCAGGTGGCCAGGCAGGTGGTGGGCGCCAAAGGCGTTGAATTGGTCGGCTTGCATCATCGGCGTCGGCGGGCAGAAAGACTCAATGGCGGCGGCCGCGGGTTCCGCCACCGCTCGCCCCGCCACCGGGTGCGGCCCGGCGAGGCCGCGGCGACGGTGCGCGGCGCGGCTTGGTGCTGGGCAATGGCCGGGTCACGTCCGCCAGCAGCAGCACGCTGTTGACCAAGGCCTCCACCGCTTCGGCCAGGTCGGCCGGCGGCTCCAGCTCTTCGATCAGGGCCAGCAGCTCGTCGGCGTCTTCGAGGTCTTCGGGGTCGAAGCTGCGGTACAGCACCGCCAACGGCTCGGCCACCTCGGGTGAATCGCTGCGCATCAGCGCCGGGAAGAACTCCATCGCCGTCGCGAAGCCGGCCACCCAGGGCATCACCGCTTCGAGCGGGTCGTCTTCGTCGTCGAGCTCGAACACCCACGGGTCGAACCACTGGCGCTCCCGGATCGCGGCGTCGAGTTCCGCATGACGGCGGCGCACCAGCGCGCGCAGCGGCTCGTCGTCGAAACCGAGCGGAATAGAACGACCGTCCACATCCACCACGTGGCGCCACCACTGCGCCTCGGGCACCGCCTTGGGCTGCAGCAGCACGCCGCAGAGAAAACCGTCGAGCATCATCACGTCCAGCGGCTCGGCCGGGGCGGGGATGCGGTCCAGCCAGCGCTCGAGCGCGGCCAGGTCGGCGTCGGTCAACGCGGTCGAAGATTCGGGGGCGGGTGCGGGCATCGCGCCATTGTCGCGCCGGCGGGCGCTGTCGGCGCATCAACCTGACGGCCGGCCGAAGAATGGGCCGCGACACCGACGGTTTGCATCTTTTGTGCAGGCTGGCGCACTCGGGCGCTCAGCATCCCCCAATCAGGGGATAGCTCTGGTTACAGTGCGCCCCTAGAGTGCCCCACATGCCCCAGGGTGCACCAAACGGTGCTTCCGGGCGAACGTCCCAACGACGTCCTCTTTGAGGACTTGTACCGACCCAGTCCTCACGGACTGGGTCGTTTTTTTTGGCGCCCCCCCGGGCGCTGCCGCATCCCACCAAGGCGCTCCGCAGGAGCCGCCGCCCATCAAGTGGCGTGCGCGGATCCGGCTCTGCCGGGCCGCTGCGCGAGCCCCCCTGGGGGCAGGCCCCGGAGGGGCCGTGGGGGCTCAATGAACGTAGTCGGCGTCGCGCTGCAGGCGGAACACGCTGACCAGCTCGGCCAAGCGCGAGGCCTGGCCCTTCAGGCTCTCGGCGGCGGCGGCTGATTGCTCGACCAGCGCGGCGTTCTGCTGCGTCATCTGGTCCAACTGGCCGACCGCACCGCTGACCTGGCCGATGCCGCTGCTCTGCTCGGCCGCGGCGGCGGTGATCTCGCTGATGATGCCCGACACGCGTTGCACGCTGGCCACGATCTCGTTCATCGTGCTGCCGGCGTCGCCGACCAGGCGGCTGCCCGCTTCGACCTTGTCGACGCTGGTGCCGATCAGGCCCTTGATTTCCTTCGCGGCCTCGGCGCTGCGCTGGGCCAGCGAGCGCACTTCGCCCGCCACCACCGCAAAGCCACGGCCTTGCTCGCCGGCACGCGCCGCTTCCACCGCGGCATTCAGCGCCAGGATGTTGGTCTGGAACGCAATGCCATCGATCACGCCGATGATGTCAGCGATCTTGCGCGAGCTGTTGTTGATCTCGTTCATCGTCGAGACGACCTGCGCCACGACTTCGCCGCCGCGCTGCGCCACCGCCGAGGCCGAGCTGGCCATCTGGTTGGCCTGGCTCGCGGCTTCGGCCGACTGGTTCACCGTGCCGGTCAGCTGCGTCATCGAAGACGCGGCCTGCTGCAGGTTGCTGGCGGTCTGCTCGGTGCGTTGCGAGAGGTCCTGGTTGCCCACGGCCACTTCGGTGCTCGCGGTCTGGATCGACTCGGCCGACAGGCGGATGTCGCCCACCAGCGAACGCAGCCGGTCCTGCATGCCGTGAATGGCTTGCAGCAGGCGGCCGATCTCGTCTTGCGAGGTGATCTCGACGGTCGAAGTCAGGTCGCCTTCGGCGATGCGCTCGGCCACCTTCACGGCACGCGCCACCGGGGCGGTGATGCTGCGCGTGGTGCGCCAGGCCAGCATCACGCCGACCACCATGGCACCGGCCATCAGCGCGGCCACCATCATCAAGGCACGCTTTTGCGAGCTGATCACGGCTTCAGCGGCTTCGGTGTTCTGCTTGTGCACGATCTCGATCAGCTTGGCCACCTTCTGGCGCCAGACGATCTCGACCGGGCGCACCGCCTCGGTCAGCGTCATCGTGGCTTCCACGCCGGCGCCGGCTTCGCCTTCCTTGGCGGCGCGCTCGACCAGCGGGATGGTTTTCTTGCCGCTCTCGACGATGTCGTTCATCAGTGCGCGCTCGTCGGCATCGGCGGTCGAGCCGATCAGCGCCAGCAGCGCGGCTTCGCCAGACACGTAGCGCTTCTTCGCTTCGGCCAGCACCTTCATCTCGACGTCGATCGCCTTCACATCGGTCAGCAGCGTGACCGTGCGGGCCTGGATCGCCAGGCTGTTGATGCTCTCGAGCATGCTGTTGGCCAGCGCCAACTTCTCGTTCTTGACCCCGACGATGTCCTGCACCCGGTTACCCTGGGCGCGCAGCTCAGCCACGCTCAGGCCGGCGACGATCAACAGCATCAGCAGCAAGCTGCCGAAACCCAGGCCCAGGCGGCGGGCCAGGGTCAAACGCGCGAAGGAAGGTACGGCCATGGTCTTAAGTCTCCGGACTCGTGTCGGTGGGTCGGTCTGATCGGTTTTCGGATTGTTGGCCTGCGCTCTTGAGCAAGTTCACGTGATATGCAGCACTCGAACGGTGCAATTCCTTTCTTCAAGCTGACCATGTGGCCGCCCCGCCTCACGCCGGTGCACGCCCGCCCAATGCCTGGGCCAGCCAGCCCACCAGCGCCCGCACGCCGCGCGGCACCTGCGCCGCATATGGACGGATCGCCCACAGATGGGTGCCAAAAGCGCCGACCGGCCGCCAGCCCGGCAGCAGCTCGACCAGCCGGCCCTCGCCCAGCGCCGGCTCGGCACTGAAATCGGGCAGCAGCGTGACGCCCAGCCCGGCCAGCGCCGCCTCGCGCAGCGCCTCGCTGTTGTTGGCGGCAAAAGGCCCTTTCAGCGGCACGCTGACGCGCTCGCCCGGCTGGCGCTCGAAGCTCCACGCCGCCGTGTCGCCCGGCCGGGGGTAGAACAGGCAATCGTGCTCGCGCAGGTCTTGCGGCGCGCTCGGCGCCGGCCGGTGCGCCAGGTAGGCGGGGCTGGCCAGCAGCACGCTGCGGGTCTCGCGCAGCATCCAGGCCACGTGGGTATCGGGCGGCGTGCTGGTGTGGCGGATCGCCAGGTCGAAGCCTTCTTGCGCCAGCGGCCGCAGCCGGTCGGACAGGTCCAGCTCGACCTGCAGTGCCGGGTGGGCGCGCAAGAAGCCCGGCAGCAGCGGCACGATGCACTGCCGCGCCAGCGCCACCGGCGCCGTCACGCGCAGCCGGCCGCTGGGGGCATCGGCCAGGTCGCGCACCTCGGCAAACGCCTGGTCGATGGCCGCGAACGCGCCTTGCGTGGCCGCCACCAGCTGGCGGCCGGCATCGGTCAGCTGCATGCTGCGGGTCGTGCGCTGCACCAGCGGCACGCCGGCCGCCGCCTCCAGCTCGGCCACGCGCTGGCTCATCGCGGCCTTGCTCAGGTTCAGGCGCTGCGCCGCGGCGGTGAAGCTACCGGCCTCGGCCAGCACCGTCAACGCATGGATGGGCGACCACAGCGGCGCACCGCGGGCGGGGTTCGACATGGGCTGCTCCTGCGATTGGCTCTCAGTTTGCCAAGCCTATTGTTCGCCATTCAGAACAATGAATCCAGCCGGCCGGCATTGGCAGCGCCGGGCGGGCTGCCTAGACTGGCGCCATCCCCTGCACCCCAAGCGAGACCACACCATGGGCGCCCCCGAAGCTTTCACCGCCACCACCGACATCGGCCACTTCATCGGCGGCCAGGTCGTCGCCAGCACCGGCGGCCGCAGCCAGGCCGTCTACAACCCGGCCACCGGCAAGGTGGCGCGCCAGGTCGCGCTGGCCAGCGTTGAAGACGTGAACGCCGCGGTCGCCGCCGCCCAGGCCGCCTTCCCCGCCTGGGCCGACACGCCGCCGCTGCGCCGCGCGCGCGTCCTGAACAACTTTCTCGGCCTGCTGAACCAGCACAAGGACACGCTCGCCGCGATGATCACCGCCGAGCACGGCAAGGTCTTCACCGACGCGCAGGGCGAAGTCACCCGCGGCATCGAGATCGTCGAGTTCGCCTGCGGGGCGCCGCAACTGCTGAAGACCGACTTCACCGACCAGGTGGGCACCGGCATCGACAACTGGGTGCTGCGCCAGCCGCTGGGCGTGGTGGCCGGCATTACGCCGTTCAACTTCCCGTGCATGGTCCCGATGTGGATGTTCCCGATGGCGCTGGCCACCGGCAACACCTTCATCCTGAAGCCCAGCGAGCGCGACCCGTCACCCAGCCTGTTCATGGCCGAGCTGCTGAAGCAGGCCGGCCTGCCCGACGGCGTGTTCAACGTGGTGCAAGGCGACAAGCTGGCGGTCGACACGCTGCTGACCCACCCCGATGTGAAGGCGGTCAGCTTCGTCGGCTCGACCCCGATCGCGCAGTACATCTACGAGACCGGCGCCAAGCACGGCAAGCGGGTGCAGGCGCTGGGCGGCGCCAAGAACCACATGGTGGTGATGCCCGATGCCGATGTCGACCAGGCGGTCGACGCGCTGATCGGCGCGGCCTACGGCTCGGCCGGCGAGCGCTGCATGGCGATCTCGGTGGCGGTGCTGGTGGGCGATGTGGCCGACAAGATCGTGCCCAAGGTCGCCGAGCGCGCGAAGGCGCTGAAGATCAAGAACGGCATGGAACTCGACGCCGAGATGGGCCCGATCGTCACGCGCGAGGCCAAGCAGCGCATCGAGGGCTACATTGGCATCGGCGTGGAGGAAGGCGCCAAGCTGGTGGTCGACGGCCGCGGCCACACCGTGCCCGGCCACGAGGGCGGCTTCTTCACCGGTGGCACGCTGTTCGACCACGTGACGCCCGAGATGCGCATCTACAAGGAAGAGATCTTCGGCCCGGTGCTGGCCTGCGTGCGCGTGCCCGACTTTGCCGCGGCGCTGGCGCTGGTCAACGCCCATGAGTTCGGCAACGGCGTGGCCTGCTTCACCAGCGACGGCAACGTGGCGCGCGAGTTCAGCCGCCGGGTGCAGGTGGGCATGGTGGGCATCAATGTGCCGATCCCGGTGCCGATGGCCTGGCACGGCTTCGGGGGCTGGAAGAAGAGCCTGTTCGGCGACATGCACGCCTACGGCGAAGAAGGTGTGCGCTTCTACACCAAGCAGAAGAGCGTGATGCAGCGCTGGCCGGCCAGCATCGGCAAGGGGGCCGAATTCGTGATGCCGACGGCCAAGTAGCCGCCGGCCGGGTGACGGTGGTCCGTCATCCCCTCCCTGAGACACATGCGGCCGCTTCACAGCGGCCGCGCCGCTTTCAGTGCGACTGCACCTCGCCGCCGCACCAGGCCGCCGCCTTGGCGGGGGCCTCGCCTCCACACCACGCCGCCGCCTTCGCGGGGGCCTCACCCCCACACCAGGCCGCCGCCTTCACGGGCGCCTCGCCGCCGCACCAGGCGGCCACCTTGTCGGGGCTCGCCTCGCCGCCACACCACGCCGCGGTCATGTCGGCGCGTTGCTCGCCGCCGCACCAGGCCAGATCGACCGCCGCTGCGCCAGCAGCGGCGGCGTTGGCCGGCACCGGCTCGCCGAACTCGCGCTCGAACAGGCTGTGCAGCGCCTCGGCCGCCTGGTCGCGCTGGTCTTCGTCGCCCCGCATGCCCAGGTACGGGTGGTGGTGCAGGAAAGCACCGAAGATCTGCTCGCAATCGGCCGCGTACTTGCGCGTGTCCAGGATGTGGGCATGCCAGAACTTGTCGATGTCGCGCGTGGGCGCGATCTGCCGGCCCGGGTGCATGGCCAGCAGCGCGAGAAAGCGCTTGTAGCCCAGCTCGACACGATCGACGTGCTCGGCAGTCCAGCCGTAGCCGTCTTCCTTGCTGGTGATCTTGAACTTGATGGGGGCCAGGTCGAGGGCGGCGATGCGGGTCATCACCTGCGCCAGCGCATGGTTTTCGGTCAGCAATTGCATGGGTTCAAACTCCCTAGGGTCGACAAATCTGCCGGCGGCCGGCGGCCACTGGCACTCACGGGAGCCGTGATGCGGCTCACGCCGCCACCACCGGGCTCACGAGGTTTCGCACGTCGCGGGCCAGGAACCGGCTCATCTCGCCCGCGGTGATGGGCTTGCTCAGGTAGTAGCCCTGGATCTGGTCGCAGTGGTGGCTGCGCAAGAAGCCCAGCTGCTCCAGCGTCTCGACCCCCTCGGCCACCACCTTCATGCGCAGGCGCTGGGCCAGGCCGATGATCCCGGCCGTCAGCGCGGCGGCGTCCTCGTCGCCCGGCAGGTCCTTGATGAACGAGCGGTCGATCTTCAGCGTGCCCAGCGGAAAGCGCTGCAGGTACGACAGCGACGAGTAGCCGGTGCCGAAGTCGTCGATCGCCAGCGACACGCCCAGGTCGCGCAACTCGCGCAGCTGCGCGGCGGCGCGGGTCGGGTTACGCATCACGCCGCTCTCGGTGATCTCCAGCTCCAGCAGCGCGGCATCCAGCCCCGCCAGCGCCAGGATCTGCGACACCTCTTCGACCAGCCGCGGCCGGTTCAGCTGGCGCGGCGACAGGTTGACGCTGACCTGCACCGGGTGGCCCTCTTGCTGCCACCGCAGCGCATCGCGGCAGGCCACTTCGAGCGCCCACTGGCCCATGCTCTCGATCAGCCCGGTGTCCTCGGCGATCGGGATGAACTGCGCCGGCGAAACCATGCCGAGAGTCGGGTGCTGCCAACGCATCAAGGCCTCCACGCCGGTGACCCGGCCGGTGGCCAGCTCGAGCTTCGGCTGGTAGACCAGGAACAGCTCTTCGCGTTCGAGCGCGCGGTGCAGGTTGCTCTCCAGCGCCAGCCGCTGCTGGCCCTGCGAGCTGACCTGGTCCGAATGGAATTCGTAGCTGCCGGCGCCCTTCTCCTTCGCGCGGTACATCGCGGCGTCGGCGTGCATCAGCAGTGTCTCGACGTCTTGCCCGTCGTCAGGGAACATGCTGACGCCGATGCTGGCGGTGGTGGTCAGCTCGCGGCCGTTGATCTCGAACGGCGCGTTGAAGCGGGCCAGGATCTTGGTCAGCGGCTGCACCGCGTCGGCCGAGCTCTGCAGCCCTTCGAGAACCACGACGAACTCGTCGCCGCCGAAGCGGGCCACGGTGTCACTCTCGCGCACGCTGGCACGCAGGCGTTCGGCGCAGGCGCGCAGCAGCATGTCGCCGGCGCTGTGGCCGAGGCTGTCGTTGACGTACTTGAAGCGGTCCAGGTCCATGAACAGCACCGCGACACGGTTCTGCAGGCGCGCGGCGCGCTGCGTGGCGTGGGTCAACCGGTCGTGCAGCAGCGGGCGGTTGGCCAGGCCGGTCAGCGCATCGTGGTGGGCCACGTGGCGCAGCGCCTGTTCGGCCTGCTTGCGTTGCAGGTACTGCGCCAGCTGGCTGGCCACCGAGCGCATGAAGCCCTCGATCTCGCGGTCGACGCTGATCGGCGCGCGGCTGAAGAATTCGAGCGCGGCCCACTGCGCACCGGCGCTGACCGGGATCACCACCGCCGCCTGCAGCCCGCAGCGGCTGGCGATGCGGTCTTCCTCGTGCACCGAATCGTCCAGCGGGATGCTGCGCCAGGTCGGGCTGCCGGTGATCGAGGCTGGCTCGACCTGGCCGCCGGCCAGCGCGCCGCGCCGGCGCAGCATCGCGGCCGCGAATTCGCCGAGCGCCGGCGCATCGCCTTGTGCCCAGGCATGCATGCAGCGCAGGTGGCCATCAGCCTCGCGCAACCAGCACACCGCGGCGCTCCATTGCAGCCGCGTGCCGATCGACGCCAGGATGTAGGCCACCGCGTTCTCGGGCTCGGCCTCGACCGCGAGCTTCTGGCCGATGTCGTGCGCCAGCTCCAGGCGCAGCGCTGCCTTCTTGCGCGCCGTCTCGTCGCGCACTGTCGCGCGCACCGCGGCCACGCCGTCTTCGGTGGCACGCTGCAGGTTGACGTGCACCCAGCGGTCGCCGCCGTCGGGCAGGCGCACCGCGTGCTCGATCTCCACCCGCTCGTCGCTGTGCTCGGCCTGGCGCACCGCTTCGCTCAGCGCCGCGCGCTGGCGGTCCGGCACCAGCGCCAACAGGCGCGGCAGCGTCAGCGGCGCCGAGCCCAGGTCGTGGCCATAGATGCGCCGCGCCTCGTCCGAGCATTCGATCGCGCCGGTCGGCGTGTCGAGCACCCAGCTGCCCAGCTTGGCCAGCGCCTGCGCCTCGGCCAGGCGCTGCTCGCTGCTGCGCAGGCTGTGCGTCATGTCGAAGGCCAGTGCCAGTGCGCGCCGCCGGCCGCCCAGCAAGCCCAGCAGCACGCTCGCGAGCAGCAGGCTGATGATGCTGCCGCCCACCAGGATGATGGCCGGCAGCAGGCGCTCGAGCGTGCCCACGCCCTGGTCGAAAGGCGACGACGCCTCGATCTGCCAGACCCGGCCCCCGAGCGGGAACGAAGCGACGCGGTAGAAGCCCGTGTCCGCGGTGGGCAAGGGCTCGCTGGCCGCACCGGCTTTCGCGGGCGCCGCCAACGCCGACGACGCGGCGGCGGCCATCGGCTGGGCGCGACGGCGCTGGGTATCGAAGACCAGCTTGTCGGCCTGCGGCGCGGCGTTGTCGGCCGCGGGTGAGGCCGCCGGCTCGCGCCCGCCGTCGAACACCCGCAGGCGCACACCGTCGGTCGGCGCCGGCAGGCTCTCGAGCATCCGCGTGACGAGAAACCCCGCCCCGACGCTGCCGAGGTAGGCCTCGCGACGCTGTTCGGCCGTCTCGATCGGCTGGCCCGGCCGGTACACCGGCAGCCGCATCGCCAGGCCGATCTCGCCCTGGATCTGGATCAGCTTGCCCGATGCGGTGAGGCGGCCTGAATCGCGGGCCGCCTCGAGCGCTGCGCGCACGTCCGGGAAGACGGCGATGTCCTTGCCGAGGAACGCCTCGTTGCCGGCCATCGGCTCGATCAGCGAGATCGGCTGGTAGGCATCGCGGTTGCCGGGTGGCTTGATCGCGAACCGTGCGCCGCCATCGGGGCCCAGGTCGCGTTGCAGCGCCGCCTCGAAGCCGTCCTTGGCCGGTGCTGCCACCAGCGGCGCGTAGTTCAGCACCTGGAAGCCCGGGAAGGTGCGCTTCAGGTCGAGCGACTCGGCGTAGCGGCGAAACGCTTCGCGCGACACCTCACCGGTGTGGAACAGCGCCTGCAGCCCGGCCAGCACCTCGACATACGCGGCAAAGCGCCGTTCGACCTCGTCGCTGGCGCTGATCGAGGCGGCGTCGAAGCGCAGCTGGGCGTTGCGCCGGATCTCGTCGCGCGCCGACTGGCTGATCGCCAGCGAAAGCAACACCCCGACCAGCAGCACGGCAGCTGCGATCAACCGGTGATTGCGTACTGCTTTGTCGTTGGCCCTGACCATGTGGTGCTCCGTGTTGGGCCGCACTGTAGAGACGGGGCCTCGCGAGCGCTGTCGGGAGCCCAGGAGCCTGTCTGTGGGGACCTCTTGACGATTTGCGTCAGCAGAACCAGACGACAACGTGTCAGCCTGTTGACACGTTCGCCCCGACCCCGGCGTCGACAGGGTTGACGCATCCGACCCTTCGCTCCACCATCCACCCCGATTGGTCGCAGAACCAATTCATGAACAAACCACGGCCGCCTCCGCAACGCAGAGGGTTAGGCCGAGGGGAGGCTGAATGTCAGGGCTTGTCGTTGACAGGCCAGTGTTTCTTTCGACCCTGACTGCGCAACGCAGCCAGGCTCGCTTGGCGCTGGCAGTGGCGGCGGTATCGGCGGCGTTGTTTGCGCTGCTGGTGCCCTTCGCGAAGCGGCCGCTGGCGCCGGTGTGGGCGTTCATCCCGCTGTACGAATCGGCGCTCGTGATCAGCGACCTGGTCACGGCCGCGCTGCTGTTCGGTCAGTTCGCGATCCTGCGCTCGCGCGCGCTGCTGGTGCTGGCCGGCGGCTACCTGTTCACCGCCTGCCTGGCGATCGTGCATGCGATGACCTTCCCCGGCCTGTTCTCGCCCACCGGGCTGCTCGGTGCCGGGCCGCAGACCACCGCCTGGCTGTACATGTTCTGGCACGCCGGGTTCCCGCTCGCGGTGCTGGCCTATGTCGCGCAGACACGCCGCGCGCCCGAGGCGGCGCACTGGCCGGGCCGCATTGCCAGCGCGGTGGTCGGCTGCGTCGTGCTGGTGCTGCTGCTGGCCCTGGGCTGCGGCCTGCTCGCCACGCTGGGGCGCGAGGCGCTGCCCGCCGTGATGCAAGGCAACCGCTACACGCCGGCGATGGTCTTCGTCGTCGGCAGCATCTGGCTGCTCAGCGCCGCCGCCCTGGTGGCGCTGTGGCGGCGGCAACCGCGCACCGTGCTCGACCTGTGGCTGATGGTGGTGATGGGCGCATGGCTGTTCGACATCGGCCTGTCGGCGGTCTTCAACGCGGGCCGCTTCGACCTCGGCTTCTACGCGGGCCGCATCTACGGCCTGCTGGCCGCGAATTTCGTGCTGATGGTGCTGACGCTGGAAAACGGCAGGCTCTACGCCGGGCTGGTCGAAGCCCATGCGCGCGAGCAGCAGAAGGCGGCCGACCTCGAGCGGCTGAACGCCCGGCTCGACGACTTCAACCGCCAGCTGCAGCAGGCCAGCCGCTTCAAGTCGGAGTTCCTGGCCAACATGGCGCACGAACTGCGCACCCCGCTGAACGGCGTGATCGGCTTTTCCGAACTGCTGAAAGACGAACAGGCCGGGCGCCTGCTCGACAAGCAGAAGCGCTTCGCCAGCCTGATCTACGACAGCGGCCACCACCTGCTGTCGTTGATCAACGACATCCTCGACCTGTCCAAGGTCGAGGCGGGCAAGATGAGCCTGGACCTGGAAGCGGTCGAGCCCAACGCCTTCCTGCGCGAATGCATGGCCTTGTTCGACGAAGCGGTCGGGCGGCGCGGCATTCGCCTGCGCTTCGAGGCGATGCCGCCGCGAGGCCGGCTGCTGGTGGACGCGCGAAAGCTGCGCCAGATCGTCTACAACCTGCTGTCCAACGCGGTCAAGTTCACGCCCGACGGCGGCGACATCCGCCTGGCGGTTCGATTGACCCGGAGGCAGGCGCCCTGGCAAACCGCACCGCCCGGCACCGTGGCGCGCGTGCTGCCATTGCCCGATGGCGACAGCCCGCAGCTGCTCGAAGTCCTGATCGTCGACAGCGGCAACGGCATGCGTGGCGAAGACCTGCCCCAGCTGTTCGAGGCCTTCCAGCAACTGCGCTCGACCGACCAGGCCCAGCACATGGGCACCGGCCTGGGCCTGGCACTGGTCAGCCGCTTCGCCGCGCTGCACGGTGGCACGGTCGGCGTGGCCAGCGCGCCGGGGCGCGGCTCGCAGTTCGGCGTCTGGCTGCCGTGGCGCGACGGCGACGAAGCCGCCCGCGCCGCCGCGGCACTGCTGGCCAACACCACCCGCCCGCGCGCCGCCGCAGCGCGCCACGCGCTGGTGATCGAAGACGACCCGGAATCGGCCGAGCTGCTGCGCCTGCACCTCGAAGGCGCCGGCTTCCAGGTCCGCATCGTGGCCGACGGCAGCCAGCTGCACCCGCCTGGCGCCGCACCGCCGGACCTGATCACGCTCGACATCATGATGCCCGGCACCAGCGGCTGGAGCGTGCTCGAGCAGATCAAGAAAGACCCGCAACTGGCCGACGTGCCGGTGGTCATCGTCTCGATGGTGGCCGACCGGCAGCGCGGCGTGGCGCTGGGCGCATCGAAGGTGCTCGAAAAGCCCGTCGGGCGCCAGCAGCTGCTCGACGCGGTGCAGGCCCTGGGGCTGGTGCGCGAGCCGGGCCAGCTGCGCAAGGTGCTGGTCGTCGATGACGACCCGGTGGCCGTGGACCTGGTGGCGTCGAACCTCGCCGGCGCGGACTGCGAGGTGCTGCGCGCCCTCGATGGTGAACAGGCGATCGGCGTTGCGCTGGGCAGCCGGCCCGACCTGATCATTCTCGACCTGATGATGCCGGGTCTCAGCGGCTTCGAGGTGCTGGACCGCGTGCGCAGCCAGCCGGCGATGGCCGAGGTGCCGATCCTCGTGATGACCTCCAAGACCATCACGCCGCAAGACCGCGAGCGCTTGCGCGGCCGGGTGCAGCAGGTGTTCGGCAAGCAGATGCTCGACCGCGACCGTTTCATGGCCGAGGTGGGGCGCGCCCTGCATCACGCTGAATCGGCGGGCCCATGAAAGCGCTTGCCTTGACACGCACCGGACCGCCCCACGCCACGCGTCAAGACTTCCCCTCACCGAGGTGGTCGTGTGCCCGCCGCAAGTTGCCGACATCCTGGCCGAGGTCGATGCCCTACCAGGAGCCCCACCCCATGAACCACGACGAGTCTTCCATGCCCCACGAGCCGGACGGTGAATTCACCATCGCCCGCGGCGAAGTGCTGGTGCTGACCATCGCACCGAACGAGCGCATCAGCTACTGCAACCCCGCCTTCGCGCAGGCCAGCGGCTACACGCACGACGAGCTGATCGGCCAGCCCCAGGTGTTGTTCAACCGGCGCGACATGCCGCCCGAAGTCTTGCGCGACCTCTGGGCCACGCTCGAAGCGGGCGCCTCGTGGTCGTCGGTGATCCGCAGCCGGCGCAAGAGCGGCGAAGGCTACTGGCTGCACGCCACGGCCGCGCCGATCAGCGAGGCCCGCCGCCCCGCCGGCTACATGGTGGTGTGCACACGGCCGCGCCGCGGCCAGGTGCGCAGCACCGAGGCCGCTTACGCGACCATGCGGCGCACCGCCCGCGACTGGATGCATGCCGTGTGCAGCGCGGCCCACGGCAGCGTGGTGGCCCTGCCGCAGCGCGCCGAGGAGACCCCGCCATGGTGAGCACCGAACCGACCTTTGGCACCAGCTGGGCCGAGATGGCGCGGCGCCAGGCGCTGGTGATCGACGCCAACCCCGCCTCGCGCACGATGCTGACCGCGATGATGCGCGAGCTCGGCTTCGGCACCGTGGTGCAGACCAGCCGGGCGCAGGACGCGCGCCGCCTGATCGAGCACCAGCGCTTCGACATGGTGGTCTGCGAATACACCTTCGACAACCAGCCGATGACCGGCCAGGACTTGATGGACGACCTGCGCCTGGCGCAGCTGCTGCCGCTGTCGACGGTGGTGGTGATGATCTCGGGCGAGGCGGGCTACGCCAAGGTGGCCGAGGCCGCCGAGGCGGCGCTCGACGCCTACTTGATCAAGCCGCACACCGGCCAGGCGCTGCGCGACCGGGTGCTGCAGTCCTTCAATCGCAAGGCCACGCTGGCCGACATCATCGGCTGCGTCGAACGCGGCGCCTACGAAGAGGCGGCCGGGCTGTGCCAGCGGCGTTGCGACACGCGCGGGCCCAACTGGCTCAACGCCGCGCGCATCGGCGCCGAGCTGTGGCTGCGCGCCGGCCGGCCGCAGGCGGCGCAGGCCCTGTTCGAAACCATCATGACCACCCGCGCTGTGCCCTGGGCGCGGCTGGGCTTCGCCCGCTCGCAATACCAGGCCGGCGGCATGCAGCAGGCAAGGCGCACGCTCGAAAGCCTGCTCAACGACGAGCCACGCTACGCCGATGCCTACGACGTGATGGGCAAGGTGCTGCTGGACCAGGGCGAGCATGTGCAGGCGCTCAATTCGCTGCGCCGCGCCACCGCGCTGACGCCGGGTTGCGTGTCGCGCCTGCTCAAGTTCGGCCTGCTGGCCTTCTACCACGGTGACCCGAAAGAGGCCGCCGACGCGCTGCAGCGCGCCGCCGTGCTGGGGCAGAACTCGAAGGTCTTCGATCTTCAGGGGCTGGTGCTGCTGGGCACGCTGCAGTTCGACCGCGGCGACCTGCGTGGGCTGACGCAATCGCTGCACGCGATGTCGTCGGCCTTCGAGGCGCAGCCGCAGAGCGCGCGCCTGCGCCGCTTCGAGGCGACGCTGTCGACCCTCAAGCTGCTGCTCGAACGCAAGGTCGCCGAGGCGGTGGCGCTGACGCACCAGGCCCTGCGCGAGCTGAGCGAGCCGAACTACGAGTTCGAGGCCGCCTGCAACCTGCTGAGCGTGCTGTCGCGGCTGCATGCACGCGAGGTGCGGCTGGACGACATCCCCGAAACGCTGACACGGCTGGCCGACCGCTTCACCGTGTCGCGCACGACCTGCGAGCTGCTGTGCCGCGCGGCGCAGGGGCGGCCCGATTTCGAGCCGCTGATCCGCGCCCGCTACACGCTGATCTGCGACCAGGCCGAGGCTGCCGTGTCGCACACCGTGGCCGGCGAGCCGGGACGCGCGGTGACCAGCTTGCTCGACGCGGCCGAGCAATCGCTCAACGGCAAGTTGATGGACCTGGCCGTGCACACGCTGGAGCGGCACCGCCACGGCATCGCCCATAACGACGAATTGTCACGGCGGGTGCAGGCGCTGCAAGACCGTTACCGCAGCTACGGCACCCAGGTCAAGCTGCAGCACAAAGCAACCCGGCCGGCAGCTAACCCGACAATTGAAAGGGTCGCTCATTCATGCTAAGAATCGGGCCACATGGCACGTATCCTCGTCGTCGATGACCGCTCGTCGAACCGCCACTACCTGAGAATGGTGCTGGCCACGATCGGCCACGAAGTGGTCGAGGCGGCCGACGGCGCGCAGGCGCTGGAGCGCACCCGCGCACTGCACCCTCACCTGGTCATCACCGATCTGTTGATGCCGGTGATGGACGGCTTCGAATTCGTCAAGCGCCTGCGCAGCGAGCCCGCGATCGCGGCGACGCCGGTGGTCTTCTACACCGCCACCTACCGCAGCAGCGAGGCCCGCAAGCTGGCCGCCGCCTGCGGCGTGAGCGAGGTGTTGCCCAAGCCGACCGGGCCGTCGGTGCTGATCGACACCGTCAGCCGCCTGCTGGGCCAGGCGGCCCCGGCGCACGACGCCGACGCCCCGCGCGAATCGCCTTCGCTGCTGATGGGCCTGGGCCAGCACATCGCCGGCCAGATCGACCACGTGAGCGAAGACCAGGCGCTCATCGACGGGCTGCTGCGCGAACACCGCGGCCCCGATGACGAGCGCGAGCGGCTCGAACGGCTGTCACGGCGGCTGGCCGACAACCTGGGCCACGTGCAGCGCAGCGCCAGCCGCGTCTTCGCGTTGATCGAGCTGGCGCTCGACCTGGCCGTGGAGCGCCGGCACGATGCGTTCCTGCGCATGTTCTGCGAGGCCAGCCACCGCATCGTCGAGGCCGACGCGGTGGCCCTGGTGCTGCTGCAGGCCGACCAGCGCGAGGTGCGCCATGTCGAGGCGCATGGGCTGCCGCCCGCAGCGGTGCAGAGCCTGCATGGGCCGGCGATCCGCCAGGGCCTGGTCGGCCGGCTGTGGGCCTGCGACGGCGCGCTGCGCGAGGGCGACGGCCACGGGCCGCTGGCCGGGCTGCCGGCCGACCTGGGGCCGGTGCGCAGCTTTCTCGGCGTGCCGGTGGGCACCGACGGCGCGCCGTACGGCGTGCTGCTGTTCACCGACCAGCGCGAGGGCCACCGCTTCGACGACGAAGACGAGATGATGGCGCTGGCGCTGGCCGGCGAGTTCGCGGTGATGTTCGAGCTGTTCGACGCCAACGAGACGCTGCAGAGCCGGGCCGTCGAGCTTGAGCTGCAGGTCGCCCAGCGGCAGCAGGCCGAGCAGGCACAGGCCGAGGCGCTGGCCCGGCTCGACGGCATGATCCAGGCCGCGATGGACGCGATCATCACGGTCGACCAATCGCAACGCATCGTGCTGTTCAACCCGGCCGCCGAGCGCATGTTCGGCCGCCGCGCGGCCGAGATGCTGGGGCGCCCGCTCGACGAACTGATGCCCGAGTCTGCCCGCGCGCTGCATGCCGACCACCTGCGCGCCTTTGCCGCCGGTGGGCCGTCGACACGCACGATGTCGCCGCTGCGCACGGTGCGCGGGCGGCGCGCCGACGGCGCGACCTTTCCGATCGACGCCTCGATCTCGACCGTGGTGCTCGACAGCGGCATCTACTACACCGCGATCCTGCGCGATGTCACACAGCGCGAGCAGGCCAACCAGGCGCTGGAGCAGTACCGGGTCGAACTGGCCGGCTTCTCGCAACGCCTGCTCGAGCAAGAAAAGCAGACCACGCGCCGCCTCGCCCAGGCCCTGCACGACGAGCTCGGCCAGACGCTGGCCGCGATGCGCCTGATCTACGACGCCAGCCACCAGACCGCCGGCCGGGCACCGAACCCCTTGATGCAACGGCTGGACCACCTGATCACCGAGGCCAACCGGCAGGTGCGCCAGGTGCTGGTCGATCTGCGGCCCCCGCTGCTCGACGAGCACGGGCTCGCCGCGGCGCTCGACAACGAGCTGCGCCAACGCGCGCCGATGACCAACGGTGTCGCGCTGCGGCTGCATGTCGCCCCCGGCCTGCAGGGCATGCGCTGGCCGCCCGAGGCCGAATACGCGGCCTTCATGATCGCCCGCGAGGCGGTGCACAACGCGCTGTGCCATGCGCATGCCGCCACGGTCCGGGTCGAGCTGAGCGGCGACGAGGCCACGCTGACGCTGGCGATCTGCGACGACGGCTGCGGCCTGCCGCTGGGTGGTGCCACGCCCGCCCCGGGGCACCTGGGCATGGTCGGCATGCGTGAGCGCGCGCTGGCGATCGGCTCGATGCTGGCGGTGCATTCGGCCCCCGGCCAGGGCACCACCGTCCACCTGCGCTGGCAGGCGCCGCAAGAACCCGCGGCCCGCCCACCCGCCACCCACGAGACCGCGTGGCCATGAGTCGCCAGGCCGAGGATCTGCCATGAGCCGCCTGTACCTGATCGACGACCACGCGCTGGTGCGGGACGGACTGCGCGCCGTGCTCGAAGGCAGCGGCCACACCATCGTCGGCGAGGCCGCCGAGCCGACGCCGGCGCTGGCCGACCTGGCACGGCTGAAGCCCGACATCGTGCTGCTCGACCTGAGCCTGGGCGAGCGCTCGGGCTTCGAGCTGCTCGAGGAGCTGCAGCGCCGCAAGCTGGACCTGCGCGTGATCGTGCTGAGCATGTCGAACCAGCCGCGCCACGTGGCCGAGGCGCTGCGCCTGGGCGCGCTGGGCTATGTGCTCAAGGGCTCGCCGAGCGCCGAGCTGCTCGAAGCGGTGCAGGCCGTGTCGCAGGGCCGGCGCCACCTCGGCCACAGCGAGGCCGAGCTGGCCCTGCGCGGCCTCACCGAAGGCGGCAGCGGCGCCCAGGCCCTGTCACCCCGCGAGCGCCAGGTGCTGGTGATGGTGGCGCGCGGCGCCTCGAGCACGGCGATCGGCGAGCAGTTGCACCTGTCGCCGAAAACGGTGGACACCTACCGCAGCCGCCTGATGGCCAAGCTCGAGCTGGCCGATGTGCCGGCGCTGGTGCGCTGGGCCATTCGCGAGGGCCTGGTCGGCCTGGACGAACGCTGAGCGGCCGAGCGCGGGCCTTACTTGACCCGGGTGGCGATGTAGGCGCGCAGGCGGCCCTTGCGCACCCCCACGCCGGCGATCTGGCCGGCCTCGTTGATCGAGTTGGCGTACATCAGCTGGTCCCACCCTGCCCCGCTCTTGCCCAGCAGGCTTTTCAGGCGATAGGTCTTGCCTTCGGCCGACAGCAGCACCTCGCCCGCCGAGCCCGCGCCCACCACCTCGTCGCGGTCGTTCACGTCGTAGGGCGTGAGCGTGTCGCCCTCTTGGGTGGGCGGCAGCTTCCTCATCACGCTGCCGTCGTGGATGAAGGCGTGGTAGGCGCCCTTCTTGTCGCGCGCCGTGCCCACCACGTGCCCCAGATCGTTGATCGCCGCGCCCCAGCTCGAGGTGCCGCCCAGGGTGCCGAGGTCGACCATCTCGCCGTTGCGCCAGGCGAAGGCGTGGTACGGCGCGTACTGGCCCGGCAGGTCGGCGATGCCGGTCACCTCGCCCCGGTTGTTGATGTCGAAGGCCGAGCTGTTGTTGCCCCCGAGCGTGCCGAGATCGGTCAGCGTGCCGTGGTCATAGATGCAGCCGTGCCAGGTGCCGTCGGCGCGCACGGCCATCTGGCCCAGGTCGTTGATCGCGTACAGCGACAGGCCCGGCATGGCCTCGGTGGTGCCATCGGCGCGCCAGACGTAGTAGTCGTTGACGATGCGGCCGATCACGTCGCCGCTGTCGTTCATGTCCTGCACCAGCATGGCATTGGCCGGCGCAGGCAGGATCGGCTTCAGCACGCCATCGACATAACGAAAGGGCATCAGCCCCTGGTCCGGCGCACCTTTCACGCCGGCCCGGCCGGCCACCACGCCGTGGTCGTTGATGACCATCGCCTCCTTGGGCAACAGCTCGTCGTCATGGTCGATCAGTTCGATCTTGTAGACGGGCCGCGCCGCCACGGCGGCCGAGGCCGACACGGCCAACAGCAGCCAACACACCATTGAGCGAATCATGCGAACCTCCTTGTTGGAGGCGCAATCCTAACATCCTAAATGGTGGGACTCTCCATCGATCGCGCGACGTGGGCCGCGCGGCACGGCGGCCTGCCGCTCAGGTGCGTGGGTAGCGCTGGTCGAGCCAGCCGTTCAGCGCGGCCAGCACCTGGCCCTTGTCGGGCTCGTTGAAGATCTCGTGCGAGAAGCCGGGCCACTCGCGCGTGGTGACCACCTCGCGCGGCGCGGCCGCGGCGAAGCGGGCCGAGCCCTCGGGCTTCACGCAGCGGTCGGCACCGGCCCACATCAGCAGCGTCGGCAGCGCCCAGCGGGCGGCGGCCTCCAGCACCACCGGGCCAGCCTCGGCGATGAACTGGCCGAGCAGGCCGCTGATGCGATCGTGCACCAGCGGGTCATCGACATAGGCCTTGACCACCGCCGGGTCGCGGCAGATCCATTCGGGCTTCAGGCCGTTGTTGACGCGCAGGTGCGGCAGCACTTTCGGCACCACCGCCAGCAGCGCCTTCTGCACCGCGTTCATGCCCGGGTCGAGCGCCGGCGACGACAGCACCAGCGCATCGAGCGGGCGCGACCAGCCGGCCGGCTGCGGCGCCAGGCCCTCGGCCACGAACCGCGCCGCCACCAGGCCGCCCAGGCTGTGGCCCAGCAGCACCAGCGGCCCCGGCAGCTGCGCCCGCATCGCATCGATGATGCGCGCCAGGTCGGCCAGCAGGCTGTCGGCGGCGGCGATGTCGCCGGGTGCACCGGCCGAATGGCCGTGGCCGCGCTGGTCATACGCCGTCACGTCCCAGCCCCGGGCCTGCAGGTCGGCCGCCACATGGGCATAACGCCCGCCATGCTCGC
Source organism: Ideonella sp. (assembly GCF_041914305.1). NCBI lineage: Bacteria > Pseudomonadati > Pseudomonadota > Betaproteobacteria > Burkholderiales > Sphaerotilaceae > Ideonella > Ideonella sp. The sequence continues at coordinate 42,932 of NZ_JAYSDQ010000018.1, forward strand.
CCAGGCCATGAACGATCAGGACCTGACCGCGCGCCGGCGGCTCGGGGCTCCAGCGCCGCACATGCAGGGCGAGGCCGTCTTGGGTTTGAACAATGGCGTGCATCACACCGAGTCTAGAGCCTGTTCAAAGCCCCAGCCTCGCGGCCCAGCCCAACAAGCCGAGGTTGACGGGGTTGCGTTCGAGAAAGCCGCTGCGAAAGGCCTCGGGCACGTGGCGGTCGGCGGTGTCGTGGATCCAGCGCACGGCTTGGCGCACCACCTGGGCCGCCTCGTCGTCGGCGCCGGCCGCGTGCAGCGCCTGCGCGGCCTGCCACCCCAGCTCGGCCGGGTACAGCGTGGCCGGCACCAGCCGCTCGGCCTCGGCCAGCGCCTCGCGCGCGCAGGTGGCCGCGCGCGCGCTGTCGACCGCGCGGGCCACGTCTGCAAAACGAACCAGCGCCGCCAGCCGCGCCCCGCCGTGGCCCAGGCGCTCGGTGGCTGAGAGCGCCTGGTCGAGCTGGCGCATCGCGTCGGGCGGCGGCAGGTCTTTCGCCTGCTCGATGGCCAGCGGCCAGTACAGGTCGGGCCGGTCACCTTCGTCGGCCAGCAGCGCGCGCGCCTGCTGCAGCAACGCCGCCGCGTCGGCCTGGCCACCGCGGCGCTCGCGGGCCAGGCGCGACAGCAGCAGCAAGCGCCGCACGCGCGCCACCATCGGCGTGTCGTCACCGTCGCCCACGGGCTGCAGGGCCTGCTGCGCGCGCGCCGCCTGCCCCAGTTGCCACCAGCAGGCGGCACGGTGGCAAGCCACCACCGACAGCAGGATCGGCTGCTCGCGCGCCATCACCTGCTCCGCTTCATCCAGCGCGGCCAGCGCGCTGGCGTAGCGCCCCTGGCCCAGCTCGCACAGCCCGCGCAAGGCCCATGAGGTGCCCAGCTGCGCGCCGATCCAGTCGTGCTGTGCGGCCAGGTCGAGCGCGCGCTGCACCGATTCGCCGGCACTGCGCAGGTCGCCCCGGTCGATGCGGTTGCAAGCCAGGTTCGACAGGCCGCTCATCACCTGCGACCCGTCGCCGATCTGCTCGGCGAAGGCGATCGAGGTCTCGTGCCACGGCATCGCGGCATCGAGCTGGCCGCAGTTGTCCAGCGCCACCGCCAGGCTGCCGGCCGCTTCCGAGCACTCGGCCGGGCCGCCGTGTTGCAGCAGCCACTCGGTGGCCGAGCGCAGGGGTTCCACGGCCTCTTGCGGCCGGTCGGCCATCACCAGCACCATGCCCTGCTCGCCGTGGGCCTGGGCCAGCAGACGCTCGTCACCCAGGCGGTGGGCCTCGGCCACGCAGGTCGCCACGCGCTCGGTCAGTTGGTCGAGGTCGCCCCGGTGGCCGAGCAGGTGGATGCGCATCAGCGCGGCTTCCAGCCGCTCGGCATCGGTCGCGGCAAGCCGATCGAGCCGGTCGCACAGCGCCTGGCCATCGGCGATGTCGTAGTCGATGCCCAGGTGCAAGTCGGTAGCCCCCAGCACCGCGGCAAAGGCCTCGGCCTGGCGCCCGTCGTCGGCCAGGATGTCGGCACGCCGCAGCAGAAAGCCCAGCTGCTCGTGCCGGCGCGCACAGCGCCAGGCGGCATCGGCCGCCTGGCCGAGCCATGGCAGCGCCCGCAGCGGCTGGCCGGCGGCCTGCCAATGGTCGGCCACCCGGGCCGGCGCGTGCTGGCGTGCGGCGTCCGATTCGAGGAAGCTGGCGATGCGGCCGTGCAGGTGGCGGGCGATCGGCGCGGGCACGCCGTCGCGCACCGCCTCGAACACCAGGTCGTGGGCGAAGGCCTGGTCGCTCAGCACCTGCGCCGCTTCGAGCGCCTGCCAGTCGTCGGCCAGCGCCATCACCGGCTGGCCCAGCACCGCGGCCGCCAGCTCGACATCGAAGTCGACCCCGGCCACGCTGGCCACCCGGGCCAGGGCCAGCGCGCCGGCGGGCAGCCGTGCCAGGCGCTCGGCGATCACCGCGCGCACGTTCGACGGCCGGGCGCGCAGCCAGTCGCCCACATCGCCGCCCAGGCGCTGCTCGGCCCAGGCCTGCTTCAGCGTCTCGAGCAGGAACATCGGGTTGCCGCCGGTGTGCTGGCGCAGGGCCGCGCCGGCGGCCGAGCCGCTGAGGCCCGGCAGCGCGAGCGAGTCGACCAGCTCGGCCAGCGCGGTCTCGTCCAGCGGCGCCAGCGGCAGCGGCCGCAGGCGGGCGTGGGCGATCAGCTCTTGCCGCAAGGCCGCCAGGGCGCTGCCCTCGACCGCCGGGCGGCTGGCCAGCGCCCAGCGCGGGGCCGGCGCGTGGGCATCGGCCAGTGGGCTGCGCAGGATCCAGTCGCGCAGCCAGTCGATGCTGGCGTCGTCGGCCCATTGCAGGTCGTCGACCAGCAGGCCGGCAAAGCCCGGCGCCTGCGCGCGCCACAGTGCGTCCAGCGCGTCGGGCAGGGCCTGCTCGTGGCCACCCCGCGGCGGCGCCACGGGGCCGGCCGAGATGTGCGGCAAGAGCTTGGCCAGCTCGCGCCGCTGCGCCGCGCCCAGCCGGTCGGCGGCCTGCTCGTCGTGGCGGTGCAGCGCGTCGAGCCAGCGGGTCAGCGAGGCCAGTGGCACGCCGGCATCGCCGGGCCGGGCCGCCACGCACAGCGCCCCGGGGCGCGACCGGGCCAGGGTCTGCAGCAGCCGGCTCTTGCCGAGCCCGCCCTCGCCTTCGACCCACACCACCTGGCCCAGGTCCCAGCCCTGCAGCAGGGCCTCGACCGCGGCGGCGCGGCCGATCAGGCGAGGCGGCCGCAGCACGCTGGCCGGCAGCGCCGCGCCGGGCACCGGCAAGGGCGACGCATCCACCTCGGCCGCCTCGATGGTGGCCAGCAGTTGCCGGGTCTCGGAGCTCGGCTGGGCGCCGACCTCGTTCTTCAGCATCTGCTCGCAACGGTCGAACGCCAGCAGCGCGGCGGCGCGGTCACCGGCCAGGTAGTGCAGCCGCATCACGCGGCGGTGCGCCTCTTCGGACAAGGGCTCGAGCGCCAGCAGCTCGTGCGCGTGCAGCAGCGCGCCGGGCCAGTCCTGTGCCCGCTCCGACATCTCGCACAGCTCGGCCAGGGCCAGCCGCATGCGCTGGCGGCGGTGGTCGCGCTGCAAGGCCAGCCACTCGGCCAGCGTGCCGGTGGCGCCGGCGTCCTGCCCGCCCAGCACGTCGTCCGAGTCGGCCAGGTCGTGGCCGATGCCTTCGGCCAGCGCCAGCACCGCCTGGCCCTCGACCAGCTCGACGCCGAGCTGACGCCGCAGCTGGAACAGGCGCTGGCGCAGCGTGTTGCGCGCAGCGGCGGGCTCGCTGTCGGGCCACAGCAGCAGGGCCAGCCGCTCGCGCGGCGTGGGGCCTTCGAGCGCCAGCCAGCTCAGCATCAGCGCATCGCGCAGCGCCAACGGCCGCTGCTCGCCATGGCGCGTGAGGGCCGGCGAAGCGGGCGCCAGCAGCAACTGCACCGGCCCGGCGCCAGGCTCTACCGCCGCCTGGCCAAGCGACGAAGACGCTGTCTCGGCACTCATAACGGCATCCTAACGGAGCGATTTCTACAGTGACTTCACTGGCGGACGGGCAGCGATCGAGCAGGCACCGAAAGGCAGTAACCCACCCACCCGTTATGTCACTCAGAGAGGCAAGCACCATGAACACCCGACTCATCACCGCCCTGGCCCTGACCCTGGCCGCCGCCGGCACCCAAGCCGCCCAGACCACCCGCAGCGCCTGCAGCGTCGACGGCAGCGGCGGCGCCAACGTCGTCTCGGCCCACCCTGAAGACGGCTGGGTCTCCGTGGCCGGCATCAGCAAGGTCGTCAACAACACGACCAGCGCGGCCAAGCAGGCCTACGTGACCTTCAGCGCCGATGCCGGCGTGGAGGCCGATGCCGAGCTGCGCCTGGCCTTCTCGATCGACGGCGGCGCGCCGTTCTACGCCGGCCCGCAGAACCTGGGCAACAACCAGCAGTTCTGGGAATCGCGCAGCACGGTCGCCGTGTTGTCGATCCCGGCCGGCAGCCACACGATCCAGCCGATGTGGCACGTCAACGGCGCGGCCGGCAAGCTGGGCATCCTCGACGACCGCTGCCTGATCGTCACCTTCTGATCACCGAGGCTCTGGGGGCGTTGTGTCCCCCAGGTGATCGACGGGGGAGCGGGAACGGTTAGCCTTGCGTGATCTGTTGCGAGATCCCACACAAGGCCAGCCATGACCACTCCCTCTGCCTATTTCGACCTGCAGCTCGACAGCGCCACCGGCATCGCCCGGCTGACGCTGAACCGCGCCGAGCGCATGAACACGATGGACCCGGGCTTCTTCCCGGCCGTGCGCGACGCGGTGCGCGCGCTCGACGACGCCGGCCAGACCCGCGTGCTGGTGATCGGCTCGACCGGCAAGCATTTCTCGGCCGGCATGGCGCTGGACGTGTTCGCCGGCGCCAACATGCCAATGCTCGACCTGTCGACCTCGCGCAAGCGGCAGGCCTTCCAGACCGGCCTGCGCCGGCTGATGGCCTGCTTCGACGCGATCGACGAAGCCCGCTTCCCGGTCATCTGCGCCGTGCAGGGCGGCTGCATCGGCGGCGCGCTGGACCTGGCGGCCGCCTGCGACATCCGCCTGTGTGCGGCCGACGCGTTCTTCACCGTGCAAGAGATCCACATCGGCATGGTGGCCGACCTGGGCTCGCTGCAGCGGCTGCCGAAGATCGTGCCGCAGGGCGTGGCGCGGCAGATGGCCTACACCGGCGAGCGGGTCGACGCGCAACGCGCGCTGGCGATCGGCCTGGTCAACGCGGTGCTGCCAGACGCCGACGCGCTGCTGCTGCACGCCAACGAGCTGGCCTCGCAGATCGCCGCCAAGAGCCCGCTGGCGATCGCCGGCAGCAAGCTGGCGCTGAACCAGGCGCGCGACCACGGCACCGCCGAAGCCTTGTCGCAGATGACGCTGCTGCAAAGCGCGATCTTCGACATCGGCGAGATGGAGAAGGCGATCACCGCCTGGAAGCTCAAGCAGCCAGCGGCGTTCGAGCCGCTGGCGCCACTCGAGAAGAGCTGATCAGCGCGCCGCGCGGCGCAGCGGCACCGCCGGGAAGTCGACCGGCACCGCGAAGGCCACGTTCACGTAGTTGGTGAACAGGTTCAGCGCGACGTGGGCCAGGATCTCGACGATCGCCTCGTCGTCGAAACCGGCCGTGCGCAGGGCCTGCACATCACCATCGGCCACCTGGCCACGCTGCTCGACCAGCTTCAACGCGAAGCGCAGCGCCGCCGCGGTGCGCGGGTCAGACGACTCGCCCATCTGCGCCGCGCTCATCTCGTCGGCCGAGGCGCCGGCCTTGCGGCCGAGCGCCGTGTGCGCCGCCAGGCAGTATTCGCAGGCGTTGCGGTCGGCCACCGCCACGGCGATCTGCTCGCCCAGCTTGGCCGGGATCACGCCGCCGCCGAGCGCGCCGAACGCCGCCCACATGCTTTTCAGCGCCGCCGGCGAATTGGCCACCGCGCGAAACATCGCCGGCGTGCTGCCGAAGGCCGACTGGATCGGCGCCAGCAGGGCGCGGCGGTCGGCGGTGGTGGTGGCGGCGTCGATGAGTTGGACACGGGACATGGGGTTTTCCTTTTGCTGAGAGGGTTGGAAGGTGCCGGGGGTCATCGCCCCAGGCACACCGCCAGTGTCTCGGCGGCAGGGGTACGATTGGGCACTTTTCGTCCACGATTCATACCCAATCGTCCAACCACATGCCCCCGCCGATCGACCGTCTGTCCACGCTGCTCGAGCACTTCCGGGTGCGGGCGCACCTGTTTCATGCCGGCCCGCTGTGCGGCACCACGCATTTCGCGGCGCAGCCGGGGCGCGGCTTTCTGCATGTGCTCAAGCGCGGCGAGATGGCCCTGTCGCACCGCGCGGCCAATGGCCGGCGCCAGCGCGTGCAGGTCAACGAACCGAGCCTGCTGTTCTACCCGCGGCCGCTCGCACACGACTTTCACAACGCCCCGGTCGACGGTGCCGACTTCACCTGCGCGACGCTCGATTTCGACGGCGGCGACACCAACCCGCTGGTGCAGGCGCTGCCGCCGGTGGTGCTGTTGCCGCTGGCCGCGGTGCCCGGCCTGGAGCCGGCGCTGGGCCTGCTGTTCGCCGAGACCGAAGCCCTGCGTTGCGGCTCGCGCCTGCTGGCCGACCGGATGTTCGAGGTGGTGCTGATCCAGCTGCTGCGCTGGTTGGTCGATCACCCGCAGCAGGCGGGCGTGCCGGCCGGCCTGATCACCGGCCTGTCGGACGAGCGGCTGGCGCGGGTGCTGGTCGCCATGCACGAGCGGCCCGGCGAAGCCTGGGGCCTGGCGCGGATGGCCGCTTGCGCCGGCATGTCGCGCAGCGCCCTGGCCGTGCATTTCAAGGCCGTCGTCGGCCAGACCCCGGCCGACTACCTGGCCCATTGGCGGCTGACGCTGGCCCAGAGCCAGTTGCGTCAGGGCCGGCCGATCAAGGCGATCGCCACCGACCTGGGTTACGCCAACGCATCGGCGCTGTCGCGCCTGTTCACGCAGAAGCTGGGCACCTCACCGCGCCAGTGGCGCGACAGCGTGGCGGCGTGAGCGCCGGTTCAATACCAGCCGCGGTGCCAGCCGTAGTGGGGGTGGTGCCAGCCCCAGCCGTAACGCGCGTGAAATTCCCAGGTCCAGCCCGGGCCGGGGCTGGCGTAGGTGGGGGCCACATACACCGCCGCGGCGGCGTGGCGCGGCGGTGCCACCACGCACCCAGAGGTCAAGGCCATCAGGGCGCTGGCGGCGGCCAGGGCAACCAAGCGAGTCTTCTTCATGCAGTCTCCAACAGCACAAACAGGGCGAGCGCGCCTGCCGGGCAGGCGCCGTGTGTGCCTTGAAGATAGCGGCGCCCCCGGCGCGGCCGGGTCAGCCCGCGGCGCGAGCCGGTGTAGGACGGCGCCTACTCACTTCATGCAGAAGACATTGAGCTTGTTGCCGTCGAGATCGCGAAAGTAGCCGGCATAAAAGCCCTCGCCGCGCGGGCCGGCCGGGCCCTCGTCGGTGGCCCCGAGCGAGAGGGCCAGCTTGTAGAGGGTGTCAACCTTGTCCTTGCTGTCGACCACCAGCGCGACCATGGTGCCGTTGCCGCGCGTGGCGGGCTGCTTGTCGAACGGCTTCATCACACCCAGGCTGGGCTGGCTCATGCTCGTGCCCCAGGCCACCCCTTGGTCCGACTCCCACAGCCGCTTGGCGCCCATCGCGCCGAACAACTGGTCGTAGAAAGCGACTGCGCGGGGCAGGTCGTTCGTGCCGAGGGTCACGTATCCGATCATGAAAAGCCTCCTTTTCGAGCGATGGCCACCAAATTAGGGCCCTAGAGTTTAGGGCGCCCGAACCACGCCCAAGCTGGCACACTGCCGCCCCGCATGAACCTGAAGACCCGCCTCAACATCGCCCTCGGCGCCTGCGCCGTGTCGGCGGTGCTATTGGCCGGGCTGTACATGCGCGGCCAGTTGCGCGAGCGGGCCCTGGCCGAGGTGCAGCGCGAAGCCGAGCTGCACATGGAGGCCGCCACCGCCCTGCGCAGCTACACCGCCGACCACGTGCGCCCGCTGCTCAACACCGACCCGACCCACTTCCAGGTGGCCGCGGTGCCGTCATTCGCCGCCACCACCGCGATGCACGAGTTGCACCGCCGCTACCCGGGCGTCAGCTACCGCGAGGTGGCGCTGAACCCGACCAACCCGGCCAACCAGGCCACCGGCATCCACGCCGAGATGGTCGAAGCGCTGCGTAGCAGCGGTGTCGACACGATCCAGCGCCAGACGTTCGAGAACGGCCAGGAAATGCTCTACGTGGCCAAGCCGCTGCGCGTGAACGACGCGGCCTGCCTGACCTGCCACGGCGAGCCGGCGGCCGCGCCCACCGCGATGCGCGCGCTCTACAGCGACCAGCACGGCTTCGGCTGGCGCATGGGCGAAACAGTGGGCGCGCAGGTCGTGTCGCTGCCGATGACGGTACCGCTGGAGCGCGCACAGCAATCGCTGTGGCAGTTCTTGATCGGCGCCTGCGCGGTGGTGCTGACCGTGTTTCTGACGCTCAACGCGATGCTGCGCCGGGTGCTGCTGAACCCGATCGCCAGCCACCACGGCGAGTTGCACCGCCAGGCGCGTGAAGACGAGTTGACGCGGGCCATCAACCGGCGCGGCTTTCTCGAAGCCGCCGAGGCCGCGCTGGCACGCGCCCGCGCCAACGGCGAGCAGCTGTCGCTGGCGATGCTCGACGTGGACCGCTTCAAGCAGATCAACGATCAGCACGGCCACGCCGCCGGCGACGCGGTGCTGCGCGAGCTGGTGCGGCGGGTGCAGTCTCGTGTGCGCGGGTCCGACCTGCTGGGCCGCCTGGGCGGTGACGAGTTCGCGCTGCTGCTGCCCGACGCTTCGCTCGACCACGCCCGCCAGCTCTGCGCCGCGTTGCACGCCACACTGCAGCGCGAGCCCTACCCCCACGGCGAGACGGTCGGCATCAGCCTGGGCGTGGCGCAGTGGCAAGGCGGCAGCGAGGCGCTGTCTTGCCTGCTGGCCCGCGCCGACCAGGCCTTGTACGACGCCAAGCGCAGCGGCCGCGGGCGCTGCGTGGGCTGAGCGCCCCGCGCCCGCAGCCGATCAGCTGCGCTCGAACTTGAACACTGCCACGCTGGCGCGCAGGTTCGGCCAGCGACGGATCACCTCGCCGCTTTGCAGGCCGAAGCTGTCGATCACCTCGAGCCCGTTCTTGCGCGCCAGCACCTCGAAGTCCTTGTAGGTGCCCACGCGGATGTTCGGCGTGTCGTACCACTCGTAGGGCAGCGCGCGCGTCACCGGCATGCGCCCGCGCAGGATCGACACGCGGTTGACCCAGTGCGCGAAGTTCGGAAAGCTGACGATGCCGATGCGCCCGACACGCGCCGTCTCGCGCAGCATGTTCTCGGCATTGCGCAGGTGCTGCAGGGTTTCGAGCTGCAGCACCACGTCGAAGCTGCGGTCTTCGAACAGCTTCAACCCCTCTTCGAGGTTCAGCTGGATCACGTTGACGCCGCGCTGCGCACAGGCCAGCACATTGGCATCGTCCAGCTCCACGCCATAGCCCGTGCAGCCGCGCGTTTCGCGCAGGTAGGCCAGCAGCTCGCCGGTGCCGCAACCCAGGTCGAGCACCCGGGCGCCTTGCGGTACCAGCCGGGCGATGACTTCGAGGTCCTTGCGTTCACTCATACGTATCGATGGGGTCGAATTTGATCAAGGTTCTTGCGCGGATCCGGCTTTGCCTGGCCGCTGCAAGGGCCCCCTCGGGGGGCAGCGAAGCGGCAGCGAGCGTGGGGGTCACAGGATCCGGTCGAAGTAGGCCCGCATCACGCCGTGGTAGCGCGGGTCTTCGAGCAAGAAGGCGTCGTGGCCGTGCGGCGCGTCGATCTCGGCGTAGCTGACCTCGACCCGGTTGTCGACCAGCGCCTTGACGATCTCGCGCGAGCGCGCCGGCGAGAAGCGCCAGTCGGTGGTGAAACTGACGACAAGAAACTTCTTGTCGCGCGCCACCTTGAAGGCCGCCGCCAGGTCATTGCCGTGCTCGCGCGCGGGGTCGAAATAGTCGAGCGCCCGGGTGATCAGCAGGTAGGTGTTGGCGTCGAAATACTCGCTGAACTTGTCGCCCTGGTAGCGCAGGTAGCTCTCGATCTGGAACTCGATGTCCTGCGTGCTGTAGCCCAGCTCGGCCTCGCGCAGCTCGCGGCCGAACTTGGCCTCCATCGAGTCGTCGCTGAGGTAGGTGATGTGGCCGATCATGCGGGCCACGCGCAGGCCACGCTTGGGCACCACGCCGTGGGCGTAGAAGTGGCCGCCGTGAAAGTCGGGGTCGGTCACGATCGCGCGCCGCGCGACCTCGTTGAAGGCGATGTTCTGCGCCGACAGGTTGGGCGCGGTGGCCACCGCCACGCAGTGGCGCACACGGTCGGTGTGGCGCAGCGTCCAGGCCAGCGCCTGCATGCCGCCCAGGCTGCCACCGACCACCGCCGCCAGCTGCTGGATGCCCAGCCGCGAGACCAGCCGCGCCTGCGCGTCGACCCAGTCTTCGACCGTGACGACCGGAAAGTCGGCGCCGTAGGGCCGGCCGGTCGCCGGGTTCAGGTGCATCGGCCCGGTCGAGCCGAAGCACGAGCCCGGGTTGTTGATGCCGATGACGAAGAAGCGATCGGTGTCCAGCGGCTTGCCGGGGCCGACCAGGTTGTCCCACCAGCCGGTGCTGTGGGGTTGGTCGGCGTAGTCGCCGGCCACGTGGTGCGACGCGTTCAGCGCGTGGCATACCAGCACCGCGTTGCTGGCATCGGCATTCAGCGTGCCGTAGGTCTCGTAGACCAGGGTGTAGTCGGACAAGCTCGCGCCGCTTCTCAGCGGCAGCGGCTCGGCGAAATGCATGCTCTGCGGGGCAACGAAGCCGACCGACCTCATGAAGCCTGACCTTCCAAAAGAAAAACCCGGTACCGCAGCGAGACGCGGACACCGGGTTCAACTCGGAGCCCTCTTTAGCTGCATTTGATTAAGCGCCCGCAATCCGGACCAAATCGGCGCTGTGGGGAAGAAGTCTACCAGCCCTCGCCCGGCGGCGGCCGGGGTGGCATAGTCGCCGGCGGGAACAGCATGGGAAGGGCAGGCCGCTACGTGAACCACAGTCTTCAGCACTACGCCCGGCTGGCGGCGATCGTCGTCGTCGTCTTCGGCTGCTACCAGGTGCTGCACCCGTTCATCCCGGCGCTGCTGTTCGCGGCCGTCGTCTGCACCGCCACCTGGCCGGTCTACCGCCGCCTGCGCGACGCGGTCGGCGGCCGAATCACCTGGGCTGCGCTGTTGATGACGCTGCTGCTGGTGGTGCTGGTGATCGGCCCATCGACGCTGCTGGCGCTGAGCCTGGCCGACGACGTGGCCTCGCTGTTCGACGGCGCACGTGGCCTGCTCGACCACGGCCCGGTGATGCCGCCCGACTGGTTGCGCGACGTGCCGCTGGTCGGCTCCGCGCTGTCCGACTACTGGCAGCGCATCGCCGCCAGCCGCGAAGAGCTGAACGCCCTGCTCAAGAGCCTGTTCGAGCCGGCGCGCATCGTGCTGCTCGGCGCCGGCAAGGCGATCGGCAGCAGCCTGGTGCAGCTGAGCTTCGCGGCCTTCATCGCCTTCTTCTTCTACCGCGACGGTGAGCAACTGGTCAGCGCCGCGCGCGCCATCCTCACCCGGCTGGCGGGTGAGCTCGGCGACTCGCTGCTGTCGACGATCAACGGCACGGTGATCGGCATCGTGCACGGCATCTTCGGCACCGCGCTGGCGCAGGCCCTGGTCGCGTTGATCGGCTTCTTGATCGCCGGCGTGCCGGGCGCGCTGGCGCTGGCCGCGGGCACTTTCTTGCTGTCGATGGTGCCGATCGGCCCGCCGCTGATCTGGGGCGGCGCGGCGATCTGGCTGTTCGTGCAGGGCTCGGTCGGCTGGGGCATCTTCATGCTGGCCTGGGGCCTGCTGGCCGTCAGCTCGATCGACAACGTCGTGAAGCCCTACCTCATCAGCCGCGCCAGCAGCCTGCCGCTGTTGCTGATCCTGCTGGGCGTGTTCGGCGGCATCGTCGCCTACGGCTTCATCGGCATCTTCATCGGCCCACCGATGCTGGCGATCGGGCTGACGCTGGTGCAGCTGTGGTCGACCACCGAACCGCGCCCGCCGGCCGCCGGCACCTGACAGGGGGTGCTCAGTGCGTGGGCATCAGCTTGCTGACCCACTCGCTGCGCGCCTCGTCGAAGCGGTACATCATCAGGAAACGCGCGGTCTCCATGTTGACCTGCTCGCGGGTCAGCTTGCTCATGTCGCGCGCGGCGCCCATGGGCACCCAGCTGCCCGTCAGATCGTCGAAGGTGTGCATGCGCAACCACTCGTCGCGCATGGCCAGCACTTCAGAGCGCGACTTCACGCCCTTGGGCGGCTCCATGTTCGACTTCAACACCCACTGGCCGGTGAGCTCGTCCCAGTTCATCGTGGCCAGGAAGGTGTCGCGGTCCATCTTGACCTGCTCGCGGGTGAGCGGGCCGTCTGCATGCGCGAGGCCGGCGAAGGTGGCCAGCGTGCTAACGAGCAAAAGGGTGATACCAAACTTGGTCTTCATGGGAAAGGTCTCCAAAAGGAAAGGTGAAGGACATGGTGAAACGATGACTGCGACGCACTGCTCTGATGTCGTGGTGGCTTTTCGCCTGCCTCAAGCCGGCCGCTGAGACGTAGTCGCACCACTTCGCACGAACTTACAGGCGGCGCCGCATTGAGTTACCGTCGCGCCGCAACCCAGCCTGCTTCGACGCGCCCTGAATGCTTCTTGACATCGGCCCCCTGCGCCACAACACCGCCTTTCGCCGCCTGTTCGCCAGCCAGTTCATCTCGGGGCTGGGCACGATGGTCAGCTACGTGGCCGTGCCCTGGCAGCTCTACGAGCTGACGCACTCCAACGCCCAGGTGGGCCTGCTGGGCTTGGTGCAGCTGGTGCCGGTGGTCCTGTGCGGGCTGCTGGGCGGCGCCGTGGCAGATCGGGTGGACCGCAAGCGGCTGTTGATCGCCTCAGAGGCGCTGATGGCGCTGTGCCTGGCGGGCCTGCTGGCCAACGCGCTGGCCGCTGCGCCCAGCGTGCTGGCGATCTACGCGCTGGTGGCCGTGCTGCAGGGCGCCAGCGGCTTTCACCGCCCGGCGCTCGAGGCACTGACGCAAAAGCTCGCGCGGCCCGAAGAATTCGCCGCCGTGGCGGCGCTGTCGTCGGTGCGCGGCACGGTGGGCATGGTGGCCGGGCCGGCGCTGGCGGGGCTGTTGCTGGCGCGCTGGGGCGCGGTGGGCGCGTACCTGTTCGACTTCGTGACCTTCCTCGCGGCGCTGTTCTTTCTCGCTCGCATCCCACGCGCCGCCATCGGCACGGTGGGCGAGCCCGGCGAGCGCCCTCACCTGCTGGCCGACCTGGCCGAAGGCCTGCGCTTCGCATGGGCGCGCCCCGAGCTGATGGGCACCTACATCGTCGACATCGTGGCGATGGCCTTCGCCTTCCCGGTGGCGCTGTTCCCGGCCATGGCCGCGGCCGATGGGCGCACCGAGTCGGTCGGCTGGCTGCTGTCGGCGATGTCGGTCGGCGCACTGGCCATCGGCCTGTTCAGCGGCTGGACCGGCAAGGTCACGCGCCACGGCCGCGCGGCCGTCATCGCGGCGGCGGTGTGGGCGCTGGGCATCGTGGCCCTGGGCTTCGCACCCAGCCTGATGTGGGGCCTGGCATGCCTGGCCGCGGCCGGCGCGGCCGACATGGTCAGCGGCGTGTTCCGCGGCACGATCTGGAACCAGACCATCCCCAACACCCTGCGCGGCCGGCTGGCCGGCATCGAGATGATCAGCTACCTGACCGGCCCGCTGATCGGCAACACACGCGCCGGCTTCATGGCCGACGCCTGGGGCGTGTCGCCCGCCATCTGGATCGGCGGGGTCATCTGCCTCGTCGGCGTCATCGCAACGGGCTTCGCGCTGCCGCGGTTCTGGGCTTATCGCAGCAGCACGGCGCAGGCCACGGCGGCGGACACCGTGGCCGCTTAGAAGTCCGTGGCAGGGGCTCAGGCGTCCTCGACCTGGTCGTGGCCTTTGCGAGAAATCGTAAGCGCCTTGCGACCTGCGCTTCACGCGGAGCCACCGGTTCGCCGCACCGCACCTTCGGAAACATTGCTTTACACCTCAGCGCCCGGCAGAGGCGTCAGAGCCTTCACCATCGGCGGCGAATTAGAACCGTTTCCAAAATGAGGAGTCCAGCATGTCGACTGAACGCGGCCCAGGTGCCGCTCGACGCACGGCAGCCGCCCATACGGCGGCCATCGTTCTTGCAGCGTCGCTCGTTGCATGCGGCGGCGGTGGCGAAGACCAAAGCGCCACGGACCAGAGCGAGGCCGACGCGGGTCGTGCCACGGCTCTCGCGGTCGGCGACTCGGCCCAGGCCGGCGATGCCGATCAAGCGAGCGAGCAGGTCGAAGCCAAGGGCCCTGGCGTGCCCATCAAGCCGGTGAAAGCCACCGCGTCGGGGCACGACGGGAACATGGTGCCGGGCAACGCCATCGATGGCAACCTGAGCACGCGTTGGGCCGGCAACAACGCCGACAAAGCGTGGATCCAGTTCGACTTCGGCAAGAAGGTCGAGCTGGGCTACTTGAAGCTGACCTGGGAGAACGCCTACGGCAAGGCCTACACGCTGCAGGTGTCCGACGACGGCGTGAAATGGAAAGACCTGCGCAAGCAGACGGCCGGCACCGGCGGCATCGAGGAGTACTTCAACCTCGGCGTGACGAACCGCTATCTGCGCCTGCAAGGCGTGACCCGCGGCACGCAGTACCCGTACTCGCTCTACGAGGTGGAGTTCAAGACGCCGGGCAGCGACAACACGCTGCCGAAGCTGGCCACCTCGGCCACGGACGTGCCCAAGACGGACGCCTACGTGCCGATGCTGCCGCTGAAGCAGCCGCCGCAGGAGTCAACCCAGTTCACGCTGGCAGACGGCACGCTCGTCACCCGCTTCGGCGTCGTGGGCCGCAGCCGCCACGCCCGCGAGCGCGGCGAAGACTGGAACGAGATCGGCTACGGGCCCAACGAGACCGTCGACGGCGCGGGCAACCCCGTGGACAAAGGGCCGGGCGCCTACCTGAACTTCGTCCCCAACTACTTCAAGAACCGCAGCTGGGGCGTCGAGATCATCGACAACAGCCGCGTCGCGGGCGTCACGAAACCGACCTTGCGCGTGAACCAGTACTACCAGCAGGCCCAGCTGGCCGGCGGCCACTCGTTCTTCCGCGGCTTCGACCGCCCGGGTGTCACCGGCTATGGCTGGATGGCGTCGGGCCAGTTGGTCGACCCCGACCTCTACGGCACCGGCCGGGCCGATTGCCCCGTCGTGGCCAAGCCGCCCAATGGCAAGCTGCTCAATGACAGTGGCCTGAACGACGGCTGCAGCGTGACGTTGGACAACTACCCCGGCCACGCCGACCTCAGCCCCGACGCCAACGGTGTGCTCGTTCCGAATGGGCAGACCATCCCTGCGCGAGCCCTGGTGGCCGGGGACGTGATCGAGTTCACCCCGTCGTTCTTCTCCACGCGTGAAGCCATGGGCTCGGACCTGGGCGGCCTGCGCTACTACACCACGGAGCTGACCTACGTGATGGGCACGGGCCTGCGTCCCTGGTATGGGGTGCAGCCGCGCTTGATGAACGCGCCGCTGCCCAGCGAAACGCTGCAAGGCGGGATCGGCTCGGTCTCGTACGACTACGCCGACAACGGCGCCTACATGTTCCAGCAGCAGCAGAACAACATCGGCATGCAGAACATGCAGCGCTTCGTGGACGGCCGGCGACTGCTGCACACGAACATGCGCACCGGCGAGCACAACGAGCCGGGCAACGACCGCTACGACCCCGCCATCGGCCTGCTGGGGCCGCGCTTCAACCAAAGCTCGTGCTTTGGTTGCCACGTCAACAACGGCCGCAGCCCTGCGCCGTCTGAAATCGGCCAGAAGCTCGACCACATGGCCCTGCGTGCGGCCATGCTCAATGCCGAAGGCAAGCAAGTGCCCCACGACCGTTACGGCGCGGCCGTGCAGATGAACGCGGCCTCTAGCGACGGCAAGCCGCAAGATTGGGGCACGGGTGTGCGGGTGAAGAGCTTCACCAACAAGGAGGTCTTGCTGGCAGACGGCACGAAGGTGGTGTTGCGCCAGCCGTTGATCGAGTTCGATGGCGACAAGCCGGCCATCTTCTCGCTGCGGGCGGCCATGCCGCTGATCGGCGGCGGCTTGCTCGAATCGGTGCTCGAGTCCGACATCCTGTCTCGCGTGCGCCAGACGCCCGACGCCGATGGCGTGAAGGGCCAGGCCAACTTCG
Source organism: Ideonella sp. (assembly GCF_041914305.1). Classification (NCBI taxonomy): domain Bacteria; kingdom Pseudomonadati; phylum Pseudomonadota; class Betaproteobacteria; order Burkholderiales; family Sphaerotilaceae; genus Ideonella; species Ideonella sp. Next base: position 58,865 of record NZ_JAYSDQ010000018.1, read on the forward strand.
TCTACGACCCCGAGACGGGCGACGTGCGGCTCGGCCGCTTCGGCTGGAAGGCCTCGAAGGTGAGCCTGCGCCACCAGGCCGCCAGCGCACTGCTGGACGACATGTCGGTCACTTCGCCGCTCTACCCCAGCCGCGACTGCCTGGCCGGCCCCGACACCTGCAAGACAGGAAAGCCCGATCACGGTGTCTCCGCCGAAGAGCTGCAGAAGATCGAGCAGTACCTGCAATTGCTGGCCGTGCCGGCCCAGCGCAGCCTGGTCAGCGGATTCCCGAAGGGCGTCTCGCCGCTCAAGGACCTGGATGTCAACCCCAAGCAGGTGGCCGCCGGAGCCAAGCTGTTCAGCAACACCTTGCGCTGCACCTCCTGCCACGTCGCCGAAATGAAGACTGGCAAGGGCCACCTGATGGAAGAGCTTCGCAGCCAGACCATCAAGCCGTATTCGGACTTGTTGCTGCATGACATGGGCTCGGACCTGGCCGACAACTACACCGAAGGCCGGGCCAAGGGAAACATGTGGCGCACGCCGCCGTTGTGGGGCATCGGCTACACCGACCGCGCGATGGAAGGCCAAGGCACGGTGGGCTACCTGCACGACGGCCGCGCACGCAACCTCACCGAGGCCGTGATGTGGCACGGCGGTGAAGCCACCGCTTCACGCCAGCGCTTCGCCGCCTTGTCCGCCGCGGATCGCGCAGCGCTGATGGCCTTCCTGCGTTCGCTTTGAACGGCGCGCCAAAGTCATGCAGCGCAGATGAGTGCTTGCGCATCGTCCCCCATCCAATCTGGAGAATGCGATGAAGTCATTGGTTGTGATGCTCCCGCTCCTGGCGTCGGCTTTTCTTTCTGCCTCGGCTCCGGGCGCAGCCTCGGCGGCCGCCAACCCAGAGGGCTTCACCGGCGTCTTCGGCGGCGGCCCGCTGTACATCGTCTCGAAGGGCGCTCCGGCCAACATCACCGAGTTGCAGAACTCCGGCTTCACTGAAGTCATCGTCTGGAGCGTCGAAGTCAAGACCAACGGTGATCTCAACCTGAACGGCGAGTTTCCGCTGACCTCCAACGGCGCCTACGTGGGCGGCCAGACCTACCCCGACTTCGCGTCGGACATGGCGCGCCTCAAGCAAGGCAAAGTCCGGCGCGTGACGTTCAGCATCGGCTCGTCCAATTTTGGAGACTGGCAAAACGTCGCCGCGCTCGTGCGCAGCCAGGGCACCGGGCCCGACAGCATCCTCTACAAGACCTTTGCCGCGCTCAAGGCCGCGATCCCGGCCATCGACGCCATCGACTTCGACGACGAGAACAGCTTCGATCTCCCCACCACGGTGAAATTCGGCGTCATGTTGGGGAAGCTGGGCTACCACGTGATGCCCGACCCGTACTTCAACGCCGCCTACTGGACGCAGGTCGTCTCGCAGATCAACGCGAAGCGGCCCGGCACCGTGGATGGTGTGCACCTGCAGACTTACGCTGGGGGCTCCGGCAACAGCCCGTGCCATGGCTGGGACTTCGGCAGCGTGCCGGTCTTCCCGTACGTGTGGGACCGCGACAAGACGCCCAAGCAGACGTATCAGCAGATGGATGCCTGGCATACCGAATGCGGCATCGTTGGCGGCGGCCTTTGGCTGTACGACGACTTCGTCGGCACCGGCGAAGCCGCGCAGTACGCCAAGGCCGTGAACCGCGGCGTCAAATAGGGGCATCAACGCGCGTTCACCCCGTGTCGGGTCCATTGCGGCCCGTCGCAATGACAGTTATTTGCGGGACAGGACACTAGAAGCGTCAGTCCGGTGACCAGGTGAGCACGTAGTTCGGCCCGGGCTTCTTGCTGCCGCCGTTCACCAGCAGGACCTTGTCGCCGTCCAGCGTCTGCACCTCGTGGCCGCAGCCGTCGTAGTCCTGCGTCAGCTGACCCTTGTCCCACAGGCCGTTCTGGTTGCCCCAGAACACAACGTCGGCGGCCAGGTCGTGCTGCGTGCTCTTGCAGCTCTTGTCGGCCAGCGCGACATAGATGTCAGGTCGACCATCGTGGTTGAAGTCGCCCACCGTCAGCGATTTGCCGGGCTTCGGCAGCTTGCCTTCGAAGAGTCGACTCTCGAAGAACAGGCCGTCGCCGCTGTTCAACCAGACTTCCACCGTGCTGCCATCGACCAGCGAGATCAGGTCCAACTTGCCGTCCTGGTTCAAATCTTTCAGCTGGGCCCAGATCCAATGCTTGCCCACCAGCGCCGGTGACATGAGCGCCTTGAAGTCGCCGGTTTGGTTGTTGAGAAAGAGTCGGGACGGGCCGTCGTCATTGCAGACCAGCAGGTCATCCCAGCCATCGCCGTTGATGTCGCCCTTGGCGACGCAACCCCAGCCGAGAGAGCCGGTGGCAATGGTCTGCACCTCATCGAAGTGCTGACCTTTCCGGCTGACGAACACGCGGTTGATGCTTTCGTTGCCGCCCGCGTGCTGTTCGTTGGTCAGGTAGATGTCGGGCCAGCCGTCGTGGTTGAAGTCGAAGAAGATCGGGCGGCGGCCGCTGCCGTAGCGGTCCTCCGCGCCGTTGTGGGCCATCTTCGCGAAGGTGCCGTCGACCTGCTGCATCCACAGCTCATTGGGGCCCGAGCCCGTGCCTTTGTCGGCGCCGACCGCGCAGTAGAAGTCCATCCGCCCGTCGCGATTGACATCGCCCGCGTCGCAGTCGTGCCGATCCACATGCGGTAGGACTTGCGGTGAGGCCACGTAGCCGCTGGGCGTCCAGTTCCAGATGCGGTCGTGCTCGTCGTGGCCGGTGATGAATACATCGTCGTGGCCGTCGCCGTTGTAGTCGGCCACCGCCGTCCCCCAGCCTTTGGAGGTTTCGATGTACTGGGCTTGGTAGGGCGCGGGCGCGAAGCCGGCGACCAATGCCAGCGAAACGATGCCCAACGCCAAGCGCGTGATTCTGTGCTTCATGCTTGCCTCCGTTGAAATCCCAAGCCTTTTGCTTGAGCGGCAGCATGCCACCGCATTGATGGGCGTCGGCAAGCGACCGCGGCGGCTTTGTGACGAAGCCTTTCCGGCGCCGAGACGCGGCGCGGCGCCGTCAGGCCAAGCACCGCGCCGCGGGCAGGGTCTTGTCATTTACTGGTCACTCGACCAATAATGCCCCATGCCCCGCCCTTCCCAAGGCATCGACCAGGCCCTGCTGCGCAGTGGCCTCGCCCTGCTGCCCCAGCTCGGCTGCGCCGGCCTGTCGGTGCGGCGGGTGGCTGAGCACGCGGGGGTGAACCCCGCGATGTTTCACTACCACTTCGGCAACAAGGCCGCGTTCTTGCAGGCGGTGCTGCAGCAGCTGTACGAGCAGATGTTTGCCCAGTTGTCGGCCGGTGCCAGCCGCGATGGGCCGGTGCTGGACAGGTTGCATGCCACGCTCGTCACGCTGGCCGGCTTCGTGCGCAAGCACCATGTGCTGGTCGGCCGGCTGGCCATCGATGCGGCCAATGGCGAGGCGGTGGTGCACGACTTCGTGCGCGCCAACGCGCCGCGCCACCTGGGCTTGCTGATGCAGCTGATGGCCGAGGCCGAGGCTGCCGGTGTGCTGCTGCCGGCGCCTCCACTGCAGCGCTTCGTGTTCTTGATGGGGGCGGTGCTGGCGCCGATGCTGGTCGCGCCCGCGGTGGCGGCGCTGGGCGTGGCGCCGGCCCTCGTCGGCACGGCGGTGCAGGCCCAGGTGTTGAGCGACGAAGCGATCGAGCAACGGGTTCGGCTCGCCTTGGGGGCATGGCGCGTCACCCCCACCGCATCCACCGCACCCATCGCATCCACTGCACGCGCCGCACGGCCGAGGAAGAAGACATGAATCGATTGCCCACCCGCGTGGCCGTGCTCGGCGCCCTGGCGCTGCTGGGCGCCTGCAAGGCACCCGCCGAATCGGGCTGGTCGGGCTATGCGGAGGGCGACTACGTCTACCTCGCGGCGCCGGTAGCGGGCACCTTGAAGACCTTGTCGGTTCAGGCCGGGCAACAGGTGGCCGTCGGCGCGCCGCTGTTTGCGCTGGACGCGGCGCCCGAGCAGGCCGCGCGTGCCGAGGCCGACGCGCGTGTGCTGGCCGCGCAGGCGCAAGCCGCCAACACCACCAAGGGCCGCCGCGCCGACGAGGTGGCGGTGGTGCGCGCGCAGCTCGCGCAGGCGCGGGCCCTGGCCGCGCGGGCCGAGACCGAATGGCAGCGCCAGAAGGCCCTGGTCGACCAGAGCTTCGTCAGCCAGTCGCGGCTGGACGACGCCACCACGGCCCGCACGCAGGCGCGCGACCGCGTCGCCGAGCTCGAAGCCAGCCTGCGCGTGGCCACCCTGCCCGCCCGTGCAGACGAGCGCGACAGCGCCGCGGCGCAGGTCGAGGCCGCCAAGCAGTCGCGTCAGCAACTGGCCTGGCGCGAGCAGCAAACGGTGCAGGCCGCCCCCACCGCCGGCCTGGTGGCCGACACCTACTGGCGCGTTGGCGAATACGTGCCGGCGGGCCAGCCGGTGGTCTCGCTGCTGCCGCCCGAGGCGCGCAAGGCCCGTTTCTACGTGCCCGAGGCCGCGCTGGGCGGGCTGAAGATCGGCCAGGCGGTGAGCCTGCATTGCGACGGCTGCGGCGCCCCAATCGCGGCGCAGATCAGCCGCATCGCCACGCAGCCCGAATACACGCCGCCGGTCATCTACTCGAACACGCAGCGCACGAAGCTGGTGTTCATGGTCGAGGCGCGGCCGGCACCGGCCGACGCGACACGGCTGCACCCCGGGCAACCGCTGGACGTGAAGCCCGTCAAATGAGTGATCTGGCGATCGACGTCAAGGGCCTGACCAAGCGCTACGACGGCCGCGCGGTCGTCGACAACGTGGCGCTGCAGTTGGGCACCGGCCGCATCTGCGGCTTTCTCGGCCCCAACGGCAGCGGCAAGACGACCACCATCCGCATGCTGTGCGGGCTGCTGACGCCCGACGCCGGAGAAGGCACCTGCCTCGGGCTGGACCTGAAGCGTGGCGCCTTGCAGATCAAGCGCCAGGTCGGCTACATGACGCAGAAGTTCGGCCTGTACGAAGACCTGTCGATCCGCCAGAACCTGGACTTCGTCGCGCGCCTGTTCGAGCTGGACCAGCGGCCCAAGCGCGTCGACGCTGCGCTGGAACGGCTGGGCCTGGCCACGCGGGCGCAGCAGCTGGCCGGCTCGCTCTCGGGCGGCTGGAAGCAGCGGCTCGCGCTGGCCGCCTGCCTGCTGCACGAGCCCCGCCTGCTGTTGCTGGACGAGCCCACCGCCGGTGTCGACCCCAAGGCGCGGCGCGAGTTCTGGGACGAGATCCACCGCCTGGCCGCCGAGGGCATCACCGTGCTGGTCTCGACGCACTACATGGACGAGGCCGAGCGCTGCCACGAGCTCGCCTACATCGCCTACGGCAAGCTGCTGGCGCGAGGCACCGAGAGCCAGATCATCGAGCAGGCCAGGCTGACGGTGTGGGCCGTGCAGGCCGAGAACGACCCGGCCGCCTTGACCGCGCTGCTCGAGCCGATGAAGGCCGCGCCCGGCGTGTTGAGCGTGGCCGCCTTCGGCAGCGCGGTGCATGTGGCGGGGCAGGACGCGGCCTTGGTCGAGGCCGCGATCGCGCCGTTCCGCGACCGTGCCGGCCTGCGCTGGACACGCACCGACGCGAACCTCGAAGACGTGTTCATCAGCCTGATCGGCCAGGCGCCCGACAACTTCAAGGCATGAAGCCAGGAGACCGGTGACATGAGCGCGCGCTTCTCCTGGGCCCGGATGCTGGCGATCTTCTTGAAAGAGTTCCAGCAGATGCTGCGCGACCGGCCGACCTTCGGCATGGCGGTGGGCGTGCCGATCATCCAGCTGGTGCTGTTCGGCTACGCGATAAACACCGACCCGCGGGGCCTGCCGACCGCGCTGGTCAGTGTCGACAGCGGCCCGCAGGCGCGCGAGCTGGTGGCCACCTTGCAGAACACCGGCTACTTCCGCATCAGCGCCCAGCCCGCGAACGAAGCCGAGGGTGAAGAGCTGCTGGCGCGCGGCGACGTGCAATTCCTGGTCGTGATACCGCCCGACTTTTCTCGCCGGCTGATCCGCGGCGAACGGCCGGCGCTACTGGTCAGCGTGGATGCCACCGACCCCTCGGCCTCGGGCAACGCGCTGGCGGCGTTGGCGGCCCTGGCGCCGCGCGCGCTGCCCACGTCGCTGGCCGGCCCGCCGGCCGCCCTGGCACCGAAAGAGCCGCCGTTCGACCTGCGCGTGCACCGCCGCTACAACCCCGAAGGGCTGGCGCGCTACAACATCGTGCCGGGCTTGATCGGCACCATCCTGACGATGACGATGGTGATGCTGACGGGCCTGGCGATGACGCGCGAGCGCGAGCGCGGCACGATGGAGAACCTGCTCGCCACGCCGGTGCGGCCGATCGAGGTGATGCTGGGCAAGATCCTGCCGTACATCGTGATCGGCTACATCCAGCTCGGCGTGATCCTGGGCGCCTCGGCGCTGCTGTTCGAGGTGCCGATGGTCGGCAGCCTGACGCTGCTGATGGCGATGATCGGCGTGTTCATGCTGGCCAACCTGGGCGTGGGCTTCACCTTCTCGACCCTGGCCAAGAACCAGCTGCAGGCGCTGCAGATGACGTTCTTCTTCTTCCTGCCGTCGATCCTGCTGTCGGGCTTCATGTTCCCGTTTCGCGGCATGCCGGGCTGGGCCCAGGCGATCGGCGAGACGCTGCCGCTGACGCACTTCCTGCGCATCGTGCGCGGCATCCTGCTCAAGGGCAACGGCGCGGTCGAGCTGCTGCCCGAGCTGTGGCCGATGCTGGCCTTTCTGGCCGTGGCCGGGGCTGTCGCCTTGAAACGGTACCGGCAAACCCTCGACTGAGTCGATTCCGACGCATTTCGTCACACCGCGCTGGCATACTGCCCGCGAGATGTTGGACCCCAATGCCCCGGCGCCGGACACCGCTGACGAGTTGTTCCGGATGATGTACCAGGACCTGCGCCGCCTGGCCAGTTCTCGCCTGCGCCGCAGCGAGAACATCACGATGCTCGACACCACCGCGCTGGTGCACGAGTCTTACCTGCGCTTTCAGCACCAGAGCGATCTGGGCGGCATGTCGCAGGGCCAGTTCCTGGCCTATGCGGCCCGCGTGATGCGCTTCGTGGTGATCGATTTCGTGCGCCAGCGCCACGCCGAGCGCCGCGGTGGCGACCAGCTGCACGTGACGCTGAACACCGAGGTCGCCGAGTCGGTCTCGATCAAGGACGACGACGTGATCCGCATCCACGAGGCGATCGAAGAGCTGGCCCAGGTCGACGACCGGCTGGCGCGCATCGTCGAGATGCGCTGCTTCGCCGGGCTGGACGAGCTGGCCATCGCGCAGGCGCTGGGCATCACCGACCGCACCGTGCGGCGCGATTGGCAGAAGGCCCGGCTGCTGCTGAAGGCCGTGCTGCAGTGATGGGCGCGCCGGCACCCGCTGCCCGGCGCCGATCGAGCTTCTTGACCTCTGGAGCTTCGCGGTGACCCTGCCCCGCGCCGAACTCGCCCGCCTGTCCCAGCTGCTGGACCAGGCGCTGGACCTGCCCCGCGGCGAACGCGCCGCCTGGCTGGCCGGCCTGGGCGAAGCCGATGCCACGCTGCGCCCGCAGTTGGAGGCGATGCTGGCCGACGCCGAAGACGAGACCACCGGCGGCGCCGCCGCCGGCATCGGCCTGCTCGGCGTGCTCGATGCGATGCCCGGCCTGGCCGGCATGGCCGCCGAGGCGCGCCTGGCCGAGGCCGACCCCGGCCTGCGCCAGGTCGGCCCGTATTGCCTGCTGCGCCCGCTGGGCCACGGCGGCATGGGCACGGTGTGGCTGGCCGAGCGGGTCGACGGCGCGCTGCAGCGCGCGGTGGCGCTGAAGCTGCCGCACACCTCGTCGCTGCAGCAACCCAGCCTGGCCCACCGCTTCGAGCGCGAGCGCGACATCCTCGCGGCGCTCGAACACCCGCACATCGCGCGGCTGTACGACGCCGGCGCCACCGAGTCGGGCCAGCCCTACCTGGCGCTGGAATACGTCGAAGGCCAGCCGATCACCACCTACTGCGACGAGAAGCAGCTGCCGCTGCGCGCGCGGGTCGACCTGTTCCTGCAGGTGCTCGAAGCCATCCAGTACGCCCACGCGCGGCTGGTGGTGCACCGCGACCTGAAGCCGTCGAACATCTTCGTGACCCACGATGGGCAGGTCAGGCTGCTGGACTTCGGCATCGCCACCTTGCTGGACGAAGGCGACACGCCGCGCACCCACGCCGCCACCGAGTGGGCGCATGCACCGATGACGCCCGACTACGCCTCGCCCGAGCAGATCGCGCACCAGCCGATCGGCACCGCGTCCGATGTCTACTCGCTCGGCGTGGTGTTCTACGAGCTGGTCACCGGCCAGCGGCCTTACCGCCTGCCGCGCGACACCCGCGGCGCGCTCGAAGACGCGATCCTCGGCGTCGACCCCACCAAGCCCAGCCGCATGCCGACCACCGAGACCGCCGCCGCCCAGCGCGCGCTGCACCCGGCCGGCCTGCGGCGCCAGCTGCGCGGCGACCTCGACAACATCGCGCTGATGGCGCTGCGCAAGAACCCGGCCGAGCGCTACCCGTCGGCCGAGGCCTTCAAGCAAGACCTGAAGCGCTGGCTGCGCAACAAGCCGGTCCACGCCCACCCGGGCACCTGGTGGTACCGCATGCGCAAGTTCGTGCAGCGCCACAAGCTGCCGGTGGCGGCCACCGCGCTCGCCGGTGCCGGCATGCTGGCCGGGCTGACGGTGGCGGTGGACCAGGCCGCCATCGCCCGCCGTGAAAGCCAGCGCACGAAGGCCGTGCAAGCCTTTCTGGTCGGCCTGTTCAACGAGGCCGACCCGGCCCGCGCCCAGGGCCGCGAGCTCACGGTGCGCGACCTGCTGGCGCGCGGCGAGCGCGAGCTGCAGGCCAAGCTGGGGGCCGAGCCCGACCTCAACGCCGCGCTGAGCGGCGTGCTGATCGACATCTACGACAAGCTGGGCGACAACAAGCCGGCGCTGCCGCTGGCCGAAGCGCGGCGCGACCTGATGGTGCGCAGCCACGGCGAGGGCAGCCTCGAGCATGCGCGCGCGCTGGTCACGCTGGGCCAGGTGCACAAGCAGCTGGGCCACAAAGAAACGTCGATGACGCTTCTGAAGCAGGCGCGGTCGATGCTGCTGGCCCACGAGCCCGCCGACAGCGCCGACGTGCTGCAGGTGGACCTGGGCGTGGCCGACAACCTGCTCGACCTGAACCAGCACGAGCAGGGCCGCGCGCTGCTGCAAAGCCTGCTGCCGACCGTCGTCAAGGTGCACGGGCCCGACAGCTACGAAGAGGCGCTGACCCGCGTGCGCCTGGCCACATCGCTGGCCAGCACCGGCCACAAGGACGAAGCCACCAAGGCATTGCAGGCGATGGCCCCGCTGCTCGACAAGGACTGGGTGACCGAGGGCATGGGGGCCGCCGAGCTGCGCGCCGACGTGGGCTTCACGCAGTGGCAGATGCGCCTGTTCCCCGAAGCGATCAGGTCGCTGGAGAAGGCCGTCGCCGAAATCGACCGCCTGGCTGGCCGCTACAACATCCAGTCGATCCTGGCCAGCCGCACCCTCGGCATGGCCTACATGGACAGCGGCAACTACCTGCGGGCCGACGAGGTCTTCACCAGCAACATCGAGCGTTCGAAGAAGGTCTATGGCCCCGAGGACAGCGAGACCGCACTGAACCTGTCGTTCCGCGTGATGACGGCAAACCGCGTCGGCGACAGCGAAGGCGCCGAGGAGCAGGCGCGTGAATCGGTTCGACTGGCGCAGGCCCAAGGCTCGTCGCTGTCGGCGTCCGAAGTGCGCGGCTTCATCCGCCGCTACGGCTCGGCACTGATCATGAACAACAAGCCGGCCGAAGCGCTGCGCTGGTTCGACCAGCTGTCGGCGCAGGAGCTCGCCGCCGGCCAGAAGGACACCCGCCACGCGGCCACGCTGATGCTGCGCGCCGGTGCATTGAATGCGCTGGGCCGTGGCCAGGAGGCTGCCGCAGCGGGCGAGGAATCGATCACCGCCTGGCGCGAATCCGGCGCCTCGCTGGGCTCGACCGGCCAGGTGGGCCTGGCGCGCGCGCAGCTGAACACCGCACTGGGCTGGCTGACGGCGGGCGAGCCGGCCAAGGCGGGGCCGCTGATCGACAGCGCCGAAAAGCTGCTGCGCGAGCACCACACCGCCCCGCATCCCGAGCAGCAGCTCGCCTCGCTCGCGCGCGCGCAGTGGCTGCGCGCCACGGGGCATCCGGCCGACGCCGATGCGCTCGAACGCCAGGCGCGTGCCCGCTACCGAGAGCTCGCCGGCGCCGACGCCCCGCTGCCGCTGCGCGTCGTTCTCTGACGGCGGCGTGCCGACTGGCGTGCGGGCGCCACACACCGCCCGCACCTGTTGCAAGCCTGCATTGCCCGCCGCGCCGGGGGCCCACAGAATGCCGGCCCCATGCGACACACCACCCTCCATCCCCTGCTCGCCGGATCCGCCGCGCTCGCGCTGACCCTGGCTCTCCCATCCACCAGCCACGCCAACGATGGCCGCAACCGCTATGAGAGCGGCGTCCCTGCCGAGCTGGTGCACCTGCATGCGCCGGTGTCGGCCCAGGCCGGCTTTCGCGTGCTCGCCAGTGACATGCCCGGCGGCGCCGATGGTGACCCGCGTTTTCGCTGGGCCACTCGCCCCGCCGTGGCGTTGACACGGTTGGCCGCGCGCCGCACGGTCGAGGCGCTGGGCACCAGCCCGTACCCGCTCGCGATCTTCGACCTGACCTCCGAGAACGCCGACACGCCGATCGAATTCGGGCCCGAGGGGCCGCGCGGCAGGCACCCCGGCGGCTCGCACGACGGCGGCTACAACCTCGACCTGGGCTACTACCTGACAAGCGAGCAAGGCCGCGTCGAGACGCCCGACCCTGCCGCCTGCACCGACCACTTCCGCCCCGGCACGCCAGCGGGCGCCACGCCGGTCGAAGACGACATCTGCCACGGCCCCGCGGACCGGCTGGACACCGACCGCCAGGCGCTGTTCATGCTCGAACTCGTGCGCAGGCACAGCGAGCGCTTCGACGGTGAGTTGCTCGAAGCGATCGGCATCGACGCCCAGGTGCGGCTCAAGGTGCTGGCGCGCGCCAACGAATGGGCGCGTGCCAAGCGCTTCGGTGTGACCGCGGCGCGCGTGGCCGAGATGGAGCGATTGTTCGCCTCCAGCCCCTACGAGGGCTGGGCCCATTCGCACCACCACCACATCCACGTACGCCTGCTGCCGATGGACCCGGGCGGCCGGCACTCTGCGCACCTGACCGCGCTGGTGCAAGAGGACCGGGCGCTCGAAGCGCGCCTGCTGGCGCAGCCGGGTGCCGAGCCGGGCGCGGCGGCCGATGGTTGCACGCTGGTGACCGAGTTGGCGTCCCAGGCCCTGGCGAGATCGCTGGACCTGCAGATCGTCGGCACCGAGCCGCGCTGCCTGCTGGCCGGTGCGGGCCAGCCCAAGCCCGCGGGCGCCGCGCTGAAGGGCCTGCGCTTTCGCGTCAACGGCGGCGACTGGGCCGCGCCGGAAGACCCGCTGGCGCCGATGCACCACGTGGTGGACGCGCCGGCGAGCCCGACCTTCTCGACCCTGGTCGCCGAAGCCGAGCTGACCTTTGCCGACGGCCACCAGCGCATCCTCAAGCGCACCGTCGCACTGCCGGCGCAACCGGCATGGCTGCGCGTGCGGGTCGATGCCTCGCACTTCGTCGGCCATGCGCGCACCGAGGGCAGCCAGATGCTGCTGTCGCTCGAGCACCCGCCGGTCGACGCGGTGCTGGTCGATCACATCGACTTCCTCGTCCGCCGCCAAGGTGCGGCAGCACCCGAGCGCGTGAAGGCCGACCCGAAGCAAGCCTCGGTGCCGGTGTCGGTGCAGGACGCGGCCACGGTCGAATCGGTCGAAGCGGAAGTGGGGCTGTCGCGGCGGGTGCGCCTGCGCGTGCCGGTCTTCGTACGCTGAGCGGGCGGGGCCTGCGGGGGCGGGGCTGAGCTGGGGTCTGGGCGGCGAGGGGTGGCCAGCCCCCCCCAAACGAGGGGCCTAACCGTAGGGGGTTCGGCGTGTCCGGTGGCGACGTGGCGTCACGAATTGTTAGGTAGGGCCGCACGAAACAACGCATCGGCTCCCACCCTCAACCCCCGCAGTTCAATCAAGACATCTGGAGAGACACATGAAGACCCGCTTCAACCAGCCCCGCCCGACCCTGCTGCTGGCCGCCCTGGCCGCTGCCGCCGGCCTGATGGCACAAGGCATCGCCCGCGCCCAGGATGCCGACGAGATGGCCCTCGACGACCAGTCGATGGTGCAACCCGAATCGCTGGACACCAGCGCGCTGACCGATGACCACTCGGTCAACACCCCGACCGGCTGGTGGACGTACACCGGCGTCACCGCCGACCAGATCGGCACCTACATCAACCAGAACAATGCCCGCCTGACGGACATCGAGGTCTACTCGGTCACCAGCGGCGTGCCGCGCTTCTCGGTGCGCATGGTGGCCAACAGCGGCGCCTACGCGGTGCCGGGCTGGTGGTGGTACTACGGCCTGACGGCAGCGCAGGTCACGTCCTACGTCAACGCCAACAACGGCCGCCTGATCGAGGTCGAGCCGTACGACATCGGCGGCGGCGTGATCCGTTTCGCCGTGGTGATGGTGTCCAACACCGCCGGTGCGGCGCGCGCCTGGAGCTACCTGATGGGGGTCAGCTCGGCGCAGATCACCGACCACATCAACAGCTCCGGCCACCGGATGATCGACATCGACAGCTACACCGAAGGTGGCGTCAAGAAGTACACCGCGGCCTTCGTCGCCAACACCGGCACCGATGCGAAGAGCTGGCAATGGTGGATCAACCAGACCCCGGCCTCGATCGCCAGCAAGGTCGCCTCGTTCAAGGGCCGCATCGTCAAGCTCGAGCGCCAGTCGAACGGCACCTACAACTTCATCCAGGTCAAGAACACCGGCAGCGACGCCTCGGCCTGGTGGTACCAGTACGGCTTCGGCTCGATGGCCGACCTGAACAACTACGGCCTGCAAGTCGCCTCGCGTCCGATCGACATCACGACCTATGTCGACGGCAACGGTGCGCGCCGCTACGACGCGGTCTTCATCGACAACGCCAACGCCTCGACCCGCCGCATGCGTGACCTGCTGGGCAAGACCTTCCTGGACGGCAGCGGCAACCCGACCAAGGGCATCTTCGAGTCGTACCTGAAGCAGGTCAACGGCTCGGTCAAGGTCGACCTGAACGGTGGCCGCCGCGCCGAAACCGCCAGCTCGCTGAAGTCGCTGCACCTGCTGCACTCGATGAAGCAGGTCCAGCTGGGCCTGGACACGCTGCCCTCGGCCTTCACGTACTACGAGTACGACATGAACGCCGGCAAGGACGCCTGCCCGGATCCGTCCAAGGAAACGGCCGCCAACAAGCGCACCAACTACAACTTCGAAACCGGCCTGGACGAGATGATGCGCATCTCCGACAACCGCACGACGCGCGGCACCGTGCTGCGCTACGGCGGCACCTTCACGCCGTTCAACAGCACGGCCACCGCCTCGGGCCTGACCGGCACGACGCTGCGCCACAACATCGGCTGCGCCTACTGGAACTTCACGACCGGCAAGTACGACCCGACGAACCGCCGCAACGACACCACCGCCGCCGACCTGGCCCACATCTACGAAGGCGTGTGGAACTCGACGCTGCTGAACAACACGAACTCGGCGCGCAGCGAGTTCCTCGAGTCGGCCAACCCCGGCACCGGCGCCAGCGCCGCGCTGCAGGCCATCATCAACGACGAAGCCGCCAAGCAGGGCAAGTCGGCGGTCGCCGCGCAGTTCGGCTCGCTGATCAAGACCTGGGGCAAGGGCGGCAGCTACGGCACCTGCCTGCCGGACGCCAACGGCGCCTGCGGCCAGAAGGTGATCATCCGCTCGGGCACCGGCATCATCGAGCTGCCGGTCAAGAGCCGCACCGGTGCCACCACCTACCGTGACTTCGTCTTCGGCCGCCTGATCTCGGACACCCCGGTGCCGTGCTGGGAAGACTACGACACCCCGGGCACCAACTGCCAGGCCGACGTGGACTTCACCAACGCCTACAACACCGGCGCCAACGAGCTGTACCGCGACGAGATCCGCGACGCGCTGAAGACCTGGTAATTCGACAACGACAGTTTCTCGCTCCTCCCAACCGATTGCGCCCGGCCCTGCCGGGCGCTTTTTTTCGTCTTGGCGCTGCCAGCTTGTACACCGTACAATGAATTCATGAACGATGGCCAACCATGCCATCCGGGAGAGCGCCATGGACCTTGCCGACCGCCTGGGCGCGCTGCGCAGCGCCTTCGTTGCCCGCCACCCGGCCAGTGCCGCCCAGTACGAAACCGCCTGCGCCCACCTGCCCGGCGGCAACACCCGCTCGGTGCTGTACTACGAGCCTTTCCCGCTGGCCATCGTCAGGGGCCAAGGTGCCCGGCTGTGGGACGCCGACGGCCACGAATACACCGACCTGCTGGGTGAATTCACCGCCGGCATCTACGGCCACTCCAACCCGGTGATCCGCGCCGCCATCGACGCCGCGCTGGACCAGGGCATCAACCTGTCGGGCCACAACCTGCTCGAGAGCCGGCTTGCCGGGCTGGTCAGCGCGCGCATCACGTCGATGCAGCGGCTGCGCTTCACCAACTCGGGCACCGAGGCCAACCTGATGGCGCTGGCCGCCGCGATCGCCTTCACCGGCCGGCGCAAGGTGCTGGTCTTCAAGGGCGGCTACCACGGCGGCGTACTCAGCTTTGCCAACGGTGGTGGCTCACCGATCAACGTGCCGCACGAGTTCATCGTCAGCCGCTACAACGACCTGGCCCACGCCCGCGCGCTGATCGACGACAACGCCGCCCACCTGGCCGCCATCCTGGTCGAGCCGATGCAGGGCGCCAGCGGCTGCATTCCCGGCGAGCCCGATTTCCTGCGCGGCCTGCGCGACGCGGCCCACACCGTGGGTGCGATGCTGATCTTCGACGAGGTGATGTCTTCGCGCCTGTCGCCGGGCGGGCGGCAACAGCTGTTGGGCATCACGCCCGACCTGACCACGGTGGGCAAGTACATCGGCGGCGGCATGTCGTTCGGCGCCTTCGGCGGCCGGGCCGACGTGATGGCGCTGTTCGACCCACGCCGCCCCGGCCACCTGCCGCACGCTGGCACCTTCAACAACAACGTGCTGTCGATGTCGGCCGGCATCGCGGGGCTGAGCCAGCTCTACACCCCCGAGGCCGCCGTGGCGCTGAACCAGCGCGGCGACGCGTTGCGCGAGCGCCTGAACGCGCTGTGCCGCGCGCACGGCGCCGAGCTGCAGTTCACCGGCCTGGGCTCGCTGATGAACGTGCACGCCACGGCCCGGCCCATCCGCAACGTCGAAGACCTGCCGACCGATGGCCAGCCGCTGCGCGACGCCTTCTTCTTCCACCTGCTGGAGCAAGGCTTCTACACCGCGCGGCGCGGCTTCATCAGCCTGTCGCTGCCGTTGACCGACGCTGACCTGGACCGCTTCGTTCAAGTGGTCGAGCGCTTCGTCGTCGCCTGAACGAAATGGCTGGTCTCGCCGCGGCGGCCAAACGGCCGGTGAAGAAGCCTGTTGTCGCCGCGAAGGAGCCGGCCGCGCCGGCGCTGAGTGGCGAGCGCATCGTCGAGGCGGCGCTGGCGCAGATCACCGAGCGTGGGGTCGAGCGCTTCAGCCTGCGCGATGTGGCGCGCGTGCTCGGCGTCTACCCCACGGCGGTGTACTGGTACTTTCGCAGCCGCAACGAGCTGCTGGCGGCCGTCTGTGCCCATGCGCAGCGCGACATCGTGCCGCCGCCGCGCCAAGGCGACTGGCAGGCCTGGCTGCGCGAGCTGTTCCGGCGCTACCGCCGCGCGATGCTGCACCAGCCGCACCTGGCGCAGCTGGTGGGCGCGCAGATGTTGTCCAACGCCAGCCTCGACCTGACGCTGGTCGACAGCATCCTGCACATGCTGCAGCAGGCCGGTTGCCCCGACGATCACATCGTCGACCTGTACAACGCGGTGGTCGCGGGGCTGTGCGGCTTTGCCACGCTCGAGCTGGCGCCACTGCCCGCCGAAGACCCCGACGGCTGGGCCGCCGACCTGCAGCGGCGTGTGCGCCAGATCCCGGCGATCGAGCACCCGGTGCTGGCCCGCCACCTGCCGCGCATGGCCGACCACGCGTTCATCCTGCGCTGGACGCCGGGCCAGCAGCGGCCGCTGGACAGCGGCTTCGAGGCCTATGTCGAGGTCTTCGTGGCCGGCTTGGCGGCGCGCATCGCCCAGGCCCGCACCTGACGAGCGAGCTTGACGCCATCTCTTGTGGTGGCCTCGGCGCAGGCCTATGATGGTTTGGCAGACCGCCCGATGCCGGACCGGTCGGTTCGAGGGATACGAGAAGGCGATGAGCCCCAAGGCGCGCCCGGCACATCGAACCGGAGTTGTCATGATGTTCAAACACATCCTGCTGCCCACCGACGGTTCCCGGTTGTCCGAGATCGCCATCTTCAACGGCATTGAACTGGCGCGCCAGCATGGCGCGCGCGTCACCGGCCTGCACGCCATGCCGGAGTTCCACCTGCTCAGCTACCGCGCCGCCGCGATCGACGAGACGCGCGACCACTTCGCCCAGGACGCGCAGGACCACGCCCAGCGCTACCTGGACTTCGTGCGCCGCACGGCCGAAGAGGCCCGCGTCGAGTGCGCCACCGTCTCGGAGTTGAGCGACCACCCGCACGACGCGATCTGCAAGGCCGCTCGCCGCCTGGGCTGCGACCTGATCCTGATGGCTTCGCACGGCAAGCGGGGGCTGATCAGCGCGTTGCTCGGCAGTGAGACCCAGCGGGTGCTGGCGCACAGTGAGGTGCCGGTGCTGGTCTGGCGCGCGCCGCCGGCGAGTCCGTAGCAGCCGCTGTTGTCGCGGCGCAGCACGACCCGGCTACCGGGTGGTGGTGACTTGTTTGTGCGGTGCACAATCAAGCCTCATCCCTCGGAGCCTGCCATGCGTCGTGTCGTGTTCAACCAAAAAGGTGGTGTCGGCAAGTCGACGATCACCTGCAACCTGGCTGCCATCGGTGCGGCCGCCGGCCAGCGCACGCTGGTGGTCGACCTCGACCCGCAGGGCAACTCGACCCGCTACCTGCTCGGCGCCGACACCGACGCGCTCGAAGGCGGCGTGGCCGATTTCTTCGACCAAACGCTGAAGTTCAGCGTACGCGCCAAGACCACCGACGACTACATCGTCGAGACGCCGTTCGACAACCTGCACCTGCTGCCCTCGCAGCCCGAGCTCGAAGAGCTGCACTCCAAGCTCGAATCGCGCTACAAGATCTACAAGCTGCGTGACGCGCTGGCCGCGCTGGACGACCAGTACGACGCGATCTGGATCGACACGCCGCCAGCGCTGAACTTCTACACCCGCTCGGCGCTGATCGCCGCCGAGGGCTGCCTGATCCCGTTCGACTGCGACGATTTCTCGCGCCGCGCGCTGTACGCGCTGATGGACAACGTGCAGGAGATCCAGGCCGACCACAACCCGGCGCTGAAGGTCGAGGGCATCGTCGTCAACCAGTTCCAGCCGCGCGCCAACCTGCCGCAGCGCACCGTGCAAGAGCTGGTCGACGAAGGGCTGCCGGTGCTGCAGCCCTACCTCGGCGCGAGCGTGAAGGTGAAAGAGTCGCACGAACGCGCGCTGCCGATGATCCACCTCGACGCGCGCCACAAGCTGACGCAGGAGTTCGTGGCCCTGCACGCGGCGCTGAACTCGGCGCCTGCCCCGAAGAAGCGCCGCGGCTGACGCCTTCTTTCAGCGGCGGTCGCGCCACCCCACCCAGCCCCAGCCTGCCAGCGCCAGCACCAGCAGCGTCACCGCGCCCCCGGTCGCCTGCGGCAGGCCCCAGCCCATCAGGCCTGCGCCACCGGCCACGACGCCCAGCATGCCGGCCAGGCCCATCAGCGGGCCCCAGCCGCGCGGCCGACCACCCGGCGCCCAGGCCAGCGCCAGCCCACTCAAGCCGCCGACGAAGGTGCCCATGTGGAACAGCGCGTCGAACAGGGCGCGGGCGCCGGCGTAGGCCGCGGCGGCGTCGGGGCCGCCCAGCGCCAGCGGCGGCAAGACCTGGCCGACCAGCGTATCGACGACCAGGAACACCAGCCCGACGATCGCCAGCGCGTACCAGCCCGCCGCGGTCTGGGCGGGTTGCCCGCGCCGCTGCGCCAGCATCAAACCGGCCACCGCCAGCACC
Organism: Ideonella sp.; assembly: GCF_041914305.1. Taxonomy (NCBI): domain Bacteria; kingdom Pseudomonadati; phylum Pseudomonadota; class Betaproteobacteria; order Burkholderiales; family Sphaerotilaceae; genus Ideonella; species Ideonella sp. Next base: position 77,215 of record NZ_JAYSDQ010000018.1, read on the forward strand.
ACGTCGCCCGGCATGCCGGCCCAGCTGGCCAGCAGCATCCAGCCGGCCGCGGCGGGGGTGGCGGCGCGCGCGGCGTCGAAGCTCGCCGCACCGGCCGGCATCGCCGCCAGCGGGCCGGCCAATGCGTAGCCGACGCAGGTGACCAGCACCATCAGGGCGCCGATCAGCAGCAACAGGTAGGCGGCGTGGCCGGCTGTGGCGGCGGGGGCTTCAGCCACCCGGTGCGCCGAGAGCGCGGTGTTCAACGTCAGGCGGGCTGAGTCCATGTTTCGGCCTCCGGTTGGTGGATGGTGCGCAGCTCGATCCGCCTCGGCCGGATCACCACCACGCTGTACAGCGGGCTGTCGACGCTGCTGACGTGGGCCTTCAGGCCGTCGAACCAGAAGGCCTCGCGCTCTTCGGCGCTGGTCGACACCTCGGCCTCGCCGTCGATCTGCAGCCAGCGTTCGCTGCGCGGGTCCGTTGCGCCCAGCGTGGCGTGCACGCTGGGCTGGGCCGCGATGTGGCCGACCTTGCGCGAGTTGAGGTGGGTGGCGAATCGCAGGGTCAAGGTCTCGTCGAGCCGGCCCACGACGGGCCGCACCCAGGGCAGGCCGCGCTCATCGAGCGTGGCGATGTGGATCAGCTGCAGCCGCTGGCCCAGCTCGAAGATGCGTTGTTCCAGATCGGTCATCGTTGAAGCCCTTGGTGAACAGAGCGGGTAAGGATCAGGTTAAGTTAACGTCGATAACATACGGTCAAATGTTATGGTTGTCAACATGAGCCGCCGACAGCCGCCCTCGCCCCCGATCACCAAAACGACGAAGCCGGCCCGACCAGCCACTCCCGCTCGAAAGGCGGCCGCGAAAACAATCCCCGACAAGCCGGCCTACCACCACGGCGACCTGGCACGTGCCTTGGTGCGCTCGGCCACCGCGTTGATTCAGCAAGGTGGGCCCGGCGCCCTGACCTTGCGCGAAGCGGCGCGCCTGGCCGGCGTCAGCGTGGCGGCGCCCTACCGCCACTTCGCCGACCGCGAGGCCTTGCTCGCGGCCGTGCTGGCCGAAGGCTTCGACGGCCTGGCCGAGCACACCGACCGCGCGCGGCGCCAGGCACCCGATGCATTGGCCGCCCTGCGTGCGGTGGGCCTGGCTTATGTCGAGTTCGCCGTCGCCAACCCGTCGGTCTACCGGCTGATGTTCGGGCCCGAGTGCGACAAGCAGGCGCACCCCGGCCTGATGGCGTCGGGCCAGCGGGCGTATGGCGTGCTGGTGCAGGCCGTGCGCGACGCACAGGCCGCGGGCGCCGTCCAGCCGGGCCCGCCCGAAGTGGTGGCGCTGGCGGGCTGGTCGATCTGCCACGGCCTTGCATCACTGCACGCCGACGGCCTGCTCGAAGGCCGCCTGCCGTTGACGGTGGCCCAGGCCGCCCAGCATCTGGTGGATATGCTGTTGGCCGGCGCGGCGCTGCCGCCACCCAAGGCAGCGGCCCGGCGCCGCTGACGCTGTTCAACCTCGCTCGGAGAACCCATGCGCATCGAGATCGCCCCTGGCGTGCGCCTGTTTGTCGACATCGACGGCTTCGGCCTGGTGCCCGATGGCCCGGCCATGCGCGACAAGCCCACGCTGGTGCTGCTGCACGGCGGCCCCGGTTTCGACCACACCGGCTTCAAGCCGGCGTTCTCGCAGCTGGCCGACATCGCGCAGATCGTCACCTACGACCACCGCGGCCACGGCCGCAGCGACCCGCGCCCGGTCGACGAGTGGACGCTGGACACCTGGGCCGACGACGTGGTGCGGCTGTGCGACGCGTTGGGCATCGACCAGCCGATCGTGCTCGGCCAGTCGTTCGGCGGCTTCGTCGCCCAGCGCTACCTGGCGCGTCACCCGGGCCACCCGGCCAAGGTGGTGCTGTCGTCGACCTCGCCGGCCTTCAACCTGGCGCGCAAGCTGCCGGTGTTCGAGCGCCTGGGCGGGCCGGCGGCGCGCGAGTTGGCCGAGACCTTCTGGCGCCACCCCACCGAAGCCAACACCGAGCAGTACCTGCGCGAGTTGCACCCGCTGTACAACACCCGCCCACCCGCCAGCGCAGACGGCCGGCAGAGGGCGCGCTACCGCCTGGACATCCTGCGCCACTTCATCGTCCACGAAATGCACGGCATGGACCTGGCCCCCGGCCTGGCCGCCGCGCGCTGCCCGGTGCTGGTGATGGCCGGCGCGCACGACCCCGTGTGCCCACCGGCCGACAGCGCCGACATCGCCGCCGCGCTGCCCACCGGCCTGGCCGAGCTGCAGGTCTACCCCGACAGCGGCCACGGCGCCTGGCGCGACGAGCCCGAGGCCGCGTTCGCGGCGCTGCGGCGCTTCATCCTCGCGTGACGGCAGTTTCGCGGCGCATCGCGATCGTCGGCCTGGGCACCGCCGGCCAGGCGGCGGCGATCGCGCTCGGCCGCCAGGCGCCCGACGCCGAGATCACCGTCTTCGAGCAGGCCGGCAACCCCGGCCCGGCCGGCGCCGGCTTTCTGCTGCAACCGACCGGGCAGGCGGTGCTCGCACGCTGGGGCCTGTTGGCCGAGGCGCAGGCGCTGGGCGCGCGGGTCGAATGCCTGCGCGGCCACAACCAGCACGGCCGCCTGGTGATGGACATGCGCTACGACCACGGCGCACCGCACCTGCAAGGCCTGGGGTTGCAGCGCGGCGCGCTGTTCGAGCTGCTGCAGCGCCACCAGCCCGCCCGGCTGACGCTGCGCGCCGGCTGCACCGTGACCCGGCTCGACAGCCAGACCGGCGAACTGCACGGGCAGGCCGGGCGCCGCTGGGGCCCGTTCGACCTCGTCGTCGTCGCCGACGGCTCACGCTCGGCGCTGCGCGAGCGGCAGTTCGGCGCCGCCTGCGCGCGGCCCTACCGCTGGGGCGCCTGGTGGTGCCTGGTGCCGGCCGAAGGCTGGTCGGCGCAGAACGAGCTGAACCAGCGCTACCGGCTGGCGCGCCAGATGGCCGGGCTGCTGCCGGTGGGCCGGCACCGCGCCGATCAACCCGACAAGCTGTGCCTGTACTGGAGCATGCCGGCCGACCAGCCGCCGCCGCCCGGGGCCGATTCACACAGCGTTGCGCAGGCGCTGGCGCCGCTGTGGCCCGAGGCCGCGGCCCAGCTGCGCGCGCACCCGCCCAGCCCGCTGGCCCACGCCACCTACCGCGCGGTGAACCTGCCGCGCTGGCACGATGGCCGCGCCGTGTGGATCGGCGACGCCGCACACGGCATGAGCCCGCAGCTCGGCCAGGGCGTCAACATGGCGCTGCTGGACGCGATGCAGCTGGCCGACAGCCTGGGCCCGACGCTGGCGCTCGACCGGCTGCCCCACTTCGAGGCCACCCGGCGGCGCCATGTGCGCTGGTACCGCTGGGCCAGCCATGGACTGACCCCGTTGTTCCAGTCGAATGCCGACCTGCTGGCGCGGCTGCGCGACTTGGTGTTCACGCCGGCCAGCCGCACGCCCGGTGTCCAGAGCCTGTCGCGCCGCCTGCTCAGCGGCACGCTGGGCCTGCCCGCCGGGACCTTCGACACTGGTGCACTGCAACAAATTGATTCAGCTTGAGGGTTGGCATCTTCAATGCTTGTCACGGCATTGGCGATACTCTGCCGCTTTGCCCGTCACCTCTCATCGACCCCTATTTTTCGCCATGCAAAACAAGCCCTACCTCGAACACGCCGACGTGCGGAAGATTCTCGAGGCCGCCCGCGCCGAAGCCTGGACGCACCACTGGACCGTGTCGATCTCCGTCGTCGACGATGGCGGCCACCTGCTGGGCTTCTACCGGCTCGACGGCGCGCCCGCACTGAGCTCGGAAATGGCCACCGCCAAGGCCCGCACCGCCGCGCTGGGCCGGCGCGAATCGCGCCACTATGAAGAGATGATCAACCAGGGCCGCACGGCCTTCCTCAGCGCGCCCAACCTCAGCGGCATGCTCGAAGGCGCGGTGCCGATCATCCTGCACAACCATGTGCTGGGCGCCGTGGGCGTCAGCGGTGTGAAGTCGAACGAAGACGCCCAGGTGGCGCGCGCCGGCGTGGCCGCGGTCGCCCCGGTCTGAGACCCGGGTTTCATCAGGCCAGGCGGGGGCCCACCTCGCCCACCCAGGGGCGTCGGCGATGCCCCTGTTTTTTTGCCCGGCCGCCTCAAGCGGGGCCCCGGGTCAGGGCGAGGTCGCTTCGGTCGCCGGCAGCGACCGGCGCAGCCAGGTCACGGCTTCAGCCGCCGGCACCGGCCGGCTGAAGTAGTAGCCCTGGAATTCGTCACAGCCGGCGTGGCGCGCGGCGTCGGCCTGCTCGGCGGTTTCGACGCCTTCGGCCACCACCTTCAGCCGCAGCGCACGCGCGAGCTGGCACACCGCGCGGACGACGGCCTGCGCATCGGCCGCCGGCATCGGGTCGATCAGCAGGCGGTCGATCTTGACCACCTGCAGCGGCAGGCTGCGCAGGATGTTGAGCGACGAGACCCCGGCGCCGAAGTCATCGAGCGCGACCTGCAGGCCCAGCGCACCGAACTCGGTGATGCGCTCGCGGGCCTGGTCGAGGTGGGTCGCGGCCGCGGTCTCGGTGATCTCGATCGTCAGGAACTGCGGCGGCACGCGGTGCAGCGCCATGCTGCGCGCCACGAGGCCGGCGAAATCGGGGTCCAGCAGTTGCAGCGGTGACACGTTCACCGCCACCGGCACCACCGGCTCGCCGGCGGCCAGCCAGGCCGCGACCTGCGCACAGGCCTTGTCGAGGATCAGCGCGCCGAGCGCGCCGATCAGGCCGGTGCGTTCGGCCGCGGGGATGAAATCCGCCGGGCTGACCAGGCCGACGCCGGGCCGCTGCCAGCGCACCAGCGCCTCGAAGCCGGTCAGGCGGCCGTCGGCAGCCGCGATCTTGGGTTGGTAGACGAGCAGGAACTCTTCGTTGTGCAGGCCGGCGCGCAAGGCCTGCTCGGCCTTCAGCGAGGCGCCCGAGCCGCGCACGAAGCCGGCGTCTGCCAGGCGCACCGACAGGCCCGGCACGCGCTTGGCCTCGTGCATCGCGGCCTGCGCGGCGCGCAGCAGCGCCTCGGGCGCGCGGCCCGATTCGGGGTGCAGCGCCAGGCCGATCGAGACATCGACATAGAAGCGGTGGTCGGGCAGCTCCAGCGGTTGCAGCAGGCGCTCGCGCACCTGGCCGGCCAGCGCCAGCGACGCCGCCTCGGCCCCGCCCTCGCCCGCCGGCAACGGCAGCAACAGCGCGAACTCGTCTTCGCCCAGGCGCATCGCCTCGGCCGGCGGCGGCGCCGCCTCGCGCAGGGCACGGGCCAGCGCGCGCAGCACGTCGTCGCCGACCGATGGGCCATGGGCTTCGTTGAAGAGCTTGAAGCGGTCCACGTCCATCAGCAGCAGGCCGAAAGGCTGGCCCAGCTCGCACAGGTGGGCCAAGCGGCTCAGCAGCGCGCTGCGGTTGGGCAGGCCGGTCAGGCCGTCTTCGGTGGCCTGGCGCAGCAGCGCCGCGGCCGCGGCATGGTGCTCGGTGTCGTCGATCACCACCACCTGCTCGGCCGGCCGGCCATCCCATTCGATGCGCCAGGATGCGAAGCGCAGGTACATGTGGCGGCCATCGTGGCGAATGCGCGGGCCCTCCCACTGGACCTGGTCGACCTGGCCGGTGACGATGGCGCGGTGGCGCGACCGCGAGCGCTCGCGGTCGGCGTCTTCGACATGCTTGCTGCGCCACGGCAGCGGAAAAGGCGTGCCGCCGGGGTGGTTGTAGATCACCCGCGCCGCGTTGTTGGCGTAGGGCACGTGGTCGTCCTGGATCACGATCACGCCGAAGTGCGACTTCTCGGTCATGCGCAGGTACTGGTCGCGCAGCCGCTGGGCGGCCTCGCCGCTGCGGCGCAGCGCCGCATACAGCAGGCTGAAGCCCAGGCCGACCCGCAGCACCGTGCCCAGGCTGGCCTGCATCGCCAGGCCCGATTCGCCAAATGCCACGAACCAGAACTGGTTCAACCCGAGGATCACCAGCAGCAGGCCGCTCAGGCGCTCGGCCCGCTGGTTCGGCCACAGCCAGCGCGCCGCCACCAGCCCGACACCCAGGTTCAGCACGCCCGACAGCGCCTGCCCGGCGCGCGGCTCGAGCGGCAAGGCGACCAGGTAGATCACCACCAGCACCGCGGCAAAGCCCGACAGGCTGCGGCGCGACAGGCTGCGCCCGGCCAGGCCTGCGGCGCCGATGGCCAGCAGCACCAGCGCACCGGCCACCGACGCGACCAGTAAGGCGGCCGCCGGCCACGACGCGAGGCCCTGGCTCTTTTGCCACCACAAGAAGGCCGGCGGCACCAGCACCTGCACCAGCGTGGCCAGGCCCAGCGAACGCAGGAACATCTGCTCGCGATGGCGGCGCCAAGCCAGCACCAGGGCCAGGCCAACGATCAGATTGACCAGCGAATTGATCAGGAAGGGGTAACCCATGTCCAACGACGGCAGCGGCTCAACTTCGGCTGCTCGACCTCTATCGGCCGATTTGCCCGTGATTCAAGCGCCAGGCCCCGGCAGTCGGGTTTTCATGCCGGGATAGCGCCATCCGACCGGTGGCCCATGCGGCCCCCGAGCGGGTCAAGGTCGGTGTCAACGTTGTCATTGTGGGGCCGCGAGTGTGTCGGGTTCAGCCCAGGCTGTACAGGGCCTGGCGCATCGCCGCGGCTTCGTTGACCGTGCGCAGTTGCTGGTAGGCAGCTTCGGCCTCGGGGAAGCGCCGGCGCAGGAAGTTCAGCCACTGCTTCAGCCGGCCCGGCCGGTGGCGCGGCGTGATGTGGTGCTCGATGCCGGCCCAGAACACGCGCAGCAGCGCCAGCAGATGGGGCCATTCGAGTGCCGCCGGAACACCCGCTGCCTGCACCGCCGCCGGTTCGCCCAGGGCCGCCCGCAGCGCCAGGGCCAGGCCGGGGTCGGCGACCATGCCGCGGCCGAGCATCAGGTTGGCGCACCCGCTGACCTCGCGGCAGCGCAGCGCGTCGTCGACCGTCCAGATCTCGCCGTTGGCCACCAGCGGCACGTCGACCGCCTGACCCAGCTCGGCGATGCGCTCCCAGTAGGCCGGCGGGCGGTAACCGTCGCGCTTGGAGCGGGCGTGGACCACGATCTCGCCGGCCCCGCCATCGGCCAGCGCCTGCGCGCATTCTTCGGCGCGGCTGTGGTCTTCGGTGCCCAGGCGCATCTTGGCCGACACCGGCAGGTGGGCCGGCACGGCGCGCCGCACCGCGGCCATGATGCGGTTCAACAGTTCGGGGTCGTCCAGCAGCGCAGCGCCGCCGCCATGGCGGTTGACCACCTTGGCCGGGCAGCCGAAGTTCAGGTCGACCCCGGTCGGCCCGAGCGAGGCCAGGCGCGCCGCGTTGTCGGCCAGGCACGCCGGGTCCGACCCCAACAGCTGGCCGCGCACCGGCACGCCCGCCGGCGTGTTGCCGCCGTTGGCCAGCTCGGGCATCACGCGAAAGAACACCCGCTCGGGCAGCAGCGTGTCGGTGACGCGGATGAACTCGCTGACGCAGCGGTCGATGCCGCCCACCCGCGTCAACATGTCGCGCAGGTGGTGGTCGAGCAGGCCCTCCATCGGGGCCAGGAGCAATTGCATGGGCAGACGCCGGGTCAGCGCTCGCGGCGCTCGGGCTCGGTCACGTGCAGGAAGCGGGTGAAGGTGTCTTTCGGCGGCTGCACGTCGGCCTGGCGCATCACGTTGCCGACCGCCCCGCGGTGGTAGCCGCCGTGGGTGATCACGTGGGCCAGCATCTCTTCACGCGTCATGCAGCCCTTCAACCCGTCGGTGAAGGTGAAGCTGACCGGCTCGCGCAGGCGCTCGGGCGACAGCGTGGCGACGTGGTCGATGTACCAACGGTCGGTCTCGGCGACCGCCGCCTGCAGCGCGTCCAGCGTCGGCGTCTCGGTGGTGTTGGTGCCGGTATGGCCGTGCGGCGTGCCCGACAGATGGCCGACGAAGATGCGGTCGACCACGTAAATGTGGTTCAGCAGCCGGATCGCCGTGTGGCGCTGGGCCGCGTGGGCCTCGGCGTCGACCTGGCGCAGTTCGGCGAACAACTCGGCGTTGGCCCAGGCCTTGTACTGGAACAGGGAAAGCAGCAGCGTTGAAGTGCTCATGTCGGTGCGGAGCGAAGGTGGGCCACGCATTGTGCAGCGTGCGCCATCGCCCCCACCGGCCGTGGGCCTGGTTGGGCTACCGGCGTGCGCACATGATGCGCACGCCCCCGCCGGTACGCAGGCCGTCTTTGCGGCGGGCGAAGTAGCGCGGGTTCAGCTCGTCGGCGCCCAGGTCGTCGGTCTGCGTGAAGCCCAGCTCGCGCAATTGCCGCGCCAGCGCGGCCGGGTCGAAGCTCGACAGCCAAGGCTCGCCCATCGCCGCGATCTGCTGCGACACCACCTCGTGGATCGCGCGCTCGACCGGGTTCAACTGCTCGGCCGGCACGCGGTAGTCGAAGACGATGCCGCTGCCCGCAGGCAGCGTGGCCACGTCGGCCAGCGTCTTCATCACTGCCTGCGGCGTCAGGTATAGCGTCACGCCGAGCCAGGCCAAGAACACCGGCTGGTCGGTGCGCAGGCCGGCCGACCGCAGCGCCGCCAGCAGGTCGTTGCGCTCGAAGTCGACCGGCACGAAGGTGGTGTCGCCCACGTCGAGGCCGGCGGCCTGCAGCGCGCCTTGCTTCCAGCGCTGGGTCGACGGGTGGTCGACCTCGTACACGCGCAAGCCCTGCGCAGCATGCACGTTGCGCGCGGCAAACGTGTCCAGCCCGGCGCCCAGCACCACGTACTGGCGCAGGCCCGCGGCCACGCTGCGCGCCAGCTCGTCTTCGGCCACGCGGCTGCGGGCCACCAGCGCGGCGCGCAGGCCACGCGACATCGGGTCGTTGCAGACGAAGGGGTCGGCCCGCAGCGCGGCGGCCGCCTCTTCGCCCAGCAGCGGCAGCGCCAGCGGGTCGTCGAGCACCACCGGCTCGTCGAGCAGCGCATGCACGGCGCGCAGCGTGGCCACGCGCAGCGCGGTGCGGCTGGGCTCGCCGCGGTGGATGATGTTGGCGTTCGGCGTGTTCATCGTTCGTGCTCCTGAATGGCTGTTCGAGGGCGCACTGTGCGGGCTCACGCGGCGTGAGGGTCAAGCGCGGCGCTGGCTGCGTGAGGCTCCAGCGCGGCGCCTGCCGCGAGTGCCTGATGGATGTACTCGCGCACCTCGGGCGGCAGCACGGCCCCGGCGCGCAGCAAGGGCTCGTTGGCATGGGCCTGCATCAGCCGGGCGCTCAGCGCGGCGTCGTTGCGGGTCAGGCGCGCCAGCAAGCGGCGCCAGGCGTGGACCACCGGCTGCGCCGCCAGGTCGTCGGGGGGTGTGCCGGCGCGCCGCAGCGCATCGACCTGGGCCGCCAGCGCCGCCCAGTCGGCCTGCAGCGACTTGTCGAGCCGCTCGATGTCGTCGGCCGACAGGTACTTGCGCAGCGTGGCCAGGCGCAGCTCGACGGCCTGGTCGATGTAGTGCAGCGTCGCGCGGTCGATGCCGGCCCGGTTGCGGTGGCTGACCGGCTGTTCCTCGAGCATCTGGCGCCAGCGTTTGAGCAGCCGCATGTCGCCACGCATCCAGCGCATCGTCAGGTCCATCCAGCGGCGGGCCAGCGGTTGCAGCGACAGTGCATCGGTCGGCACGCCGGCCTGCATCGCGGCCTTCACCTCGGCCACCAGCGGTGGCCATTCGGCCTCGGTGCGCGCCCAGTCTTCGAACAGGCGCTGGATCTCTTCGGCGCTGAAGTACTGCGCACAGGCGTTCATCAGCGACAGCCCGCCCAGCCAATCGTCCAGTCTCGGCTGGCCGCCGGTGGCCAGCAGCGAATGCATCAGCGTCAGCTTCGAGCGCAGCTGCCGGCTGCGCTCGATCTGCTCGTCGAGCGCAGCGATCTGGCGTGCAATCAGCGCCGGCAGCGGCGTGCCGTGGTGCGCATCGAGCAGCGAGGCAATCTCGGCCAGCGTCAGCCCCATGCCCCGCAGCGCCTGGATGCCGTGCAGCCGCGCCACGTCCTGGTCGTCGTACAGGCGGTAGCCCGAGCCAGACCGGGCCGACGGCTGCAGCAGCCCGATGCTGTCGTAGTGGTGCAGCGCGCGCACGGTGAGCCCGCTGCGCCGGGCCAGCTCTCCTACTTTCAGCAAGCGCGCTCCTGTCGGGTTCGGAACCGCGCAGTATCAACCCTTACGCAGCGTGAGGGTCAAGCCGCTGGCGGCGCGGTGGCTTGGCCGAGGGCGCCGCCAGCACCACGGCGAGCAGCACACAGCCCAGCCCCGCCCACTGCGCCAGGCGGATCGGCTCGCCCAGCCACAGGGCCGACAGCAGCAGCGCCGAGACCGGCAGCCAGGCGGTGGCCAACGAAGCCCGCGTGCCGCTGGTGCGGGCGCTGCCGGCATACCAGAGCAGAAAGCCGCCGACCGTGGGCACCCAGGCGTAGTAGGCGATCACGCCGAGGGCCCGGGCGTCCAGCACCGACGGCGAGGTGTAGATCATCAGTGCCGCCGGCACCGCCGACAGCACCAGGCCGCCGGCGCTCATCAAGGTCGACATCGCCAGCGCCGGCACCGGGTTGGCCAGGCGCTTGTTGGCGAGGATGAACAGCGCCTCGCAGCCGATGGCCGCCAGCACCAGCGCGATGCCCAGCCAACGCTGCGGTGCGGCGGCATCGGCCGCGCCCGGCGCGGCGGCCACCACCATCACGCCGCCTGTGGCCAGCACGACCGACACCGCCAGGCGCCAGCCCGGCCGTTCGCCGAGGAACAGCACCGACACCAGCGCCGACACGGCCGGCAGCGTGCCGGCGACGATGCCCGCATCGGCCGCGCCGCAGCGCCTGACGCCCTCGATCAACAGCACCATGTAGCCCACGCTGCCCGCGGCAGCCTGCAGCAGCAACAGCACACCGTCGCGCCAGCCCACGCGCGGCCAGCGGGCGCCGGCCCGGTGCATCAGCAGCAAGAACACCGGCAACGCCGCGGCATGACGCAAGGCCGTGGCGAGAAAGGGCTCGACGCTCTGGCCGATCAGCTGGCTGGCGACCACGGTGCTGCCGACCAGCCCCATCGCCAGGCTGCACAGCCACTGGCCCTTGACAGACTCTCGGGGCTCGCGCGATGCGAGCGGTTCAAACGGTACGGACATGCAAGACCCTTGAAAGACATTCCAGGGTCCGCAGTCTCGCGACGCAACGCGCCGCGGTCTTGAACGTGGTTGCAGCGGGCGGTCAGCGCCCGGCGGCCTGCTGCCACGCGCCGGGCGTGTAGCCGAAGTGGCGGGCGAAGGTCCGCGTCATGTGGCTCTGGTCGGCAAAGCCGCTGGCCGCCGCGGCCTCGGCCAGGCCCGCGCCGAGGCGGATCAGCCCCCTCGCCCGCTCGGCGCGCTGCTGCAGCAGCCACGCGAACGGCGTCAGGCCGAAGACCTTCTGGAACTGCCGCAGCAGCTGGAACTTGCTCAGCCCGGCGAGCGCGGCGAGCCGGTCCAGGCTGGGCACGTCCAGCGGGTCGTCGGCCAGGCGATCGCGCACGGCCAGCATGCGCTGGGCCGCCAGCCCGACCGGGGCGTCACGCCGCACCACGTTGGCGTGGCCTTGCAGCAGCAGGCCGCAGGCGTGGGCCAGCGCTTCGTCGCAGGCCAGTGCATCGGCGCCGGTGGTAGCGCCGGCGTTCCAGCGCGCCAGCCGGTCCAGCAGGCGGCGCATGGCCTGGCCCAGACGAGGGTCGCGCAGCACCGGCCGGGTCAGCGCCAGGTCGGCCGGCGCCTCGACCACCGAGGCCACCACCTGCGGCTCGAGGTAGACCATGCGCCAGCGCCGCGAGTCGGCGCCCAGTGGCCGGCCATCGTGCACCTCGCCCGGGTTGGTGGTGATCAGGTCGCCGGCAAAGGCCTCGACATCGCCCTGCCCGCTGGCCGAGCGCTGCGCGCCCTGCTCGACCACGCCCAGCCCGAAGCTGGCGTGCCAGTGCCGGCCGAAGTGGCGCGCGCTGTCGATCCAGGTGCCGTGCACGCCCGGCCACGGCGAGCCGAGCACGACGCTGTGGTGGTGGGGGGCGGCGGCCATGGCGCGCATGATGCCCGAGGCCCGGGCCCGCGGCGCCTTCTACTGCTTCTTGATGGCGCTCGGGCAATCCTTCTTGGCCGTCTCCGTCACGCACCAGTCGGCAAACAGGACGGTCTCGTCACGCAGGTACGACTTGTTGTCCAGGCTGCGGTAGATGCCCCATTTGCCGCGGTTGTAGGAGGCCCCGGTGCGCCAGGTGTCGAGCGTGCCGCTTTTCCACGACAGCAACGACGCGCCATCGCTGAGCCTGCGCAGGGTCACCTGGATGCTGCCGTTGTCATCGTTCAGGATTCGAACGTACGCCTCGACCCAGGTATTGATGAACGGCGCCAGGTTGACCTCGGCCTTCACCCCGCTGTTGGACGACCCGGTGTAGATGACCTGCAAGGTGCTCGGGTTGCCGAAGCGCGGCGTGAGCGTGAGGATCGGCGAATCGTCGTCGCCACCGTAGGCCTTGACCTGGTGGATGTGCGTGAAGCTGGGCGATGGCTGGAAGCCGCTGGGCAGCTTGAACTTCCAGCGGTAGTAGGCGGTTTCGCCGCGCGTGTGCTGCTGGGTGGGCGAGCCTTCGGGCGATGTCTTGATCTCCACCCGTTGGCGGTCGGTGGCGCTGCAGCGGTCGTCGTCGAGATCGCGGTGGATGTCGAAGGCGAACACGTACTTCTTCAGCTCGCTGTCGAGGGCTTCGCGCACATGCCGCACGTTGTGCTTGCAATCGGGCACCTCGATCCCGAACTTCTTCGACTCGATCAATTCGTAGGTGTTGCCGACACCATCGGCACTCAAGGTGACGGCGGCCTGGGCAGCGCATACGCCGAGCAGCAGGGCGGCGCCGACGCCATGGCGCGCGTTCAAGAAGCGGGTGGTGTCTTTCATTGACGGACCTTTGGTTGGGTAGGACGGGGGCGCCCTGAGAGGAGACGCCGACCATCCCGATGCTTCCGGCCAGCCTCTGGGCCGTCAACGCGCGGATGTAACGACTCGCCCGCCAGGCCTGCACGCCCATCGCCAGCCGCGCTGCGGGGGGGCCGCCGGCGAAAACGCGCGGCCGCGGCGGCTGCCTTCACCACAACTCGACACAGCGGCACCGCACGAATATTCATGCGCCCGACCACCGGCGCCGCCGCTGGCACGGCACATTGACCCCAGCCGCCAGGCGCGCGACGATTGGGCCATGAGTGAGAACACGCTGCCGCCGCTGCCCACGCCGTCGCCCGCAGGGGCCCAACGCTGGCGCGACCCGCGCCGCTACCTGTGGCTGCTGAGCCCGTTCTTCGCCTTCGCCGCCGCCTGGCACCTGGTGAACTTCTGGCGCAGCGGGGCCGAGTTCTGGCTCTGGCTGCTGCCGTCGGTGATGTACGGCGTGATCCCGACGGTTGACGCGCTGCTCGGCCCGGACACCCGCAACCCGCCGGACGGCAGCACCACCGCGCTCGAAGCCGACAACTACTACCGCGCGATCGTCGTCGCGTTCATCCCGTTCCAGTACGCGGCCACGATCATCGGCTGTGCGCTGGCGGCCACGGCGCCGTTGTCGGCCACCGGGTGGATCGGGCTGGTGCTCACGGTCGGCGGCATCAACGGCGTCGCGATCAACACCGCGCACGAGCTGGGCCACAAGCGGCCACGCTGGGAGCGCTGGCTGTCACGCGTCACGCTGGCGCCGGTGGCCTACGGGCATTTCTACACCGAGCACAACCGCGGCCACCATCTGCGCGTGGCCACGCCGGACGACCCGGCCAGCGCGCGCATGGGCGAGAGCTTCTGGGCTTTTCTGCCGCGCACGATGATCGGCAGCGTGCGTTCGGCTTGGCACATCGAACGTGGCAGCTTAGCCGGCCGCGGGCTGCCCGCCTGGCACTGGCGCAACGAGGTGCTGCAGGCCTGGGCGATGACGCTGGTGTTGTTCGGCGCACTGGCGTGGGCCTTCGGGCCCAAAGTGCTGCTGTTTCTGGCCGTGCAGGCGTTCTACGGCGCGTCGCTGCTCGAGGTGGTGAACTACATCGAGCACTACGGCCTGCTGCGCGCGCAACGGCCAGACGGGCGGCGCGAGCCCTGCAACGTGACGCACTCGTGGAACTCGAGCCACGTGCTGTCGAACCTGTTTCTGTACCAGTTGCAGCGCCACAGCGACCACCACGCCCACCCGGGCCGCCGCTACCAAGCCTTGCGCCATTTCGCGCAGAGCCCGCAACTGCCCTCGGGCTATGCGGCGATGCTGTTGCTAGCCTATGTGCCCCCGCTGTGGTTTCGGGTGATGGACCCGAAGGTGCTGGCGCACTATGGCGGCGATGTGAGCCTGGCCAATCTGCACCCGCCGCGTCGCTCGGCGCTGCTGGCGCGATACGCCCGCGGTGGCGGGTGAAGGCCTCAGGCGCCGCTGACGGCCTGGCGAGCCGCCAGGCCGGGTCAGGGTGTCAGTGCGAGTAGTCCGGCGTGACGGCCGGGGTGGCGTATTCGAAGCCGATCACGGCACGGGCGTAGAAGTAGTTCTCGCGCGCACGCTCGCTCAAGGCGTCCAGGTCGACCTGGCCGTGTTCATTGCACGGGAAAACCATCGCGCGGCCTTGGTTGAACAAGGATTGGAACCGCAGCTCGTAACGCTGTTGGGCTGACGGCGTGGTTTCGATGCAGATGTCCATTTGAGGTCTCCACAGGCACCTGGAGGTTCCGGGTGTATGGCTTTAACTCTAAGCACCCAGGCTCCGGTTGACAGCGGACGGACGCCGATCGGATGTGTCGGCGCCAGGCGTGACGTCTTGTCAGCTTTTGTCCGACAAGCGGCGGCGCAGCGCCCCCAGCCCCAACACGCCCGCGACAACCACGAAACCGGCCGCGACACCGGTCAGCGCATCGGCCAGCGCCGTCACCAGCCAGCCCACCGACGGCAGCGCCGCAGTAGCAGACTCGATCGCATGGTGCAGCGCCGGAAAGCCATGCACCAGGATGCCGCCGCCGACCAGGAACATGGCCGCGGTGCCGACCACCGCCAGCACCCGCATCAGCTTGGGCGCCGCGGCCAGCAGCAGCGCCCCCACACGCTGCGACAACGCGCCCGGGCGCTTGCTCAGCGCCAGGCCGGCGTCGTCCAGCTTGACGATGCCGGCGACGATGCCGTAGACACCGATCGTCATCACCACCGCCACCAGCGCCAGCACGCTGGCCTGGGTGGCCAGCGCGGTGCCGGCCACGCTGCCGAGCGTGATAGCGATGATCTCGGCCGACAGCACGAAGTCGGTGCGCACCGCGCCCTTGATCTTGTCTTTCTCGAACGCCACCAGGTCGGCCTCACCGGCCAGCAGCGCCTGCGTCAGCTCGGTGTGCTCGGCCAGGTCTTCGGCCGCGCTGTGCAGCATGCGGTGGGCCAGCTTCTCGGCGCCTTCGAAGCACAGGTAGGCGCCGCCCACCATCAGCAGCGGCGTGATCAGCCACGGCGCCACCGCGCTGATCGCCAGCGCCGCCGGCACCAGGATCGCCTTGTTGACCAGCGAGCCCTTGGCCACCGCCCAGACCACCGGCAGCTCGCGGTCGGCCGTCACCCCGGTGACCTGCTGGGCATTGAGCGCCAGGTCGTCGCCCAGCACGCCGGCAGTCTTCTGGGCCGCCACCTTGGTCAGCAGGGCGACATCGTCGAGCACCGTGGCGATGTCGTCGATCAGGGCAAGCAGGCTGGCAGCGGCCATGGCAGAGCTGAGGCAAGTGGCGAAACGCGGCATGTTAGGGCCTGCCGGCCACGAGGGGTAAAGTGCCGCGGCGCCGGCGCCACCCGACCCGGCGAGCCCCTCACGAATGACGCCATCCGCGTGTTGACGTGATCACCCGAAGTGACGACACGAGCCTCCACATGACCCCTGCCTTGCTTCCCCGCCCGATCGGCGGCCTGGCCGCGCTGGCCGCCGCCGCGCTGATGCTGGCCGCCTGCGCCAACTCCGGCCCCTCTTCGGCCACCGCCGCTGCGCCATCGCCGGCACAAGCCGCCTCCGCCGCGGCCGCGGCCGACACGCTGGCGCCCAACGCCAACCTGCATGTCGAAGGCATCCCCCCGGTGCCGCGCAGCCTGGTGCAGGCGGTCGACAAGTACACCGACTTCCGCGGCCACGGCTTCGTCGACTGGCACCCCGGCAAGCGCGAGATGCTGGTGACCCACCGGCCGGCCGGCGGCAGCACGCCGCAGCTGTTTCGCGTGGCCAGCCCGCTGGCCGAGCCCGAGAGGCTGACCGACTTTGCCGACCCGGTGACCAGCGCGCAGTACGAGCCGCTCGAAGGCAAGTACATCGTGTTCGAGCGCGCCAGCGGCGGCAACGAGGTCAACCAGCTCTACCGCATGGCGCTGGACACGCGCGAGACGACGCTGCTGACCGACCCGGACCAGCGCCACAACCTCGAGACCTGGCTGCACGAAAAGCGCGGCGTGGCCAGCCGGTTGTTGTACACCTCGGTGCCGCTGGACCGCACCGCCGCCGGCGGCGCACGGCCGACGATCGACACCACGCTGTGGCTGATCGACCCGCTGCAGCCCGCGGCGCGGCGCAAGGTCACCGAGCTGCCCGGTGGCGGCTGGAACGCGGCCAGCGTCTCGTGGGATAACAAGCAAGTCGCACTGACCAACTACGTCTCGGCCAACGAGTCGCAGATCTGGCTGCTCGACCTGGCCACCGGCAAGCGCCGCCAGCTGCTGCCGGCACCGGGCAGCAAGGGCCGCGCCACGCACCTGGCCGCGGGCTTCTCACGCGACAACAAGGCCTTGTTCTTCACCAGCGACCGCGCCGGCGAGTTCAACGAGCTGCAGCGTGTCGACCTGGCCTCGCGCAAGATCACCCGCGTGACCAACCACATCTCGTGGGACGTGGCGGGCAGCAGCCTGTCGGAAGACGGCCGCCTGGCCGCGCTGAACGTCAACGAAGACGGCCAGGGCAAGCTGCACCTGATCGACACCCGCAGCCTGAAGGAAGTGAACGTGCCGGCGCTGCCGGCCGGCAACCTGGGTGGCCTGCACTTCCACCCCAAGCGCGGCGAGCTGGCCTTCGGCCTGAACGGCTCGGCCGGCCCGAGCCAGATCTACAGCCTCGACCCCGCCAGCGGCAAGGTCGAGCAGTGGACCCGCGCCTACGCCCCGGCGGGTGTCGACCCGACCCGCTTCGCACCGCAACAGCTGGTGCGCTGGAAGAGCTTCGACGGCCGCACGATCTCGGGCCTGCTGACGCTGCCGCCGGCGCGCTTTGGCGGCAAGCGGCCGGTGCTGATCAACATCCATGGCGGGCCCGAAGGCCAGTCGCAGTTCGGTTTCCTGAACCGTAACAACTACTTCATCGAGGAGATGGGCATCGCGATGATCCAGCCCAACGTGCGGGGGTCCACCGGCTACGGCAAGACCTTCCTGGCGCTGGACAACGGCATGCAGCGCGAAGACTCGGTGAAGGACATCGGCGCATTGATCGACTGGATCGCGACGCAGCCTAACCTCGATGCGTCACGCATCGTGGTGGTCGGCGGCAGCTACGGCGGCTACATGAGCCTGGCGGTGTCGACGAACTACGCCGACCGCATCGCGGGCTCGATCGACGTGGTCGGCATCTCGCACTTCGTGACCTTCCTGAACAACACCGAGAGCTACCGGCGCGACCTGCGCCGCGTTGAATACGGCGACGAGCGCGACCCGGCGATGAAGGCCTTTCTCGACAAGATTTCGCCGCTGACCAACGCCGCGCGGATCACCAAGCCGCTGTTCGTCGTGCAGGGCCGCAACGACCCGCGCGTGCCGTGGACCGAGGCCGAGCAGATCGTGCAGCGCGCGCGCGCCAACGGCACACCGGTGTGGTACCTGCGGGCCGAAAACGAAGGCCACGGCTTTCAGCGCAAAGAGAACGCCGACTACCAGTTCTACGCCACCGTGCTGTTCCTGAAGGACACGCTCAAGCTGCCCTGAGCGTCGGCTGACGCTCCCTTCTGCCGGCCGGGCTTCTCGGCCGGCAGAGCAAACAACGCGCCCGATGGGCGCGTTTTGCATTGCGGGAATTCCCCCGTTTTCCCGGCTCCTGCTCAGTCGCATAGTGTGCGGGCACGTTTTCGAACGAGCGTGCTTTTTTCTAAAAACTACTGCAGGAGACGGTCATGGCGAAGCGCATCGTGCGTGGGGTGTCGTGGTTCGTGTTGTTCGCAGCGGGGTTCTTCGCCCTGGCACATGCGACGAACTACTCTCTGTGGATCAACGGCCGCACCGGCGGCGGCCAGCTCGGCAATCACGCCGATTTCAGCTACTGGGGACCAGCGACCACCAACGCCGGGGTCAACAAGAAATCGGTCAACTGGGACGGCTACAACCACGTCTCGGACCAGAACTACCTCGTGCGCGACGCGCTCGACTGCTACTGCACCGGCCAGAACTGGTGCTACATCGCGGTCCACAGCGCGGGCAACCTGCAGATCGGCTACTCGCTGGCGATGTACGGCGGCACCAGCCGGATGGTCAAGAACGCGACCCCGAACAGCCAGGGCCAGTGCGGCAACCTCAATGGCAGTTCGCAGACCGGCTGGAACATCAAATGGGTCGACGTCAGCGGCGGCGCGGCCGGCGGCTCGGAGCTGGCCGACGCGGGCGACTGGGCGCTCGACGAGCCGCTGGTGTCCGACCTGAAGACCAGCACCGCGCGTGCGATGTACGACCACAGCTCGACCCGCGCGACCTGGTTCAACATGTACGCCGGCGCCAGCGGCACGGTGTATTCGTTCGTGCTGCCGGGGCAGGACGACGAGGTCGTCGCCTACCACTCCAGCGGCGGTGTCTCGGGCAGCGGCAACGGCTCGTTCTGCAACCCGAGCGACTGGTTCTGCAACGACCTGACGCTGGGCACGGCCAAGAACGAAGGCGGCCGCGCGAAGTGGGCCTACCACACCGTCGCCTACCGTGACAGCACCGAGAGCTACAACCACTACACCAGCGGCAACTGGGGCGGCATCACCGGCCGCGTGCGCGCCGACATGGAAGCCAACGCGCGTTAAGCGATGCGCCCCCGCCGCACCGCCGCCGCGCTGGCGACGCTGGGGCTGGGCGCGGTGCTGCTGTGGTGGGCCTCGGGCGACAGCCCGCAGGCCGCCGCGGCGCCGGCCGCCGTCGCAGCCCCCGAGCCCGCACCACCAGGGTCCCACGCTGCCACCCCCGCATCGGGCGCGCCAGTGGCCGACCGCAGCGCCGCGCGTGAGCTGTGGAAGCAGCGGCTGGACCGGGCACGCCGCGCGCTCGACAGCTACCGCCACGCCACCCGCTACCCGCACGACTCGCGCCCGTTGGCCGAGCACCCCGACCAGGTGCACCCCAACGAGCCGGTCGCCACCGAGCGGCCGCTGCGCGAGCCTGGCGGCCCGGCGATCGAAGGGTTGACGCTGCGCACGACGCAGGAGCGCGTGTACTCGCAGGGCGACGAGAGCGTGCTGTTCACCGTGGCCGCGGTCGACGGCGAGGGCCGCACCTTGCCACTGCAGGTGCCTCGGGCGATGGCCCACGAGGGCGCCACCGGCGCGCGGCCTTCGCGCGTGGCCCCGGTGACGGTGCAGTTCACCGACGACGGCCGCGGCGGCGACACCGTGGCTGGCGACAACGTGCTGAGCTTTCGGCTGCAGCCCGCGCGCGACGGCTTTGCCGAGCTCGACGGCGTGATCCGTGTCGAGCTGGCGCTGCAATCGGGCGAGCACCCGGGCTACGCGTTCTTCGACGTGATCCACTCGCCCGGCTCGCCGGCCACCTGGGGCGCAGGCGTGCGCGAGGCGGTCGAGGCGGGGTCGTTGAGCCTGTACCTGCCGGCCCAGGTGATGCAACCGGGCCGTTATGTCGTGACGGGCCGTGTCGACGACGCCGATGGCCGGCCGCTGGCGCTGCTGAACTTCAACGAAGAGCTGGGGGTGGGCCCCACCGAGTTCAAGCTGCAGGTGTTCGGCAAGCTGCTGCGCGACATGCAACCGACCTTTCCGCTGGTGCTGCGCGATGTCGACGCTTTCCTGCTGAAGCCCGACACCTTTCCCGACCGGGCCCTGATGCCGCGCCGCATCGGCACGGTCCACCGCACCAAGCCCTACCCGCTGGCCGCGTTCTCGGCGGCAGAGTGGAGCAGCGAAGAGCGCAGCCGCTACCTGGCCGAGTACGGCAAGGACGTGCAAGAGGCCGAAGACCACCTGAAGGAACTGGGGTCGGGCCCCTGATGCGCAGGGGCGGGAACTGGTACAACCGCCGCACCGTTCACCCCCCTCGTTGCCATGCCGACCCCCTTTCGATTCCTGGCCCTGCTGGGCCTGGCGCTCGGCGCGATCGCGCCCCTGCATGCCCAAGCTGCATCCGGCGGCGCTCCCGACCCCGAGCAACTGCGCAAGGTCGTCTCCGACACCGAACGCGCCTTCGCCAAGACGATGGCCGACCGCGACTTCGCCGCCTTCGCCAAGTTCCTGTCGGCCGACGCGGTGTTCCAGGGCAGCAAGGGCTCGCTGCGCGGCCCCGAGGCCGTGACCGCCGCGTGGAAGAAATTCTTCGACGGCCCGCAGGCGCCGTTTTCGTGGGAGCCCGACAACGTCGAGGTGATGACCACCGGCGAGCTGGCGCTCAGCAGCGGCCCGGTGCGCGACCCCAACGGCAAGCTGGTCGCCCGCTTCAACTCGGTCTGGCGGCAAGAGGCGCCCGGCGTTTGGCGCATCATCCTGGACATGGGCAACGACGCTTGCGAATGCGCCAAGCCTTGACCCGACGACCCTGCCCATTCTTGTTTGCGAGACCCGCCGATGAACACCGCTTTGTTTGCCCGTGGCCATGCGCTCAGCGCCGCCGCCTTTTGCGTCGCCAGCCTGGCAGTACCGGCCGCCCAGGCCGCCTTGGCCGTGGGGGCCGCCGCCCCTGATTTCAGTGCCGACGCCGCCCTGGGCGGCCAACCGTACCGCTTCGTGCTGGCCGACGCGCTGAAGAAAGGCCCGGTGGTGCTGTACTTCTACCCCAAGGCCTTCACCAGCGGCTGCACGGTCGAGGCACACCAGTTTGCCGAGGCCACGCCCAAGTTCGCGGCCCTCGGCGCCACCGTGATCGGCATGTCCAACGACGACATCGACACGCTGAAGAAGTTCTCGGTCGAGGCCTGCCGCAACCAGTTCGCGGTGGCGGCCGACCCGGGCGCCAAGATCATCAAGCAGTACGACGCGACGATCGCGGTGGTGCCCAACATGGCCAACCGCATTTCGTACGTGATCAGCCCGCAAGGCAAGGTGCTGCTCGCCTACGCCGCGATGGACCCGGACGGCCACGTCAACGCTGCGATGAAGGCCGTGGAGCAGTGGAAAGCCAGCCAGCCGGCCAAGCCCTGACCAACGCAACCGCCGGCCCCGCGAGCCGGCTTCGAAAAGACTGAGTGGCGGGTTGGCACACGCGTGCCAACCCGCCATCAGCTCCTCCCCTGTGGCAGTCTTCGCTGCCTGTCGTGCGGCCACCGCTCCCGGGTCAGCCGCCGATCTCAACCGGTCGCTTCAATGCTTGTTCTGGCGACCTTTGTCTCCCCGGCACCTCACGCGATCACGATCAGTTCACGGCCGCCAGCTCCTGGTAGAAGATGCCGTTGTCCAGCGTCACGAACAGCAAGCGGCCGTCTGCGGACACCTTGGTGCGGCCTTCGCCGAATGCCCCGTTGCCCTGCCAGTCGAAGTTGCCCGGCACGGTGAAGCGGCGCCGCTCGGTCATCGTCTTGCGGTCGTACTCGGCCACGAAGTTGCTCTGCGCGAACGGGAAGTACACGACGTCACCGGCGGGCGCATAGGCCGCACCGATCGGCGTCTGCCCGGCATACGTGCCCACCGACGGGAAGGTCTTCTTGGCGTCGTCGATGAACGTGCCGGCGTAGGTCGGCACGGACATCTGCGACCCGTTGGGCGCGATCGCGATCTCGAACAGGAACCAGTTCGTCGTGTTCGACGACTGGTAGCTGCTGTCGCCGGTGACGTAGCGGCCGTACGGCCCGCTCGAGATGTTGCCCTCGGCGACCGCCACGTAGCGGTGGGTGGCGCTCGGGCTGACCATCGCCGGCACGCGCAACTCGCCCAGTTGATCGCTCAGCCCGGTGACCGGGTCGTAGCGGCGCAGCGGCGTGGTGCCCGAGCCCTCGAACAGGCTGGTGACGAGCAGCTTGCCCGCAGCGTCGTAGGCCACCGTGTAGGTGCCACCTTCGTAGAACGCCAGCGGGAACGACACGCGCTTGGCCTTGCCGGTCTTCAGCGTCACGACGTCGACAAAGTTCTCGTCCGTGCCGCGAGACGCGTTGGCCACCGCCAGCTTCTTGCCGTCGGCCGAGATGTCCAGGCCCATCGTCGAGCCACCCAGCGCCAGCGGCGACAGGAAGCTCTTGGTGCTGAAGTCGAAGCGCCGCACCTGCGGGCCGCCGCTGATGTAGAGCACCTGGCTGCCAGCGTCGAACGCGATGTCGACGCGGCCTTCGGCGGGGATGAAGCCGCTGGCCAGCGTGTCGGCTTGCGCCGAGCCGGCCAGCACCAGGGCGAGCGCCGCCAGGCCGCGGATCCAGGGGGTTGATGTCGTCATGTGTTTTCCTTCCATGTCACCGTCGATGCACGGCCCCGGACGAGGCCGCGCCACACCGACTCACCCGCCCGGCCCAGGGGCGGACGCGGTCGCCCCAACGGCGACGTCTCCTCCCTCTCCTCCTCAGTCGGCATGGCAGGTCAGTCAGTGCAGAAGACAGTGTAGGCAGCCAGTGGCTCAGTCGATGAGCCACCAAAAAGCCGTGCTGTCAACCGCGCTTGCCGCGGCTCACGGCCTTGGCCTCGCGGCCACGCGTCTTCCACTCGCTCAGCAGCTTGTGCTTGTCGAACACCGTCATCTCGTGGCGCCGGGCCTCGCGTTGCAGCTTGTGGTAGCTCAGCAGCCGCCCGGCGGGCACGGCCGAGCGCACCGCGCAGCCGGGCTCGTCCTGGTGTTGGCAATCGCGAAATCGGCACAGCGGCGCCAGGCTCGAGATGTCTTCGAAGACCTCGTCGAGCTGGGCCTCGTCGGCGTCGAGCTGCAGACCACGCAGCCCCGGCGTGTCGATGATGCAAGCGCCGCTGGCGCAGCGGTGCAGCGAACGCGCGGTCGTGGTGTGGCGCCCGTGCTCGTCGCCATGGCGCACGCCGCCGGTGTCTTGCGCCGCGCCGGTCAGCCGGTTGGTCAGCGTGCTTTTGCCGGCCCCGCTGGAACCCAGCAGCACCAGTGTCTGGCCCTCGCTCAGCCACGGGGCCAAGGCGTCGGCGCTGGCCGCGTCGAGGCCGTTCAGCGCCAGCACGTCGACACCGTCGCTGGTGTGGCGGCGCACCGCGTCGATCCGGGCCCGGGGGTCGGTGCACAGATCGGCCTTGCTCAGCACGACCAGTGGCGACACGCCGGCCAGGCGCACCAGCGCCAGGTAGCGGTCGAGCCGGCGCAGGTTGAAGTCCTGCCCTGCGCCCATCACCAGCAACGCGGTGTCGACGTTGCTGACCAGCGTCTGGCGTTGGCCGCTGCTGTCGCGCCGCACCAGGTGGTTGACCGGCGGCACGCGGGCCGCGGCCCAGAGTGAATCGCCCAGGTCGCCGCCGGTGCGTGCCGCGACCCAGTCGCCGACTACCAGCACCTCGCCCTGCATCTGCAAGGCCAGGCGCAGCGTCGGCCAGACCTGGGCCACGCGCTCGTTGACGCCGTCGTGCAGGCGCAAGCGGTCGCGCTGCACCTCGACAACGCGCATCAGCCGGTCGCCGGCTTCGGTTTGAAGGTTGAACATCTGCGCCACCAGGCCTTGGGTCAGGCCGATGCCGCGCAGGGTTTGAAAGTCGATCGTGTCGAACATTGCTGTGGGTGATCCGCGTGGAGACAAACGGGGGCCACAGCGCGGCCGAAATTCGGGCGCGCATGCAGCAGCCTGGCCCGCAGGCCAGAGCAATTCAGGGTTTGGGTGCGGATCGCCCGGCAGCAGAGGCCGGGGGCGCTGAGCTCAGGCCTGGTTCAGGCCGTGGCAGCTGTCAGCGCAGGAAAGCAGCGTGATGCTGGCGAACCGCGACGAGGGTGTTGGTGACTTCATCCATGGCAGCCTCCTCGGGTTGGTGGGCACGAGCGCAGGATTGCGCTGGCAAGGGGCGCACTGTGCGACGAGGCAACGTGGCCTGTCAATCCCCCTTGCGGCGCCCGCGCGACAATCGCGCCGATGGACACCATCGACTTCGAACTGCGCGGCGATCACATCGCGCTCGACGCCTTGCTCAAGGCCACCGGCCTCGCCCCGAGCGGGGGCAGCGCACGGCAGATGATCGTGGCCGGTGAGGTGCAGGTCGACGGCCAGGTCGAGTTGCGCAAGACCGCGAAGATGCGCGCCGGCCAGGTGGTGCAGGTGGGCGGCGCGAACGTGAAGGTTCTGGCCGCCCCTGCCGCGGCGTAGCGCTGGGCGCGCTACAGCTTCAGCTCCAGCTGCACGCGCCAGTTGACGAAGCTCGGCGACAGCGTCTCGGCCTGCTCGGTGCCGACCAGGCTGACGGTGTCGGTGTCTTGCTGCAACAGGTTGCTGGCGGTCACGCGCACCCGTGTCGCCGGGTTGATCGTCCACAGCACATAGGCGTCGAGCACCCGCTTGGCCGATTGCACCAGCCACTGCGCGTCCGACAGGCGGGTGGTGTAGCCGGGCGTGTAGTTGATGTTGCCGCCGGTCGTCACCGGGGTGCCGGGCCAGCGATAGTCGGCACCGAAGTTGGCGGTGCCGCCGGGTTGCGAGTCGAGCCGGTTGTCGGGGCCGGGCACGCTGTCGACCTTCGAACGGAACAGGCTGACGTTGGCGCGCAGGTCGACCGGCGGTGCCTCGTTCACCAGATCGCTGAGCCTGAACTTGGCCTCGAGCTCGATGCCTTGCGTGGTCGCGTTGCCCACGTTCTGCGGCCGGGCGACCCAGCGCCGATCGGGGAACCAGGGCACGTCTTCCAGCGTGGTCAGTGTGCGCATCTGGTCGCGGATGCGGCGGTGGAACACGTTCGCGCTGAACAGGCCACCATGGGGCAGGTAGTGCTCGTAGGCGAGGTCGATGCCGGTGGCCAGCTCGGGCCGCAGGTCGGGGTTGCCGGTGCGGTCGGGGCTGGTTTCGCTGTTCTGGGCCGAGATGTTCAGGCGCCCCATCAGGCTCTGCAAGGTCGGCGAGCGGTAGCTGCGCGTCAGGCTCACACGAACCTGGTCGCGGCTCTTGGGCTCGGGCTTCCACACCGCGTGCAGCAGCGGCGTCCAGACGCTCGATCGGTTGCGATCGGTCTGCGCGTCGCGGCCTTCGCCTTCGGTGGTGATGCCCTCCCAGCGCAGCCCGGCGTGCGCGGCCCATTGCGGCGTGAGGGCCCACTCGTCTTGCGCATACAGCGCCAGGCGCTGGGTCGATGCGCGCAGGTTGTCGACGAGGTCGAGGCCCGCGTCCGTCTGCACGGTGTGGCTGTCTTCTGCGCGACGCGCCAGGTCCACCTCGCTGCCAGCCACGAAGCTGTTCGCCTCGCCCACCGTCAGCGCGTATTTGCCGTTCAGGTGAAGCGTCCGCTCGCGCGCATCGGTGTGCTCTTCGAGGGTGGAGACCCGCGCATCGTTGGCGAAGAAGTCGCGCGCCGAGTCGAACTTCGACTGCGACGCGCCGACGCCCCCGCGCCATTCCATGCGGCCCTCACCCAGGCGGTGGCGCCATTGGGCGTTCAGCCGCGCCAGCGTGAAGCCGCCGTCGGAGTCGCTCTCGCTGCGTTGATAGCGGGGGTCGGGCGGGGGCGAGCTGCCCGCAAACACCGACGAGCCCCTGCCACCACCTTGCGAGAGCACCAGCAGCGGCATCAGCATCAACGAGCCGCCGTCGTCCAGCGCCCATTGCAGCCGCCCGTTGGCGTTCAGCCGCTGGCGCCGGTCGGACGACTGCCCCTGCTCGACCTTCTCGAAGCCCGGTGAGGTCGTCGTCACGACGCTCTCGTCGTCTCGGCGGAATGCCACCGCGTTGATCGACACGTTGTAGCTGAGGTCGCCCCACTTGTCGTCGCGCGTCCATGACACGCCCGGCGAGACGATGCCGTTCTCGAGCCCGAAGCCGAGCTTCAGGTCGTTCAGCCGCTTGCGAAAACCTTCGCGGGTGATGATGTTGATCGTGCCGGCGATCGCGCGGGCGCCGGTCTCGGCGGTGGGTGCGCGCTGGATCTCGATCCGCTCGACCATCTCGGGGTCGATCGAGTCGAGCGACAGGCCGCCTTGCACGCGCTCGCCGTCGAGCAGGATCTGCGTGTAGCCACTGCCCAGCCCGCGCATGCGGATCGCCCCGCCGCGGCCTGGCTTGCCGCCGATCGTGACGCCGGGCAGGCGCTGAAGCATGTCGCCCAGCGACGCGTCACCGAAGCGCTCGATCTCGTCGCGGCCGACGATGATCTTGGCCGCCGTCGACTGCCGGCGCTGCTCGCTCTCACTCTCGCGCGCGCCGGTCACCTCGACACGCTGGGCATTGGAGTCCGGCTTGGCCGGGGTCGACGCGGCGGGCGCTGGCGCCAGGGGCGCGGTCTGCGCGCTGACGCCGTGCGGCGCCATCAGCGCCGCGGCAACGCCGCCGGCCAGGCGCAGGGTCGACAGGGCCGACAGTGGCGAGGGGCGCGGGCGGGCGGTGGGGGCGATTGAGGCGGCGGACATTTCGGCGTGGTCCGCCCGGCACGCGAGACGTGTTGGGGGCATCGGGCGACAGGATGAAGCGTGGATTTTGTGTGAATGTGTCTGGGCGCTGTTCGAATCACTCACACAACATCGGGGTTTACGATATACTTCGCGGTTGCACTGAGGCTGCCAAGCCCATTGCACGCAGTTCATCCCCTCTGACCTCCCCTCTGGTGAGTCGGCCGCTTGAAGAACATTCAAGCGATATGCCTCACCCATGTTGAAAGTCCTCGCGCCTGAATTGATTTCAGGTGGCAGACAAGCGGTCGGCGGCGATGTTTTCATTAGCCCCACCGCTGCCCGTACCGCTCAAGGTCCGGTGGCTAGGACTTTTCATGACTTTCGAATCGCTCGGCCTCGACGAGGCCCTGTTGCGCGCGCTCAAGGCGGCCAACTACGAAAACCCCACCGACGTGCAAGCCCGCGCCATTCCGGCCGCATTGGCTGGCAAGGACCTGCGCGTGTGCTCGAACACCGGCAGCGGCAAGACCGCGGCCTTCGTGCTGCCCGCGCTGATGAAGGTGATCGAGGCCCGCAAGGACCCGGCGCAAAAGCCGCAACGCGGCGTCGTGCGTGGCCCGCGCATCCTGGTGCTGGTGCCCACCCGTGAACTCGCGATGCAGGTCTGCAAGGCCGCGTCCGACTACGGCCGCCATGTGCAGTTCCTGTCGGTCACGACCGTCGTCGGCGGCGTGCCCTACCCGGCCCAGCTGAAGGCGCTGCGCAGCCCGCTGGACATCCTGGTCGCCACCCCCGGCCGCCTGATCGACCACCTGGGCAGCGGCAAGGCCGTGCTCGAGAACGTCGAGATGCTGGTGCTGGACGAAGCCGACCGCATGCTCGACATGGGCTTCATCGAAGACATCGAGCACATCGCTCAGGCCCTGCCCGAAAAGCGCCAGACCCTGATGGCCAGCGCCACCTTCGACGGCGAAGTCGGCCAACTGGCCCAGCGCCTGCAGCGCGCCGACGTCGAGCGCATCCAGATCACCGGCCACACCGCCAAGCACGAGAACATCGCGCAGCAACTGATGTGGGCCGACGACCTCGACCACAAGCACGCGCTGCTCGACTCGCTGCTGACCGATCGCGAGGTCGACCAGGCCGTCGTGTTCACCAGCACCCAGATCGACGCCGACCGCCTGGCCGATCGCCTGCACGAGATGGGCCACAAGGTCGCCTCGCTGCACGGCGGCATGCCGCAAGGCCGCCGCAACCGCGTGCTGCAGGGCCTGCGTTCGCGCCAGCTGCGCATCCTGGTGGCCACCGACGTGGCCGCGCGCGGCATCGACGTGCCGACCATCAGCCACGTCATCAACTACGGCCTGCCGCTGAAGGCCGAAGACTACGTGCACCGCATCGGCCGCACCGGCCGTGCCGGCCGCTCGGGCCGCGCTGTCACGCTGGCCGAGCGCCGCGATGTGCCGATGATCCGCCGCATCCAGCACTACACGACGCAGCCGATCCCAGTCGCGACCGTTGAAGGCCTAGAGCCGCAGCGCCCGGCGCCCGAGACGATGCAGCGCCCGCCGCGTGGTGGTGCCCCGCGTGGCAATTCAGGCGGCGGCTACGGCCGTGTCGGCGACTACTTCAACAACCACCGTGGTGGCCCGCGCCACAACGACCGTGGCCATGCCGGTGGTGGCTATCACGGCCATCAAGGCCAGCAGGCCCAGGGTGACCGCTTCGGCGGCGATCGCCGCCCGCCGGCCGACCGCAGCC
Organism: Ideonella sp.; assembly: GCF_041914305.1. NCBI lineage: Bacteria > Pseudomonadati > Pseudomonadota > Betaproteobacteria > Burkholderiales > Sphaerotilaceae > Ideonella > Ideonella sp. The sequence goes on from NZ_JAYSDQ010000018.1 coordinate 105,720, forward strand.
CGTTCGAGCGTCGCGAGCGCCCCGCGTTCGACCAGCAGCGCCCCGCCTTCGAGCACCGCGAGCGCCCGGCTTTCGAGCCCCGCGGCGACCGCCCCGGCTTCGTGCGCGCCGAAGCGCCGCGCCAGGACCGTGCGCCGCAGCGCCCGGGTCACGCGCCGGCCAAGTTCTCGCCTTCGAGCAAGCCGCGCTTCGACAACAAGGGCTCCAGCGCCGGCAAGCGGCCGCGGAAGTCGGTGTAAGCCTGCTGGGGCGGCACCGTGTCGCCCACAGCATAGATGTGGCGGTGCAGGCGCGCCGCCACTTCTGCATCGAAGGGGTTCCCCACCTCTTCAAAGGCGCCGAACGCATCGGCGTCCAGCACCTCGGCCCACAGGTACACGTAGTAGCCGCAGGCATAGCTCGAGCCGGCGAACACGTGCTGGAAGTGCACCAATCGGTGCCGCATCCCCACCGCCGGCGGCATGCCGAGCCGGGCCAGCTCTTCACGCTCGAACACGCAGATGTCGTCCGGCGCCGCCTCGTCGGTGCGCGCATGCAACGCCAGGTCGACCAGCGCACTGCCCAGGTAGCTCACGGTGTCGTAGCCCTGGCCCCAGCGCTGCGCCGCCTGCAACCGGTCGATCAGCGCCTGCGGGATCGGCTCGCCGGTCTGCCAGTGGTGCGCATGCCGGGCCAGCACCTCGGGCTGGCTCAGCCAGTGCTCGAACAGCTGCGACGGCAACTCGACGAAATCGCGCAGCACCTGTGTGCCGGCCAGCCGGTGGTAGGTGACGTTCGACAGCAGCCCGTGCAGGCCGTGGCCGAATTCGTGGAACAACGTGCGCGCATCGTCGAACGACAGCAGCGTCGGCTCACCGGGGGCGGCCTTCGCGAAGTTGTTGTTGTTGACGATGATCGGCGCCGGCACGCCGCGGTTCTTCGACTGGTAGTTGAAGTCGCTCATCCACGCGCCCGAGCGCTTGCTCTGGCGCGCGAAGTTGTCGTGCAGGAACAGGCCGGCGCTGCGGCCCGAGCCGTCGAACATCTCGTAGGCCTTCACGTCCGGGTGGTAGGCCTTGACCTCGGGCCGCGGCTCGAAGCGCACGCCGAACAGGCGCTGCGCACAGTCGAACAAGGCCTGCACCATGTTGTCGAGCGAGAAGTACGGCTTCAGCTCGGCCTCGTCGATCGCGTAACGCGCCTGCCGCACTTTCTCTGACCAGTAGCGCCAGTCCCAGGCCTGCGGCTCGCCCTGGACCTGGTGCGTGCGCATCATCGCGATCAGCGCCTGGCGCTCGCGCTCGGCCGCCGGCAGCGCGCGGCGCCAGACCTCGGTCAGCAGCTGCCGCACGGCGCCCTGCTCGCCGGCCATCGTGTCGGCCAGCGCGTAGTCGGCGTAGCTGGCGCAGCCGTGGGCCGCGGCCTGCTGCTGGCGCAGCTGCAGGATCTGCCGCGTCAACGCCCGGTTGTCGGTCGCGCCGGCCGATTCGCCCCGCTCGACCCAGGCGCGCCAGGCGGCTTCGCGCAGATCGCGCCGCTCCGAGAAGGTGAGGAACGGCACGATCAACGAGCGGTTCAGCGTCACCACGTGGCTGCCCTCGGGCAGGCCGCGCTCGGCCGCGGCCTGGCGCGCGGCGGCGCGCACGAAGCCGGGCAAGCCAGCCAGATCGGCCTCGCTGTTCAGGTGCAGCAGGTAGCTCGACTCGTCGGCCAGCACGTTCTGCGCAAAGCGGGTCGTCAACGTCGCCAGCTCTTGCATGATGGCCGAGTAGCGCGCCTGCGCGGCAGCGTCGAAGCGGGCGCCGGAGCGCACCGCGTCTTCGTGCAGGCGCTCGAGCAGGCGCAGGGCCTCGGGCGTCAGGCCCAGGCTCGCGCGCTGGGCGTGCAAGGCGTCCAGCCGCTTGAACACCCCGGCGTGCATCTTCACCGCGCTGTCGTGCGCGGCCAGCGGTGCGGCCATGTCGCGCTGCACGGCCTGCAGCGCCGGCGAGGTCTCCGACGCTGTCAGGTTGCCCAGCACCGCCTCCAGCCGATACAGCAGCGCGCCGGCGCGGTCCACCGCGGCCACGGTGTTGTCAAACGTGGGTGGCTCTTGCTGCGCCCCGATCGCGTCGAGCTCGGCCAGGTGCTGGCGCATCGCCTCGGCCAGCGCCGGCGCAAAGTGCTCGGGGCGGATCCGGTCGAACGGCGGCAAGCCGAAGGGCCCGGTCCAGGTGGCGAGCAGCGGGTTGGGGGTCGAGGCAGAGGTCGAAGGCATGGGCGGCGGCGGATGTCAATCTGATGACGGGGATGATGCCATCGGGCGTGCCGACCGGCCCTCGCCAATCACCCCAGTGCCCGCCCGGCTTCCCGCCGGCACGGCCCGGCCCGCAAAATGCCCGCATGCCCACCCCCACCTGGCCCCCGGTCCGCACCGGCCTGATCGGCTTCGGCTACGCCGGCCGCACCTTCCACGCCCCGCTGTTGCGCACCACGCCCGGGCTGGCGCTGGTGGCCGTGGCCAGCTCGCAGGCCGCCGCCGTGCAGGCCGCGCTGGGGCCGCAGGTCGCGGTCGAGCCCGACGCCGCTGCGCTGCTGCGCCGCGACGACATCGAGCTGGTGGTGATTGCCACGCCGAACGACAGCCACCACCCGCTCGCGCTGGCCGCGCTGCGGGCCGGCAAGTCGGTGGTCGTCGACAAGCCCTTCGCGCTGAGCGCTCACCAGGCCGATGAGCTGGTGCGCGAAGCCGAGCAGCGCGGCCAGTTGCTCAGCGTCTTCCACAACCGCCGCTGGGATGGTGACTTTCTGACCGTGCGCCAGTTGCTCGCCAGCGGCCAACTGGGCCGCATCGTCCACGCCGAGCTGCATTTCGACCGCTTCCGCGCCCAGGTGCGCGAGCGCTGGCGCGAATCGACCGCGGCCGGCGGCGGGCTGTGGATCGACCTCGGCCCGCACCTGATCGACCAGGCGCTGCAGCTGTTCGGCCCGCCCGAGACGCTCTACGCCGACATTGCTGCGGTGCGCGACGGCGCGGTGGCTGACGACTGGTTCCATGCCCAGCTGCGTTATGTCGACGGGCTGCGCGTGACGCTGCACGCCAGCGCGCTGGCCGCCCACGCCGGTGCGCGCTTCGTGTTGCACGGCACGCACGGTGGCTACCGCAAGTGGGGGCTGGACACGCAGGAAGACAGGCTCAAGGCCGGTCAATTGCCCGACCCCGCCGCCGACCCCGACCGCGACGACGACTGGGGCGCCGACCCGCAGCGTGGCGCCCTGGCGCTGTGGCGCACCGGGGCGCCCGGCGACGCGCTGGAAGACCGCCTGCTGCCCACGCTGAACGGCCGCTACCCCGCCTACTACCGAGCCATTTGCGCCGCGCTGCGCGGCCAGGCCCCCAACCCGGTACCGCCGCGCGAGGCCCTGGCCGTGATGCGCTTGCTCGACCTGGGCCGGCGCAGCGCCGCTGAGCGGCGCGAGTTGCCCGTCGACATGGAATGAAGCCCGGCGTGCCCGAAAGTGCAGCCCGCCTCAGCTTGACGGCCGGCCCGTTGGAGGCCCGCTGGCGGCCGGTTGATACCATCCGCCGCCCCACGCCTTCTCGTGGCCCCGCACCATGGCCCTCAAATCCACCATCTTCAAGGCCCAGCTCCAAATCGCCGACATGGACCGCGCGCTCTACGCCGACCATGCGCTGACGCTGGCCCGCCACCCCTCGGAAACCGACGAACGCATGATGATGCGGCTGCTGGCGTTCGCGCTCGCGGTGCCGGCCGACACCGACCACGGCGCGCTCGAATTCGCCGCCGGCCTGGCCGACCCCGACGAGCCCGACCTGTGGCAGAAAGACTTGACCGGCGAGCTGAAGCAGTGGATCGAGGTCGGCCAGCCCGACGACCGGCGCCTGGCCAAGGCCTGCGGCCGGGCAGACAAGGTGCGCATCTGGTCGTACAGCAGCTCGACCCCGATCTGGTGGAGCGGCATCGAAAACAAGGTCGCGCGCCTGGCCAACCTCGAGGTCTGGCAGATCGACGCCGCCGAAAGCCAGGCCCTGGCCGCGATGGCCGAACGCAGCATGCAGCTGCAGGTGACCGTGCAAGAAGGCCATCTCTACGTCGGCAACGGCCGCGATTCGGTCTCGCTGGAACCAAGGCGCCTGAAAGAGATCCAGACACGGCGATGAAACGCCGATCGGGCGCTGACGGATCTTGATCGGTCGGTCGCCGGTGCTGGCCTATCATCCGCCGCGCCGGCCCGACCCGATGGGCAGGCACCTTCGCCACCCGCGACCTCCACCTCTCGCCTGTCCATGCCAAATCAACTGCTCACCACGCTCGCCGCCGCATTGATCGGCGCCGCGGGCTCTTCCGCCATGGCCCAGACCCCCAGCCCCACCACGCCCGCTACCGCCACCGCGGCCGCCGACCCCTACCTGTGGCTCGAAGACGTGACCGGCGACAAGGCCTTGACCTGGGTGCGCGAGCGCAACGCCGTGTCGCGCCCGGCACTCGAAGCCCACCCCGATTTCAAGGCCAACCGCACCCGCTTCAAGGAAATCCTCGACTCGAAAGAGAGCATCCCGGTCGCCACCCACCAGGGCGGCTGGCTCTACAACTTCTGGCGCGACGAGCAGCACCCACGCGGCCTGTGGCGCCGTGCCACGCTGGCCGAATACCGCAAGCCCCAACCCGCGTGGGACGTGGTGCTCGACCTCGACGCGCTGGCCAAGGCCGAGAACGAGAACTGGGTCTGGGCCGGCTCGAACTGCCTGGGCGGCGCGTCCACCCGCTGCCTGATCTCGCTGTCGCGCGGCGGCGCAGACGCCTCCGTCGTGCGCGAGTTCGACCTGGCCACCCGCAAGTTCGTCGAAGGCGGCTTTGCGCTGCCCGAGGCCAAGAGCTCGATCGACTGGCTCGACGAGAACACCACCTTCATCGGCACCGATTTCGGCGCCGGCTCCCTCACCGATTCGGGCTACCCGCGCGTGATCAAGCGCTGGAAGCGCGGCACGCCGCTGTCGGCCGCCGTCACCGTCTACGAAGGCAAGGCGACCGACGTCTCGGCCTTCGCCTCGGTCGACCACACGCCCGGCTTCGAGCGCGTGGTCTTCGGCCGCTCGCCCGACTTCTTCAGCACCGAGATGGCGCTGTGGCAAGGCGACAAGGCGGTCACGATCGACAAGCCGGCCGACGCCCAGCTCGCCTTCTGGCGCGACCTGGTGATGATCGAGCTGCGCAGCGACTGGGCGGTCGGTGGCGGCACCTGGCCGCGCGGCTCGCTGCTGGTGGCCGACGCCGCCGGCTACCTGCGCGGCGAGCGCAAGCTCACGGCCCTGTTCACGCCGACAGCCACACGCTCGCTGGCCGGCTACTCGACCACCCACAGCCAGGTGCTGCTGAACGTGCTGGACAACGTCTCCGGCCGCGCCGAGGCCTGGCACCGCGATGCCAAGGGCGGCTGGGTCAAGAAGGACATCGTCGCGCCCTACCCCGGCACGCTGCATGTCACCGGCCTGCACGACCCGCAGGTCAAGAACGACCCGCTGGGCGAGAGCTTCTTCGCCAGCTACACCGACTTCCTGACGCCTGACACGCTCTCGCTGGGCAGCACCGCCAGTGACGCACTCGAGAAGCTGAAGGCCCGCCCGACCTTCTTCGACGCCACCGGCATGAAGGTCGAGCAGCGCTTCGCCACCTCGAAGGACGGCACCAAGGTGCCCTACTTCGTCGTCTGGCCCAAGGGCGCCAAGGCCGACGGCAGCAACCCGACGCTGCTGTACGGCTACGGTGGCTTCGAGGTCTCGATGAACCCGTACTACTCGGGCGCCATCGGCACCGGCTGGTACAGCAAGGGCGGCGTCTTCGTGCTGGCCAACATCCGCGGCGGCGGCGAGTTCGGCCCCGGCTGGCACCAGGCGGCGATCAAGCAGAACAAGCAGAAGAGCTACGACGACTTCATCGCCGTGGCCGAGGACCTGATCGCCACCAAGGTCACCGACCCGCGCCACCTCGGCATCGAAGGCGGCAGCAACGGCGGCCTGCTGGTCGGCGCGGTGATGGTGCAGCGGCCCGACCTGTTCAACGCCGTGGTCTGCCAGGTGCCGCTGCTCGACATGCGCCGCTTCAACCAGCTGCTGGCCGGCGCCAGCTGGATGGGCGAGTACGGCAACCCCGATGTGGCCGAAGAGTGGGCCTGGATCTCGAAGTACAGCCCCTACCAGAACGTGAAGGCCGGCGTGAAGTACCCGAAGCCGCTGATCATCACCAGCACGCGTGACGACCGCGTGCACCCCGGCCACGCCCGCAAGATGGCCGCCCGCATGATCGAGCAAGGCCACCCGGTGCTGTACCACGAGTACATCGAAGGCGGCCACAGCGCCGCGGCCGACAACGCCCAGCGCGCCGACCGCCAGGCACTGGAGTTTGCGTACCTCTGGCAGCAGCTGGGCCGTTGACCCGGCCAGTCTCTGCACCATGCAAGGCCCCGCGAGGGGCCTTTTTCATGGGCTGACGGCATCGGGCGCACGCCCCGCCGCGAAAACCCGTGGCCGCCGCGGTGCGCCCGGGCTGCCTGCGGCTTGGGCAACAATCCGGCCGCGCGCGCCACATCGCGCCATCCCGATCGAACCGCCCCTACCAAGCGCCCCCGTGAGCAGCATCGAATTCGTCGACTACCAAGCCATCCTCGACCAGATCCATGCCGAGGTCCAGCCGCTGCTGGGCCGGGGGCAGGTGGCCAACTACATCCCCGAACTGGCCAAGGTGAGGGGCGACCACTTCGGCATGGCCGTGGTCACGCTGGCGGGCGAGGTCTTCACCTGCGGCGACGCGCGCACCGCGTTCTCGATCCAGTCGGTGTCGAAGCTGTTCGCGCTGACGCTGGCCTACCAATGCGAAGGTGATGCGCTGTGGGCCCGCGTCGGGCGCGAGCCCTCGGGCTCGGCGTTCAACTCGCTGGTGCAGCTTGAAACCGAGCAGGGCAAGCCGCGCAACCCGTTCATCAACGCCGGCGCGCTGGTCGTCACCGATGTGCTGTGCACCCGTTTCGTGAACCCCGAAACTGCGCTGGTCGAGTTCGTGCGGCGACTCACCGGCAACGCGACGATCCAATACGACGACCGCGTCGCACGCAGCGAGCTGGCCACCGGTTTTCGCAACCGTGCGATGGCCAACTTCATGCGCAGCTTCGGCAACCTGGTGAATCCAGTCGACGACGTGATCGACGCCTATTGCCGCCACTGCGCCATTCGCATGGACAGCGTGGACCTGGCCCGCGCGGTGGCCTTCCTGGCCAACGGCGGCGTCAACCCATGGAACGGCGAGACCATCATCGACGCCAGCTCGGCCAAGCGCTTGTCGGCGCTGATGCTGACCTGCGGTACCTACGACGCGGCCGGCGACTTCGCCTACCGCGTCGGCATCCCGTGCAAGAGCGGTGTCGGCGGCGGCATCATCGGCCACATTCCAGGCCGGCTGGGCGTCTGCGTCTGGTCGCCCGAGCTCGAACCCTCGGGCAACTCGCTGGCCGGCAGCCACGCGCTGGAGCGCTTCACGACGTTGACGGGGCAGTCGCTGTTCTGAGGACGGGCGCCGACACCGGCGTCAGGGCAGCGGCGGCACCGCGGAAAAGAGCTGCAGTTCGCCGTTGGCGATGACCACTGCCAGCGCCGTATCGAACGCCGCGTAGATCGTTGCGCTGTCACTCGATCGCTGCCCCTGCAACAGGCCGCTGTTGGCACCAGCCACCGGCGACATCGAGGCAGATTCGTCCACGGTTGTCGAGCTCATCGTGGTCCAGGCCGCGAGATAGTCGGTGGTCGATAGGTATGCCCCGCCCCAATCGCCCCTCGTGTTGGTCCCGAAGGCGCCGAGTTGATCCGCGCGGTCCTGGACCGCGATGCCCACCTGCAGACCGTGGAAGTCGGGCCCCGTGTCGGCGCGAAGGAAGACGAACGAGCTGCCGGACTTCGCCACCTGGAACGTCTGGCTGTCGCCGTGGATCGCGTCGACCCCGGTGAAGATGCCGTCGACGACGGTCAGGTCATAGTGGTGCATCGACGCGGCGGGGCAGTTCTCTGCAGAGAGAAGCGAGTCGGCACACGTCGTCAACGTATTTCCCTCGAACCAGGCCGCGAACGCGCGCGCCTGGCGAGAACCCCCACCGGTGAAGTCACTCGCAAACATGTTGAACGAGAGCCCGTCGAGCTCTGCTGCGGCCGTAACGAAGCGGCGGGCAGCGATGAAAGGCTCACGCCCGCCACCGGCATCGATCTGGCCAATCAACACGTCGAGCCCTGTGCCGACCCGGACGCCGCTCGACGACAAATAGCTGCCATCGTCCAGCTTGTGGATCGGCGAGGTTTCGCCATCGTCCAGCGTCAAGGTGTTGCCCATCATCTCCAGCGTGACGTTCGAAAGACCACCCCCGCTGCCGTAGAGGCGATAGGTGCCGGACCGCGCATCAGCCACCACGGTGCCATGGCCCGTGGCACTCGGGCTGCCAGTACGGCGCACCGACTGGACGCTGAAGGCATTCTCGAAAGTCGAAGTCACGGTGTAGTAGACAGCCACCGTCACGTCGAAGGTGAGCGAGCTGCCCGCGGGCATCACCGGCGTGGTCCATGGGCCCGGCGTCAAGTCCGGGCAGGTGGCGCCACCCCGGGCGCTGCAGGTCGCCGAGCGGAAGCCCGTCTTTGCATAGTCCAGGGCCTCCAGGAACTCGACATCCCTTACCTCGTGCGAGGAGGGGTTGGTGACCGTGATCAGGAAGTGCGAATCCCCGCCACGCGTGGCTGCTGTCACATCGGTGGATGTGACTGTCAGCTCCATCGGCGGCGGCGGGTGCATCGGCCCATCACAGGCGGAAAGACCCGCAGCGACCACGGTCATCGCGACGCACGCGCGAACGGCGCGCAAACCTGCGCGCCAGAACATCGAATCCATTTCACCCTCCCTCAGGTCCGCGTCAGCAGCCCCCTCGACATTGGGGGGCCTTTTGCGCGGCGATGGGGGAGGATCTTAGCGGGCGCCCCTGACAGCGGCGGGGCGCTCAAGGCACCAGCGCTTCGTACGCACCGATGTCGTAGGCGCCCAGCTTCGGCCGGCGGCGTGATTCCAGATCGTCCTTGACCAGCGCAGAGACGGCGCTGCTGCTCGCGTTGATGGCCGGGCTGCCGGCGCGCAGGTGGAAGTCGCTGCCCGCGACGACGAACTTCGGGTCGGCCACCACGGGCGCCTGCGCAAAGCCAGGCACAGCCTCCACGCCGCCGAACCACAGGTCGTTGCTCCAGCTGCCTTCGGCGCCACCAAAGCCCACCGAGCCGCCGGTGTAGCGGGTACCCGGCGCCGGCTGCAGAATGTTGTTGACGAAGTCGACCGAGCCGGCCTTGAGGTTCCAGTCGTTCGACAGTGCGCCGTAGAAGCCCGAGGCACCCTTCAGGCTGGTGTTGTAGAAGGTGTTGTTGTAGACCTTGGCACCCTTCAGGTCGACGCTGTTGATGCGCAGGCCCGAGTACTGGGTGTTGAGCACGAGGTTGTCGAACACCGTGATGTTCTTGCCGCTGCCATCGGCCAGATTGATGCCGTGCTTGCCGACGCCATCGACGACGTTGTGGTGGAAGCTGACGTTGTTGGTCACCTGCGAGAAGCCGCCGTTGGTGTAGATCTGCAGCCCGTTGCCGCCGGTGATGCGCTCAAAGACGTTGAAGCCGATGTCATAGCGGCCGTCGTCGTCGATGTAGATGCCGTGGTTCTCCAGCGGGTTGGTCGGCCGGCCCTGGGCGCAGGCGATGTCGTGGATGTGGTTGCCGCGGATCACCACGCCCAGGCCCTCGCCGCTGATGCCCGCGGCCTTGGCGTTGCCGGGCGCGGCCAGCGTCGAGGGCCAGGGGCCGATCTCGTTGTTCGTGATCTGCCACGGGCCGGCGCTGTACTGCAGGTTGATCGGCGCGGCGTCGCTCTTGGCGGTCGCGTCCACCTCGAGGCGCAGGTTCGAGATCGCGATGTACTCGCCCGAGACACCGCGAATGGCCGACCAAGGCCCCTGGATGCCGCCGCGCTGGTTGGCCGGCGTCAGGTAGTGGACATCCTCCGGTGCGTTGGCGCCGATCGGGCCCGGGTAACGCGTGATGTGGATCCAGCCGGTGCCTGCGGCGCCGGTGGGCGCCGAGCCCTTCTTGCCCGGGTCGTTGCCAAAGCGAAGCCAGGTGCCGTCGATGCCCAGCGTGTCCTGCCAGGTGCCGCCGCGCAGCACCACCTGATCGCCGGCGCGCAGTGCGCCATAGGCACCACCGGCGTTGTTCTGCAAATGGCGCCAGGGATGGTTGATGTCATTGGCGACCGCGGTGGCGTCGTTGCCGTTCAATGCCACGAAGAGAACGCGGCCCGGATTGGGGGTGAAGGTGACGTCGGCATTGCTGGCCACGCCGTCCACCGACACACGCACCGGCCAGGCTTGCCCGGCCGCCTTGCCGCCGAGTGCGCCCACCTGCACGGTCAGTTGCTGCAGGCCCAATCGACCGGCCACCTGCGATGGGCCCAGGCTGCGGTAGTTGGCCACCTCGATGCCGCCGATGGTGACCTTGGTGCGGGTGCCCAGCCCGTCGGGGCTGCCGAGATGGCGGCCGAAGATCGACAGATAGGCGCCCTGGTTGCCCTCGCCGCCGCTGACCGGGCCGCTGGGCACGTCGGTGAAGACGACGCGCGGAGCGGTCGCGCCGGCCGCCATGGTCATCGACACCATCGACACCGCGGCCAACCAGCCGCGCCATACGCTCGACACCCGCATGAGTCCTCCCCAATGGCCGGTTATGGCCGGGGCACCATGCTAGGCGGGGTCGGCTCTTGCCGGCGTACCAGGGTGTAAGCGTTTCCGCAGCAGGGATGCGCAGCGATCGTCAGGCCTTGGCCTCGGCCTCCTGCAACATCCGCCACATCACCTTGCCCGAGCCCGACTTGGGCAGCACGTCGGCAAACTGCACGATGCGCGGCACCTTGTAGGCGGCCATGTGCTCGCGGGCCCAGTCGATCACGTCCTGCTCGCTGACCCTGCCCTTGGCATCGGCGCGCAGCACGACGATGGCCTTGACGGTTTCGCCGCGGTAGGCATCTTTCGCGGCGATCACGCAGGCTTCGGCCACCGCCGGGTGGCCATAGAGCAGCAGCTCGACCTCCGACGGCCAGACCTTGTAGCCGCTGGCGTTGATCATGCGCTTGAGGCGATCGGTCAGGAAGAAGTAGCCGTCTTCGTCCATGCGGCCGAGGTCGCCAGTGCGAAAGTACTGGCGGCCGTTGCGCTCGACGAAGGCCGCCTCGGTCGCGTCGGGGTGCTTCCAGTAGCCCTTGAAGACCATCGGGCCGCTGGTGACGATCTCGCCGGTGTCACCCACCGGCACTTCTTGCAGCGTTTCGGGGTCGACCACCATCGAGTCGACGCCGAAGATCGGCATGCCCAGGCACTGCAGCTTCGCGCGCTCGGGCGGGTTGGCGTGGCTCGGTGCGGCGGTCTCGGTCAGGCCGTAGCCTTCGGCGAAGCTGAGGCCGAATTCGTCGAGCAGGCGCTGCGCCACCGCCTCGGGCATCGCCGCGCCGCCGCCCGACAGGTACAACAGGCTCGACAGGTCGAAGCTCTTGTAGTTGGGGCTCGCGAACAGGTCGATGATCATCGTCGGGATGCAGGTCCAGTGCGTGACCCTGTAGTGCGAGATCAGCCGGCCGGCGAGTTCGCGGTCCCAGCGCGGCAGCAGCACCATCGTCAGCCCGCACATCACCGAGCCGATCACGCCATACATCATCCCGGTGATGTGGAACATCGGCACCACCGCCAGGCTGATCGACTCGGCGCAAGCGTAGCCCCACAGCGCGCCGCCCACCGCGTTCGGCAGCAGCGTGCGGTGGGTGTGAATGCACCCCTTGGGCAGCCCGGTGGTGCCCGAGGTGTAGGGCAGCAGCGCCATGTCGTCCACCGTCGCTTCGGGCGGGCCGGCGGGTGCCAGGCCCGCGGCGAAGGCCTCGGCCCAGCGCGTGGCGCCGACTGGCAGCGCTGGGTCGGCACGCAGCCATTGCTCGACCGCCGGCTGCGGCGTCAGGGCCGGGTCGATGGTGGCGGGCAGCATGTCGGCATAACGCGTCACCAGCACGGCCTTCAGGCGTTGGGCCTGCGGCAGCCGCGCATCGGCCTCGGCCACGATGCCGGCCAGGTCGGCGGCGCAGATCACGACCTTGGTCTCGGGGTCGGTGATGTAGTGGCCGAACTCGTCGACCCGGTTCATCGGGTTGACCGGCACCACCACCGCATCGGCCCGCATCACCGCGTAGAACGCCACCAGGTACTGCGGGCAGTTCTGCAGGAACAGCGCCACGCGGTCACCCTTGCGCACCCCTTGCGCCTGCAACCAGCCGGCCAGCGCCTCGGCCTGCGCCTTGAGTTCGGCATAGCGCATCGGCTGGCCGAGAAACCAGGTGACCACCTTGTTCGGGTAGCGCGCCGCCGACACCTCGAGGTTGAACCACAGCGTGGTCTCGGGCACGGTCAGCTCCAGCGGCAGACGGCGCGGCCAGTGCGTCAGGTGCGGGCGATGGGCAGGGATCATGGTGGGCAAGGGTCTGAATGGAGGGCGGGCAACACGAAGGGGCACCGATCACGGCGCGACGTTGCAAGGGTATAGCCCGGCGGGCCCCGGCCCGCCACCGGGGCCACCCGAGTGACCCTTGTCACGCTGGCGACAAAAGACTCGCGGCCGACCGGCACCGGCGCTACATTCGGGCAGATCAGTCCCACCGCCCACGACGATGACGACCCTGCCTTGCGTGATCGACATCGAGGCCTCGGGCTTCGGCCGCGGCAGCTACCCGATCGAGGTCGGCTTCGTGCTGCCCGATGGCTACGCCCGCTGCACACTGGTGCGACCGGGCGACGACTGGACCCACTGGGACGACACCGCCGAGCGCCTGCACGGCCTGACGCGCGAGCTGCTGCTGCGCCACGGCCGGCCCGCCCCCGAGGTGGCCGCGCTGCTGAACGAACACCTGGGCGGATGCAGCGTCTACTGCGACAACTGGGCCCACGATTTCGCCTGGCTCGCCCGCCTGTACGACAGCGCCGGGTTGACGCCGGCCTTTCGCCTGCGCCACCTGCGCGAGCTGCTGGACGAACAGCAGATCGAGCGCTGGGACGCCGCCTGTGCCCGCGCCCGCGCCGGCTTGCGCATCGACCGCCACCGCGCCAGCAACGATGCCCGCGTGCTGCAAAAGGCGCTCGGCAGCCTGAGCGCCCCCAGCCCCCGGGCGCCCGGTGCCGCGCCGAGGCCTTCGCCACCGCGCGCCGCCTAGAATTCTTCGGACCATCGATGGATGCGGCGAGGCCGCATCGCCTTTTCGCTTCTTGCACGTCATGCCCCACCTCTTGTTGAGCCGCCGTCAATGCCTGGTGGGCCTGCTGGCCTGCAGTGCCGCGCGCGCTGCCAACACATCCAACACCGCCCCCACCGGCGCACTGCCGCCGCTGGCGCCGCCGCAAGGCAAGGTCGTCTTGTCGATCAGCGGCCTGGTGATGCACACCAACGCCCCCGACCGGGCCGACTTCGACCTCGAGATGCTGGCTGCGCTGCCGCAGCGCCAGCTCGTCACCCACACCCCTTGGCACCAGGGTGCGCAGACCTTCACCGGCCCGCTGCTGCGCGATGTGCTGGCGCAGGCCGGTGCCCACGGCAAGCTGCTGGTCGCGGTGGCGTTGAACGACTACCGCTGCGACATCCCCACCGACGACACCACGCAGTTCGACGTGGTGCTGGCGCGGCTGCAGAACGGCGAGCCGATGCGGGTGCGCGACAAGGGGCCGCTGTTCATCGTCTACCCCTTCGACACCGATGCCCGGCTGCGCTCGGACCGCTACTACGCCCGCTCGGCCTGGCAATTGCGCAGCCTGATCGTGCAGCCGTGAACCCTGCCCGCCGGCCGCTGAAGGCGCAGGCCTGCAGGCCCTGCGGGCCGATCGCGGCCATAAGACCGCATGGCTGACCACGAGCCGAGCCTGTGGGCCCGCTGGCGCCATTGGGCCGCGCGGCGGCTGGTCTGGGGCGTCGGCGTGGTGTTGATCGGCATGCTGGTCGGCACGGTCTGGTTGCAGGCCCGGCTCGACGGCATGATCGGGCAGGCCGCCACGCTGGCCGACAACAACATCACCTGGAGCTTCTTCCAGCTCGAAGCCGAATTTCACGCGCTGCAGGACGCGCTGCGCGCGATGCCGACCGACCGGCCCGCCTCGGCCGAGCAGGCCGCGCACCTGCGCGAGCGCTACGAGCTGTTCGTCAGCCGCATCACGCTGGTCGACCCCAAGCAGGTGCATGCCGACCTGCCCATCACGCCGCAGCACCTGGCCACACTGGGGCGGCTGAACGCGTTCGTGCAGCGCGCCGACCCGTTGTTGTCCGACGAGGTCAGCACGCCGCTGTCGCCAGACGACGTGGCCCGCCTGCAGGCCGACCTGGGCGAACTGGCCACGCCGGTGCACGGCCTGTCGCTGATGTCCAGCCAGGCGATGGTGCGGCGCAGCGAGCAGCGTGACCGCCAGTTGCACGAGCACCAGCGCACGACGCTGGCCCTGACCTTTCTGCAGATGCTGGCCACGGTGGGCTTCGCGCTGCTGCTGGTGCAGCAGTTGCGCGCAGCCTCGCGCCGCGAGGCCGAGCTGGCCGAGCTGGCGCGCGGCCTGGACAGCGCCCGCGCCGCGGCCGAGGTGGCCAACGACAGCAAGAGCGTGTTCCTGGCCAACATGAGCCACGAGCTGCGCACGCCCTTCAACGGTGTGCTCGGCATGCTCAGCCTGCTCGACGACAGCCGGCTCGACGACGCGCAGCGCCGCTCGCTGCGCACCGCACGCGAATCCACCGAACACCTGCTGGCGCTGCTCAACGACATCCTCGACGTTTCGCGCCTGGAGCACGGCCGCCTGACCCTGCACCTGGCGCCGTTGGACCTGGCCGCGCTGGTCCAGGCGGTGCAGACGGTGATGGCCCCGGCCGCCGAAGCGAAAGGGCTGGCCCTGACCGTGCGGGTCGAGCCCGGCGCGCCGGCCGCGGTGGTGGCCGACGGCACCCGGCTCAAGCAGGTGCTGTTCAACCTGCTGTCCAACGCGATCAAGTTCACCGACACCGGCGAGGTGACGCTGCGCGTGGTGCCGGTGGCCGCCCGGCCCGGCGCACGGGCAGTGCAGCCCGGCCAGCAGTGGCTGGCGTTCCAGGTTCGCGACACCGGCATCGGCATCGACGACGCGACCCGCGGGCAGTTGTTCGAGCGTTTCATGCAGGCCGACACGAGCGTGACCCGCGCCCACGGCGGCACCGGGCTGGGCCTCGAGATCTCGCGCGGGCTGGCGCGGCTGATGGGCGGCGACATCCATGTCGACAGCCAACCCGGCCAGGGCAGCGAGTTCAGCCTCGAGTTGCCGCTGCCGGTACTGACCGCGCTGCCGGGGCCCACCGCGGCGGCAGCGCCGGCCGCCGCCGGCGGAGCCCGCCACCTGCCGCGGCCGCTGGACGTGCTGGTGGCCGAAGACCACTCGGTCAACCGCCAGTACATCGGCACACTGCTCGAGCGCGCCGGCCACAAGGTGCGCTTTGCCGACAACGGCGCGGCGGCGGTGGCCGAGGCCGAGCGCGCGCTGCCCGACCTGGTGCTGATGGACGTGCACATGCCGGTGATGGACGGCCTGAGCGCAACGCGCGCGCTGCGGGCCATGCCGGCGCCGCTGGGCCAGGTCAAGATCGTGGCGGTGACGGCCGACGCCTTCGACGCCACGCGCGAGCGCATGCGCGAGGCCGGCGTCGATGGGCACCTGACCAAGCCGTTCCAGACCCCCGAGCTGGACGCGCTGCTGCTGCAGCTGTTCGGCCGCACCGGCCCCGCGCCGGCCGATGCCCCGCCGCAGCTGGCGGCCCGCCCCCGGCTGCCCGAGGCCGCCGACACCCTGCCCTCGCCGCCCCGCGCCACCGCGGCCACGGCCGAGCCGCCGCTGCTGGACCTGCGCACCGTGGGTGAGCTCTGCGGCCTGATCTCGCTGGCCTCGCTGCGCCCGCTGCTGAGCGGCTTCTTCGCCGATGACAGCCGGGCCTATGCCGAGTTGCTGGCCGGCTTCGCGCGGCAAGATGCGGGCGCCCTGCCCGCCTTGGCCCACCGCTTCAAAGGGGCGGCGCAATTGCTCGGCCTGGCTGCGCTGGCGGCGCAGGCCGAGGCCATCGAGCACCACCGGGGCGGCTGGTCGGCCGCCGAAGCCGATGCCGCTGCTGCCGCGCTGCGCCAGACCTGGGCCGCCAGCCACACGCTGTGCCGGCGGCTCGAATTCGTGCCCTGACTTGTCCCGCGCAGGCAGCGCGACAGCGTCAGACGATCAGCGGCTCCGGCTCCAGCCGGATGCCGAAGCGGCCGTAGACGCTCTCCTGGATCGCCTTGGCCAGCGTGACGACTTCGGAGCCGATCGCGCCGCCCTTGTTGATCAGCACCAGCGCCTGCTTCTCGTAGACGCCGGCGTGGCCGATGGCCTTGCCCTTCCAGCCGCAGGCGTCGATCAGCCAGCCGGCGGCGAGCTTGAACTGGCCATCGTCCATCGGGTAGTGCACCACGTGCGGGTCGCGGGCGATGATGTCGCGGCATTGCTCGGCCGTGACCAGCGGGTTCTTGAAGAAGCTGCCCACGTTGCCGATCTCGGCCGGGTCGGGCAGCTTGGCGCGGCGGATCGCACAGACCCAGTCGAAAACCGTGCGGGCGTCGGGCGCGTGGTTGCCGGTCTCGGCCATCTTGCGCTCCAGGTCGAGGTAGCCCAGCACCGGCTGCCAGGGCTTGGGCAGCCGCAGGCGGATGCGGGTGATCACGCTCTTGCCGGCCAGCGCATGCTTGAACAGGCTGTCGCGGTAGCCGAACTTGCACTGCGCGGCGTTCAGCGTCACGGTGCGGCCGGTCACCAGGTCGACCGTGTCGAGCGATTCGAAGCGGTCTTGCAGCTCCAGCCCGTAGGCGCCGATGTTCTGCACCGGCGCGGCGCCCACGGTGCCGGGGATCAGCGCCATGTTCTCGAGCCCGGGCCAGCCCTGGTCGAGCGTGAAGGCGACTAGGTCGTGCCAGCGCTCGCCCGCGCCAGCCTCGACGATCACCGCCCGGTCGGTCTCGGCCACGCAGTGCATGCCGCGCACCTCGACCTTCAGCACCAGCTCGGGCATGTCACGCGTCAGGATGACGTTGCTGCCGCCGCCCAGCACGAACTTGGGCGCCCGGCCCAGCTCGGGGTGGGCCAGCACCCGGCGAACATCTGCCTCGCTGGTGATGCGCACCAGCCGCCGCGCCGTGGCCGGCAGGCCGAAGGTGTTGTGCTGGCGCAAAGGCGCATCATGCTCGACGGTGATCGCGGAAGGGTCCTGCATGGCAGAATTTTCGCTGATCGGCCTGCGCGACCGCCGCGCCGGCCCCAGGGACCGGCCGCGGTTCACCCCCTTCGCAGGCTCACGGGCCCCCTTTCGACACCGTCTTCCCCACGCCAGACCATGCCCAGCTTCGACACCGTCCTCGAACCCAACCTGGTGGAATTGCGCAATGCCACCGAACAAGCCAACAAGGAAATCGGCACCCGCTTCGACTTCAAGGGCTCGGACGCCCGGATCGAGCTGGCCGACAAAGGCAAGGACAAGACGCTGACCTTGTTTGCCGACAGCGACTTCCAGCTGAGCCAGGTCAAGGACGTGCTGATGGCCAAGCTCAGCAAGCGCAATGTCGACGTGCGCTTTCTCGACCTGACCGCCAAGCCCGAAAAGCTCGGCGGCGACAAGCTCAAACTGGTCGTTCCCGTGAAGGCCGGCATCGACAGCGAGACGGCGAAGAAGATCCAATCGCTGATCAAGCAAAGCAAGATGAAGGTGCAGGCCGCCATCCAGGGCGACGCGGTGCGTGTCACCGGCGCCAAGCGGGACGACTTGCAGGCCGCGATGGCCTTGCTGCGCAAGGACGTGCCCGACGTGCCGCTGTCTTTCAACAACTTCCGCGACTGACCCGCCCCTCATGCCCCACCTGCCCCGCCGCCGCTTCGCGCTGAAACTTTCTTCGATGGCGTTGGCGCCGTGGCTGGTGGCCCCGGCCCACGCCCAGAGTGTGCTGCTGTCGGGCACCTTGGGCAGCTCGAAGGCGATCCTGGTCATCGACGGCCAGATGCGCACCGTGGCGGTCGGCCAGACGGTCAGCGGCGTCACGCTGCGCAGCATCGGCACCGACGAGGCGGTGGTGCTGATCGGTGGCAAGCCCTTCTCGGTGCGGCTGGGCGCGTCGCCGGTCAGCCTGGGCGGCGGTGGTGGCGGGGGTGGTGGCGGCGGCGAGATCGTGCTGCCGGCCGGCCCCGGTGGCCACTTCATGGCCAATGGCTCGATCAACGGCAAGAGCGCCAACTTCATGGTCGACACCGGCGCCACAGTCATCTCGATGGGCGTGGCCGATGCGCAGCGGCTGGGCCTGCGCTTTGAAAACGGGCGGCGCGGCATGGCCAGCACCGCCGGCGGCAACGCGCCGGTCTACGAGGTCAACCTCAACTCGGTGCGCATCGGCGATGTCGAGGTCTACAACCTGAGTGCCGGCGTGGTGCAGGCCAACATGCCGTTCATCCTGCTGGGCAACAACTTCCTGTCGCGCTTCAACATGCGGCGCGAGGGCGACACGATGCGGCTCGAAAAGAAACCCTGAC
Source organism: Ideonella sp. (assembly GCF_041914305.1). Classification (NCBI taxonomy): domain Bacteria; kingdom Pseudomonadati; phylum Pseudomonadota; class Betaproteobacteria; order Burkholderiales; family Sphaerotilaceae; genus Ideonella; species Ideonella sp. The sequence goes on from NZ_JAYSDQ010000018.1 coordinate 124,392, forward strand.
GCGGCCTTGGGGTACCGTCACGGCCCCGACCCGCCCAACCTTCGAAGACCGATGAGACACCTTGCCCTGCTGTCGCTGGCGCTCGCCGCCGGCCCGGCCCTCGCCGAGAACGCCCCCACCCTGCAGGCTTGCCGCGCGATCACCGACGCCGCCCAACGCCTGGCCTGCTACGACGCGCTGCCGCTGCCCAGCGCCAAGGCTCCGGCCACCAGCGCCGCCGCCGCGGCCCCCACCGCCGCCCCGGCGGCCCCCGATCCGGCCAAGTTCGGCTTCGAGGCCAAATCCGTGCGCGCCATCTCGGCCGATTCGATCGACAGCCAGATCGACGGACGCTTCGACGGCTGGGGCCCGAAAGACCGCATCAAGCTCGCCAACGGCCAAGTCTGGCAGATCGCCGACGACAGCAACGCGGTGATGAACGCCACCAACCCCAAGGTCACGATCCGGCGCGGTCTGATGGGGGTGTTCTACCTGGAGTTCGAGACCTCCAACCGCACCGCCAAGGTCAAACGGGTCGAGTAAACGGCAGCCCCGTCGAGGGGAGTTTGTCGCCAGAGGGACAAGGTCAAATAGCACGATCGTGCTAGAACCCAGGGTGGGCGTAGGCTCATGTCGCACGCAGCGACGTGATGCCGCAGCAGCCAACCGCATTTCGCCTCTGGAGACAAGCCGCGATGGACCTGAACCTCACGCCGGAAGAACAGGCGTTCCGCCACGAAGTGCGCGATTGGGTGCGCACCAACCTGCCGGCCGACCTGAGCCACAAGGTGCTCAACTCGCTGCGCCTGACGCGCGACGACATGCAGCGCTGGGCCAAGATCCTCGGTGCCAAGGGCTGGCTGGGTTATGGCTGGCCCCAGCAGTTCGGCGGGCCGGGCTGGAACGCGGTGCAAAAGCACCTGTTCGAAGAAGAGTGCGCGCTGGCCGGCGCGCCGCGCATCGTGCCCTTCGGCCCGGTGATGGTGGCCCCGGTCATCATGGCCTTCGGCTCGGCCGAGCAGCAAAAGCGCTTCCTGCCCGGCATCGCCTCGGGCGAGGTCTGGTGGAGCCAGGGCTACTCGGAGCCGGGCTCGGGCTCCGACCTGGCCTCGGTCAAGACGCGCGCCGAGCGCCAGGGTGACAAGTACATCGTCAACGGCCAGAAGACCTGGACCACGCTCGGCCAATACGGCGAGTGGATCTTCTGCCTGGTGCGCACCAGCACCGAAGGCAAGCCGCAGACCGGCATCAGCTTCCTGCTGATCGACATGAAGTCGCCCGGCGTGACCGTGCGGCCGATCATCATGCTCGACGGCGAGCACGAGGTGAACGAAGTCTTCTTCGACAACGTCGAGGTGCCGGCCGAGAACCTGATCGGCGAAGAGAACAAGGGCTGGACCTACGCCAAGCACCTGCTGGCCCACGAACGCACCAACATCGCCGATGTGAACCGCGCCAAGCGCGAGCTGGAGCGGCTGAAGCGCATCGCCAAGACCGAAGGCGTCTATGACGACAGCCGGTTTCGCGACCAGATCGCGCTGCTCGAGGTCGACGTGGTCGCGCTCGAGATGCTGGTGCTGCGTGTGCTCAGCGCCGAAAAGAGCGGCAAGCAGAGCCTGGACATCGCCGGCCTGCTGAAGATCCGCGGCAGCGAAATCCAGCAGCGCTACACCGAGCTGATGATGCAGGCCGCCGGCCCGTTCGCCGTGCCGTTCATGCACGAAGCGATGGAAGCCGGCTGGCAGGGCGACCAGGCGCTCGGTGGCGCGTGGCCCGGCGGCGCCGCGCACTGCGCGCCGCTGGCCAGCACCTTCTTCAACTTCCGCAAGACCACCATCTACGGTGGCAGCAACGAAGTCCAACGCAATATCGTGTCGCAAACCGTGCTCGGCGCCTGAGGGGAAGCAAGATGGATTTCGATTTCACCGACGACCAGGTCTCGCTGCGCGACGCGGTGGCCCGCTGGGTCGACAAGGGTTTTGCGTTCGAGCGCCGGCATGGCATTGCGAAGGCCGGTGGCGCCACGCGCGAGGTCTACCACGAGCTCGCCGAGCTGGGCCTGACCGGGCTGGCCGTGCCTGACACGCACGGCGGCATGGGCTTCGGCCCGGTCGAGGCGATGGTGGTGATGGAAGAGCTGGGCCGCGGCCTGGTCAACGCGCCGCTGGCGCAAGGCGCACTGATCGCACCGGCCCTGCTGGCCCACGCGCCCGAGGCGCTGCAGGCCGAATGGCTGCCGAAGGTGGCCGACGCCTCGGCGCTGGTCGTGTTGGCGCACCAGGAGCGCGGCGCGCGCTACCACCTCGACCGCGTCGCCACGCGGGCCACGGCGCAGGGCGACACCTACCGCCTGAGCGGCGTGAAGAGCATCGTGCCGGCCGGTGACGAAGCCGACGCCTTCATCGTGCCGGCCAACCTGGGCGGCGCCGATGACGACGACACCGGCATCGCCCTGTTCCTCGTGTCGCGCGGCGCCGCCGGCGCCACGGTGCGCGGCTACCCGACGCAAGACGGCGCCCGCGCCGCCGAGCTGACGCTGGCCGACACCTCCGCGCAACTCATCACCACCGACGGCCTGGCCGCGCTGCAGCAGGGCGTCGACGTGGGCATCGCGGCGCTGTGCGCCGAGGCGGTCGGCGTGATGGACAAGCTGGTCGCGATCACGGTCGACTACATGAACACGCGCAAGCAGTTCAACGCCACGCTGTCGAGCTTCCAGGCGCTGCGCCACCGCATCGCCGACGTGAAGATGCAGCTCGAACTCGCCCGCTCGATGAGCTACTACGCCACGCTGCGCCTGAACGACCCCGAATCGCGCCGCCGCCAGGCCATCGCCCAGGCCAAGGTGCAGATCGGCAACGCAGCCCGCTTCGTCGGCCAGCAGTGCATCCAGCTGCATGGCGGCATCGGCGTCACCGACGAGTACATCGCCAGCCACTACTTCAAGCGACTGACGATGATCGAGATGCAGTTCGGCGACACGCTGCACCACCTGGGCGAGGTGTCGGCCCGCATGCAGGAAACGGCTGGCGCGTTGGTGTGATAGGCCCCCACGGCCCCTTCCGGGGCCTGCCCCCCGAGGGGGCTCGCGCAGCGGACCGGCAAAGCCGGATCCGCGCACGCCGCTTGGAGGGGGCGGCGCTGCGCGCGCCCCGATTCGCGCTATGGTGAGAGCCCATGCGCTTCACTGGCATTCTGCGCACTTGGCACGACGACCGGGGGTTTGGCTTCATTGCGCCCACGCACGGCGGGCGTGAACTGTTCGTCCACATCAGCGCGTTTCCGAACGGCGGCAGCCGCCCCACCGAGGGCGAGTCGCTGCAGTACGAGCTCGGCCGCGGCAAGGACGGAAAGCCTCAGGCGGTGCGGGTCGTACGAGCGGCAATCGGCATGCAGGCCCCAAAGGCCCGTCGACCGGCAGCAGAGCCGCGGGGGCACCGGCGCAGCTGGGTCGGCCCGTTGATGGTGATGGTGGTGCTGTTCGCGCTGGGGGTGTATGCCTACCGGCACGTCATGGACAGCCCGCACCGGCTGGCGCTCACGAGCGCGTCGCCCGCTGAAGCGACCAACAGCCAGGCGCCTGCTGCACCGGCCGGTGCCCGATGCGACGGGCGTGTGCACTGTTCGCAGATGACCTCGTGCGCAGAGGCCCAGTGGTTTCTCGCCCACTGCCCAGGCGTGGAGATGGACGGCGACCGCGACGGCACACCCTGCGAGCAGCAGTGGTGCACGGGCCCGTTCGCGAGGTAGCCCGGCCTGGGTACCTGCGCAGCGCGGGTCAGCCCAGCCGTTGCAGTGAGTCGCCCATGCCCCTGGGCTCGGCCAGCGGCAGTGGCAGCTCGAACCAGAAGGTCGAGCCGCGGCCGGGGGTGCTGGCCACGCCGATCTCGCCGCCCATGTGCTGCACCAGCTGGCGGCACAGCGCCAGACCCAGGCCGGTGCCGCCGCGATGGTCTGGCTCTTGCACGAACTCGTTGAACAGGCGCTGCGCCGCACCATCGCCCAGGCCGATGCCGCTGTCGATCACCTCGAAGCGCATGCGGCCGCCGGTGGGTTCGTCGACCTGGATCTGCACCGAGCCCCGGTCGGTGAATCGCAAGGCGTTGGCAACCAGGTTGGTCAGCACCTGGCGCAGCCGCAACGGCGCCCCGTGCCGCGCGTCGGCCACCTCGGGCCGCAGCGCCCAGCGCAAGGCCACGCCCTTGGCCTGGGCCTCGCCCTCGAACAGGCCCGCCACCTCGGCCAGCAGCTCGCGCAGGCTGAAGTACTTCAGCTCCAGCTCGAAGCGGCCGGCCTCGAGCTTGGCCAGGTCGAGGATGTCGTTGGCCAGCTCGAGCAGGCTTTGCGCCGAGGTGCGCGCCAGCGACACGTAGCGGCTTTGCCGTTCGTCGAGCTCCGACATCATCAGCAGCGAGGTCATGCCCAGCAGGCCGTTGAGTTGTGAGCGTATCTCGTGGCTGACCTGCGCGACGAAGCGGCGTTGCGGGTCGGGCGCGGCGGCCGGTGTCGGCGTGGCGCTTTCCTGGATGCGCCGCTGGGTCTCGCGCTCCTGTGTTTCGACCGCGCGCTGCAGGGCCAGCAGGCGCTGCGCATCGCGCTCGGGCGTCGCCGGCGCGCCAGCGAGTTGCCGCTCGATCTGGATCGACTGGTAGTGCGCACGGGCGCTGTTGCCCACCATCGGCGTCATCGTCGCCATTGCCTGCCGGGTGGCCAGCAAGGCGCCTTGAAAGTCGCCCAGCGCCTCTCGCGCCTCGGCGATCACCGAATGCAGCTGCAGCAGATTGGCCGGCGAGGTGCGTTCGCCGCTGTCGAGGAAGCGCTGGCACATGTCGCGCGCCTCGGCGTGGCGGCCTTGCGCGCAGCGCAGCCGGCCACGCACCCAGATGCGCATGCAGACCTGGTCGGGCCATTCGCGCTCCAGCATCGGCTCGCCTGCTTCGAGGGCCGCCTCGGCCTCGTCGAGCCGGCCCACGCCGATATAGGCCAGCGCGATCGGGGTCGCCAGCATGTGGCGCAGGCCCGGGTCCTGCGCCTGCGGCTGCGCCAGCCAGGCTTGCAGCGCCGCATAGCCGGCCTGCGGCGCGCGGCGGAAGTGGCTGGTCAGGACCTGCGAATTCAGGTTGGATGCGCGCATGGCCGTGATCCCGGCAGCCTCGAATTCGGCCTGCGCCTGGTCGTGCAGCGGCATGCCATGCTCGAGGTCGAGCAGGTTCAGCTGCAGGCAGGCGAGCTTGAATTTCGCGTTGGCCAGCGGCAGCGGGCGGCCCATGCCGCGGGCCAGCTCGATCAGCGCGTAGCTCGAGCGCAGCGCCTCGTCGAAATCGCCGCGGTGCTCGGCCAGGCGCTGCAACGCATGCAGCGTGACATAACGCTCGCGGTCAGCGCGCCCGGCCCGCTGAAGGTTGGCCTGCAGTCGCGCGCCGGCCTGGTCGAGCTGGTTGGCGGTGATCTCGACACGCGCCAAGGCGTCGTCGCACAACCATGCGGCCGGGGCGCTGCCGAGTTGCTCGCAGCGCTGGCGTGTCGTGTCGATCAGGGCCCGCAACGCCGCAGTGCCTTCGTGCCCGCGCCGAACCGCGCGGGTCAAGGCCTCCAACGCCAGCCCGAAGGCTTCGGACACGGTGTCGCCCGCCGCGCGCGCTGCCTCCACCGCCTGGTGGCACAACGCGACACAGCCCGAGGGGTCGAGTGAGAACCGATCCCAAGCCTGGTCGATCAAATCGGGCGCCGAGACGCTGACAGCTTGCGGCACGAAACCAGTTTAGTGCCGCCACCTCGGCCGTCAATGCAGACTGCCCCCGATCGCTCGACGCAGCCAGAATCAAGCCCATGAACACATTCGCCCGCGGCACCCTGGCCGCTTCTTTGGTGTGCTTCGCCGCGGTGGTGGTCGCCGCCCCGTTGCAGGTCCGTTCGTTGACGATGAAGGCGCCGCCCGGGGCCAAGGACCTGCCGGCCTACGCCTCGGGTTGGGCCGACGGCTCGGTCAAGATGCCCTTCGTGGTGTCCGACCCGCCCGCCGTCGGGGCGCGCATCACCGCCATGCTGTTCGTCAGCCTCATGGGCATGGCGCCGCCGGCCAAGCCCGGCGAATCGTTTGCGCCCCGGCCCGACCAACTGCCCGACGGCACCTCGTCGCAGGAATTCGAACTCACCCGCAACGACGCCCGTGTTCTGGCCATCGCCTTCGACATCGAGGGCTGCGGTGCGTATTGCGAGAACTACCAGCAGATCTACAGCTTCGACGCCCGCAATGGCCGCCTGCTGGCGCTCGGTGACCTGATCGCGCCGGCGTCGCTGCCAGCCGTTGCCGCGCGGGTCGGCAAGGACCGTGGGCAACGTTATGCCGATCAGCTGAAGAGCCTGAACAAAGACCTGGCCGCCGCCCGGAAGGCCCATGCCAAGGCCGACGTCATCGAGGACTTGCAGCAGCGGATCGATCTCAACCAGGACTGCCTGGACCGCGAGCAGAACCAGCCGCGCGACGCCTCGAGCCTGCACCACGCCCGCTTCAGCCTGCCGGACAACGGCCTGGTCTTGCACACCGAGCGTTGCAGCAACCACGCGAGCCGCGCGCTCGACGACGTGGGCGACATCGACACCCCGCTGGCCGCGGCAGACCTGGCGAAGTGGCTGACCCCGTATGGCAAGACCCTGGTGCTGGGCCAGGGCGATGCGCCGCCGCCGGCGTCTGCCTTCGGCCAGATCCTGCACGGCAAGATCGGCGGCGCCGCGGTCACGCTGCAACTGGACCGCGTGAACAGCGACGGCTCGCTGGCCGGCCGCTACTTCTACGAGCGCTACGGCCGCATGATCCCGCTCAACGGCAAGCGCAGCGGCAACACGCTGGCGTTGACCGAAGACGCCGACGGCAACAAGGCCGAGCTGAACCTGACAGTGCGCGGCAACACCATCACCGGCCAATGGCAAGGCAACGGCAAGACATTGCCGGTCGTGCTGGACTAGGGCCCGTGCGGCGAACGCCCGGGCGCCGTGTGCGCTCAGGCGTAGGTGTTGACGTGGCGGCCCACCGAGCCTTCGATGGCCAGCTGGGGCTGCTGCGGTATCGCCTCGATGAGGGCCAACGCCCCGGCCGCCTGCGTGTTCAGCGCCTTGCGCAAGACCAGGATCTGCACCGCGTCGCCCGTGGGGCCTTGCGAGGCCGCGGCAGTGGCGGTCGAGACGCTGGGGCTGTTGGCGATGTTCATGAGGTGGCCTGACGATCCGGTATATCGGGTTGTCGGCCGATGCGGGCCCGAGCTTGAGCTGCTTTTGCAGCGGCTGCACTCACCCGCCCGATTGCCTGCCCGCACCACCGGCGGCGAGGTAGTCCTTGATCTTGTCGATGCGGGTGCCAACCGCCTTCACGGCGTTGACCAGGGCTTCGTCGGTGGTGCCCAGGGCCTGGCTCCAGCGGTCGACCGCGGCTTTGTCGTCGATGTCGACATGGGCATGGGATTGCGGGTCGGCGGCGGCCTGGGTGGCTGAGGCGTGAGGGACGGGGTGGTTCATCGTGCGGCTCCGGTTGCCGCCAGGCCGGCAAGGCGTGTTCCCGGTGGCCGGGCACCGGTCGACTACGATGCCTGCCTTTTCTGTGTCGGTCGCGGCCGTGGACGTGAAGTGACGATGTCGAACCTGGGTCATTCGTGGTGGCTCGATTTCCTGCCCGGCCGCCTGGCCGTCGATGCGCGCGAGCGCTGGCGCTGTGTCGGCGGGGCCGCGGTCGGCATGCTGCTGACCGCCTGGCTCTGCCACTGGCTGGCGCCGCAGATGGGGGCGACCGCGGCCTGGCTGGTGGCGCCGATCGGCGCCAGCGCGGTGCTCGTCTTCTGCGTGCCGTCCAGCCCGATGGCGCAGCCCTGGGCGGTGGTCGCCGGCAACACCTTGTGCGCGCTGATCGGCGTGGCCTGCGTGCACCTGCTGGGCACGTCGGAATGGGCCGCCGGCGTCGCCGTGGCGCTGGCGATCGCCTCGATGTTCGCGCTGCGCTGCCTGCACCCGCCGGGCGGCGCCAGCGCGCTGCTGATGGTGCTGACCGGCGTGCACGAGCCAGCCTTCGCGCTGTACCCGGTGGCGGCCAACAGCATGCTGCTGGTGCTGGCCGGCATCGCCTACAACACGCTGACCGGCCGCCGCTACCCGCACGGCCAGCGGCCGGTGGTGGCCGCGCCCGGCACCGCCGAGCCGCGCACCGCGGCGAGCGACCTGCAGGCCGCGCTGGTCCGCTACAACCAGGTGCTGGACGTCAGCCCCGACGACCTGCAGGCGTTGCTGGCCGAGGCCGAGGTCGAGGGCTACCGCCGCCGCATGGGCCGGCTGAGCTGCGCCGACGTCATGTCGCGCGAGCCGATCTCGGTCGACTACGGCACGCCGCTGCAAGAGGCCTGGCGGCTGCTGCGCCAACGCCGCGTGAAGGCGCTGCCGGTGATCGACCGCGCCTCGCGCGTGATCGGCGTGGTGACGCTGGCCGACTTCATGGCTGACCCGGTGCTCGACCTGCACGACGGCTGGGTGCACCGGTTGCAGACGCTGCTGAGCCCGACCCGGACGATGCACACCGACAAGGCCGAAGCGGTGGGCCAGATCATGAGCACCGACGTGCGCGTGGCCCGCGCCGACCAGCCGCTCGGTGAGCTGGTGCCGCTGTTCGCCAGCACCGGCCACCACCACATCCCAGTGGTCGACGGCGAGCGCCGGCTGGTCGGCATCATCACCCAGTCCGATCTGGTGGCGGCGCTGTGCCGGCAGGACGCCGAGGCCGCCGCCGCCGCCGCGCAGGCAAGCTGAGAAGAAAGGCCTGCCGCGAGCGGCCACTGCTGGCTGACCCTTGGTTGCGTGCAGCCCTCGAATCGCTACACTCGTTGGCAGCGGTTCGGCAGTCGGCAACATCGGTAGTTCGCCCCTTGATCGTCCGCGGCGCGAGGGAACGGGTGACGGCGGCAAGACTGTTCCGACTTCTGTGGCTGTTGGCGCTCATGCTGCCCGCTGCCGGGCACGCGGCTGATCCGGCCGGCATCAGCCTGTCTCCCGCCGAGCAAGACTTCGTCCGGGCACAGCCCGCCATCCGCGTCCTCATCGTCGAGCGCCCGCCCTTCGAGTACTACAAGGACGGCCAGGCCAGCGGCTTCACGGTCGAGTACCTGCGCCTGCTGCTGCGCAAGATGGGCCTGACCCAGGTCACCTACGTGCCCGCCACCTTTGCGCAGGGCCTGCAGATGCTGGCCGATGGCAGCCTGGACATCGTGCCGGACATCGCCCGCACGCCCGAGCGCGAGAAGGCGATGCTGTTCACCGAGCCCTACCGGTATGCGACCAAGGCCATCGTCGCCCGGTCGGGCGCCGCGTTTCCCGACATCACCTCGCTCGACGGCCGGCGCATCGCCGTCGAATCGCACAACATCGCCGACAAGATCATCCGCGACAGCGGCATCTCGGCGACGCGGGTCGACTGCGCCACCACCAGCGATTGCCTGCGGCTGGTCTCGCAAGGCCAGGCCGACGCCTACATCGAGACCACCGCGGTGGTCGAGTACCAGATCGCGGCACATTCGATCGCCGACCTGGCGGTCGTCGGCTCGATCGACAACGCGCAGACGCCGTCGCGCTTCGCGCTGCGCAAGGACGCACCGCTGCTGGCCGCCATGCTCAACCGCGCCATCGCCAGCACCACCGTCGAAGAGCGGGCCAGCCTGGCCGAGCGCTGGATGTCGAAGGCCGCGGTCGACCTGCTGTTCGGCCGCACCGCCGGCCACATCGCCCTCAGCGCCGCAGAGCGCAGCCACCTGCTGGCCAAGCACCACCAGCTGAGGGTGTGCAGCGCGCCGGCCGGTGCGCCGCTGAGCGAGGTGACCCGCGACGGCACCCCCGTCGGCATCGGGCCGGACATCGTGTCGCGCCTGGCGCAGACCATGGATGTGCAGCTGAGCTTCGTCGCCTCGCACAATTGGAGCGAGACCCTCGAAGACGTGAAGGCGCGGCGCTGCGACCTCGTCTCGTTCGCGCAAGACACGCCCGAGCGGCGTGCCTACCTCGATTTCACGACGCCGTACGCCGTCTTCCCGATCGTGGTCGTCACCCGCAGCACGCAGCCCTACTTCACCGACATCGGGCCCCACCTGCACCAGCGCTTTGGCGCGGTCCGGGGCTTCGGCGCCCTGCCGGCCATCAAGGCCCGCATCCCCGGCATCACGATCGTCGAATATGAAGACGTCACCGACGGCCTGCGCCAGGTCCAGCACGGCGAGATCTTCGGCTTCATCGGCGCGCTGCCGATCGCCAACCGCCACCTGTTGGTCGAAGGGATGACCGACCTGAAGGTTGCCTCGCAGCTCAACGAGCGCCTGGCGATGCAGATCGCCGTGCGCAACGACGACCCTTACCTGAAGAGCCTGTTCCAGCGCGCGATCAATGCGCTGCCACCAGAGAAGCGGCAAGAGATCATCCAGCACTGGACGGCGGTGCGCTACGAAAAGGCCGTCGACACCGCGCTGCTGGCCCGGTGGGTGGGCGCGGTCGTCGCCGCTGCGGCGATGCTGCTGTTGCTGGCGCTGGCCTGGAACCGGCACCTCACGCGCCTGAACCGCGGGCTCGACCAGAAGGTGGCCGAGCGCACGCAAGAGCTGATGCAGGCCAAGCAACAGGCCGAGGCCGGCGCGCGGGCCAAGGCCGAGTTCCTGGCCAACATGAGCCACGAGATCCGCACGCCGCTGAACGCGATCATGGGCCTGTCGCACCTGGTGCGCACGGGCGGCCTGTCGCCCGAGCAGGACCGGCGCATGATGCAGCTCGAGCAGGCCAGCACCCACCTGATGGAGACCATCGGCGCCGTGCTCGACCTGTCGAAGATCGAGTCCGGCAAGTTCGTCCTGCGCGAAGAGCCGCTGGACATCGAGGCGGTGGTCGACAACGTGATCGCGATGGTCGAATGCGACGCCAAGGCCAAAGGCCTGCAGCTGAGCAGGCAGATCCCGCCCCTGCCCGCCGGCCTGGTCGGCGACCACACCCGGCTGCAGCAGGCCCTGCTCAACTACGCCGTCAACGCCGTCAAGTTCACCGGAGCGGGCACGGTCGAGATCCGCATCGAGGTGCTGGACGACGGCGACGCCGAAACCCACCTGCGCCTGTCGGTGCGCGACAGCGGCATCGGCATCGCGCCCGACCGGATGACACGGCTGTTCACCGCCTTCGAGCAGGTCGACAACGGCATCACGCGCCGCTTCGGCGGCACCGGCCTGGGGCTGTCGATCACCCGGCACTTCGCCACGCTGATGGGCGGCGAAGCCGGGGCCCAGAGCGTGCCCGACGAGAGCAGCACGTTCTGGTTCACTGTGCGGCTGCGCAAGCAGGCCGGCGCGGCGGCCATGGCCGGCGACGGCCCTGTAGCACCGGCGCGCGCGTTACCGCCCCGCGCCTTGGCGGCAACGCGCGTCCTGCTCGTCGACGACGACCCGGTGAACCGCGAAATCGGCGTGGCCACCCTGTCGAACGCCGGCATCGCGGTGGACTGCGCCACCAACGGCAGCGAGGCCGTGGCCAAGGCGGCCGCGACCGGCTATTCGCTGATCCTGATGGATGTGCACATGCCGGGCATGGACGGCCTGGAAGCCACGCGCCGCATCCGCCAGCTCACCCACTGCGCAGAGGTGCCCATCATCGCGGTCACCGCCAGCGCGTTCGCCGAGGACGAACAACGCTGCCGCCAGGCCGGCATGAACGACTTCATCGGCAAGCCGGCGCCGCCGCAGCAGCTGCAGGCGATGCTGGAGCGGTGGCTCGAGAGCCCGCGGCCTTCTTGAACAGCGCCTGCGGCCCTATGGTTTGGCCACCGAGTCGCGTTGCACGACGGTGGGCTCGAATTCGCGCGAGATCTTCAGCGTCATGCCGTAGCAGCTGTTGAGCAGCATGCGGCAGGCGTTCAGGCCCATCTCGTCGACGGGGATGTGCACGCTGGTCAGGCGTGGCGACAGGAAGGCGGCCACGTCGGTGTCGTCGTAGCCCAGCACCGACACCTGGCGCGGCACAGCGATGCCGCGGTGCTGCAGGCAGCTCAGCGCGCCCATCGCCATCTGGTCGTTGGCGCAGAACAGCGCGGTGAAGGCTTGGCCGCGCGCGAGCAGGCGCTCAACCGCCTCCCAGCCGCTTTCCGCAGTGAAGTCGCCATCTTCGACCGGCACCTGCGCGGCCTCGAGGCCGGCCTCGCCGAGTGCATCGAAAAAGCCCTGCAGCCGCTGCTTGTTGTCACTGGCCGCTGTGGGGCCGGAGACGACCGCGAACCGGCGGTGGCCCTGGTCGAGCAAGGCCCGCGCGGCCAGGTGGCCGGCGGCGCGGTGGTCGACGGTGAAGCAGTTGCTGCGCATGCCCTTGACCTCGCGGTTGACCACCGCCAGCTGCGGGTAGCCGTCGCGCAGCTGCATGAAGTCCGCATCTTTCAGCGCGGTGCTGCTGATGATGACGCCGTCGCAATCGCGGCTGATCAGAAACCGCACGCCGTCGAGCGCCTGCTGGCGCCGGTCGTCGTGGCCGCAGCCGTTGGCCACCACCATGTGGCGGTCGTACTGGCGCAGCTCGGTGTCGATCGCGTGCAGCAGCGGGCCGTAGTAAGGGCCCTTGAAATCGGGCACGAAGACGCCGATGGTGCCGGTGCTGCGCAGCGACAAGGCGCGCGCCGTGGCGCTGGGCCGAAAGCCCAGTTGCTTGACGGCCACCGCCACGCGATCGGCCGCGTCTTTCGAGAAAGAGCCCTTGCCGCTGATCACGCGCGACGCGGTGCCCACACCCACGCCTGCCAGCCGCGCCACGTCCTTGATTGTTGCCATCGTCCCTGCCCGCCGAACCCGAAGCGGTTCGCCGGCCGATCATAGAGGGACTCCGGCGGCAGTCTGGGCTACAGCCGCTCTTCGCTGCGCGGGTCGAACAGGCAGGCGCGGTCCAGGTCCATCACCACGCCGACACGCTCGCCCACCTCGGGCGGCACCGCGCTGTTGACGATCGCGGCGATCTTCTGGCCTTGCATGTCGAGCCAGACCACCTGGTGCGAGCCCATCGGCTCGACCAGCGTCACCTCGGCCGGGATGTGCGCTTCGCCGGGTGGCATGAGCGAGATGTGCTCCGGCCGCACGCCCAGCACCGCGTCGCCATCAGCGGCCGGCGCATTCAAGAAGGCCTCGCGCGGCAGCGCCGCTTCGAACGCGCCGGCACGAAAAGTGGTGCCGGCGCCCATCGCGCCGGCCAGGCGGCCGTGAACAAAGTTGATGCTCGGCGAGCCCAGGAAACCGGCGACGAACATGTTGGCCGGCCGCGCATAGACCTCGCCCGGCGCGCCGATCTGCTGGATGCGGCCACCGCGCATCACCGCCACGCGGCTGGCCAAGGTCATCGCCTCGACCTGGTCGTGCGTCACGTAGATCATCGTCGCGCCCAGCTCGCGGTGCAGCTGCTTCAGCTCGCGCCGAAGCTCGGTGCGCAGCTTGGCGTCGAGGTTGCTCAGCGGCTCGTCGAACAGAAAGACCTGGGCCTCGCGCACCAGCGCGCGGCCGATCGCCACGCGCTGGCGCTGGCCACCCGACAGCTGCGCGGGCTTGCGCGCCAGCAGCGGGTCGAGCTGCAGCATCTTCGAGGCGCGCTGCACACGCTTGGTGATCTCTTGCTTGGGCAAGCCGGCCACCCGCAGGCCGAAGCTCATGTTGCGCTCGACGCTCATCGTCGGGTACAGCGCATACGACTGGAACACCATGCCGATCGAGCGGTCCTTCGGGTCGGCCCAGGTCACGTCCTTGCCGCCGATGTGGATGCTGCCGGCGTCCACGTCGATCAGCCCGGCGATGCTGTGCAGCAGCGTGCTCTTGCCGCAGCCCGAAGGGCCGAGCAGCACGAGGAATTCGCCTTCCTGCACCGCCAGGTCGAGTTGTTCGAGGATGTTGACGGCGCCCATGCGCACGCCGAGTTGTTGGATGGAAACGCTGGACACGATCAGCCCTTTACTGCACCGGCGGCGATGCCACGCACGAACCAGCGGCCGGACACGAGGTAGATGACGAGCGGCACCAACGAGGTCAGCAGCGTGGCCGCCATGTTGACGTTGTACAGCCGCTCGCCGGTGGTGGTGTTGATGACGTTGTTCAGCTGCACCGTCATCGGCAGGTGCTCGCGGCCGGCGAAGGTCAGGCCGAGGATGAAGTCGTTCCAGATGCCGGTGACCTGCATGATCACCGCGACCACGATGATCGGCAGGCTCATCGGCAGCATCAGCTGCACGAAGATGCGCCAGAAGCCGCCACCGTCGATGCGCGCGGCCATGAACAGCTCACGCGGCACGGTGGCGTAGTAGTTGCGAAACAGCAGCGTCATCACCGGCATGCCGAAGATGGTGTGGACGAGCACGATGCCCGGCAGCGTGCCGAACAGCGACATCGACGCGAACGCCCGCACCAGCGGAAACATCAGCACCTGGTAGGGCACGAAAGCGCCGATCAGCAGCAACAGGAACAACCCGCCGCTGAAACGCGGGCGCCAGAACGACAGCGCATAGCCGTTGAGCGCGCCGACGAGGATCGACACGATCGTGCTCGGCACGACGATCGCGACCGAGTTCCAGAAGCCACCCTGGATGCCCTCGCATTGCAGTCCGGTGCAGACGGCCGACCACGCCTGCGCCCACGGCTCCAGCGTCATCTTCATCGGCAACCCGAAGATGTGGCCGAGGCGGATCTCCTCCATCGGTTTGACCGAGGTGACCAGCATCACGTACAGCGGCAGCAGGAAGAACGCCGCCGCGGTCAGCAGGAAAGCGTAGATGCCGATGCGGGCCGGGCGCGGCAGGGCGCGACGACGTCCGGAAGGCTTGACGGCAAGCATGGTGGGAGTGTCGATCACTGCGCTCATCCGTGGGCCTCTGATTTGGCACTGGCGCGGTGCCGCGCATACAGCCACGGCGCCACGACCGCCAGCACGGTGGCCAGCAGCACCGTGGACGCCGCCGACGCGAGCCCGATGTTGGCGCGGCCGAACAGGTTGTCCATGATGAACTTCGCCGGCACCTCGCTGGCCAGGCCGGGGCCGCCCTGCGTCATCGCCACCACCACGTCGAACACCTTCACCACGCCGACCGACAGCAGCACCAGCGCGGTGCCGATCGAGGGCCCGAGCATCGGCAGCACGATCGACACATAGACCCGCCAGGGCGGGATGCCGTCGATGCGCGCCGCCTTCCACAGGCTGTCGTCGATGCCGCGCAAGCCGGCCAGCATCAAGGCCATCACCAGGCCCGAGGCCTGCCAGACAGCGGCCAGCGCGATGGCGTACATCACCGCATCTTGCTGCACGATCCAGTCGAGCGTGAAGCTCTCGAAGCCCCAGCCGCGCACGGTGGACTGCAGGCCCAGCTCGGGGTTCAGCAGCCACTGCCAGACCAGGCCGGTGGCGACGAACGACATCGCGTACGGGTAGAGAAACACGGTGCGCAACACGCCCTCGCCCTTGACCCGCTGGTCGATGAAGACCGCCAGCGCAAAACCCAGCACCATGCAGCCGGCGATGAACAAGACGCCGAACAGCGCCATGTTCTGCAACGACAGCATCCAGCGCTCGGTCTCGAACAGCTTGGTGTACTGCATCAAGCCGACGAAGTTGTCGACCGGCAGCGTGCGCGAGCTGGTGAACGAGACCTTGACCGACCAGGCCATCGTGCCCAGGTAGGCCAGCAGCACGGTGGCCGCCATGGGCAGCAGGGCCGCATAGGCAGCGACATTTCGCAGCCCTCGGCCGCGACGCGAAGACGACATCAGACCTCCGAGGCGTCAGCTTTTGATGGCGCCCGCCATCGCCTTCGCCGCATCATCGACGCTCTGGTTGGTGTTCCAGAACTTGGTGATGATGTCCTGCAGCGCGCCGGCCACGTCGGGCGCGACCAGCATCTCAGAGTTCGGCAGGTGGCGCGTCGGGTCTTTCATCACCTGCAGGCCGATCTGGGCGCACAGGTCCATGCCCTTCGCATCCACGTCGGTACGGATCGGGATCGAGCCCTTCTTGTTGTTGAAGGCCACCTGGGTCGCCGGGGCGGTGAAGGTGTCGGCCAGCAGGTGCTGGGCCTTGATCTGCGCCGGGTCGGTGGTCTTCGGGAAGACAAACACATCACCCGCGATGATGTACGGCGACTTCGGCCCGAAGCCCGGGAAGCAGCCGTATTCCTTGCCCGCCGACTGGTGGGCGTTCTGGAACTCGCCCTTGGCCCAGTCGCCCATCAGCTGCACGCCGGCCTTGCCGGCGATGACCATCGAGGTGGCGTCGTTCCAGTTGCGGCCCGGTGAGCCGGCGTCGACATAACCCTTCAGTCGCTTGAACGACGCCAGCACGGCCTTGAACGCCGGGCCCTGCGCCGTCGCCGCGTCGCGGTCGCGGTAGAACTTCAGGTACAGCTCGGTGCCGCCGGCGTGCGCCAGCCAGCCGTCGAACAGCAGCTTTTCTTGCCAGGGCTGGCCGCCTTGCGCCAGCGGCACCACGCCCGCGGCCTTGAGCTTGTCCAGCGCGGCGAAGAACTCGTCAGGCGTCTTCGGCTCGGCGGTGATGCCGGCCTTGGCGAACGCCGGCTTCGAATACCAGAACCACGCCGGCATGTGGATGTTGACCGGCACCGCGTAGTAGTGGCCCTGGACCTTGACCGCGTTCAGGATCGGCGCGGGCAGCATCTTGTCCCAGCCGTTCTTGATGGCCACCTCGTCGACGTTGTTCAGCAGGCCCGCGTCGATGATGTCGTGGAACTGCTTCGAGGTGTTGAACTGCGCCGCGGTCGACGGCGTGCCACCGACGATGCGGTTGACCGCCGCGGCGCGCGCCGCCTCGCCACCGGCGATGGCGCTGTCGACCCACACGCCACCCGCGGCCTTGTAGGCGTTGGCCAGCTCTTTCAGCGCGGCCGATTCACCGCCCGAGGTCCACCAGTGGATCACCTCGGCCTTGGCTTGGGCATGGGCTGCAGTAGCGCCCCATGCCAACGCGACAGCGATGGCGATGCGGGTGGCGGTTCGGTTCATGTCGTTGTCTCCTGCTGGAATCGGAATTGTCAGGCGCGTTCGGCGCGCTGTTGAAAGAATGCCTTCAGCGCCAATGCGCTGTCTTTGGCGGTGCGTTGCTGCGTGGCGTAGTCGACATGCACGATGCCGAAGCGCTTGTCGTAGCCATAGGCCCACTCGAAGTTGTCGAGCAGCGACCAGACGAAGTAGCCGCGCACGTCCACCCCCTGCTGCATCGCCTGGTCGATCGCGGCGAAGTGCCGGCCGAGATAGCGCATGCGCTGCTCGTCGTGCACGCGGCCGCCTTGCACCCGGTCGTCGCTGGCCATGCCGTTTTCGGTGATGTAGATCGGCGGCAGCCCGGGGTAGCGCTGGTGAAACTCGACCAGCAGGCTGCGCAGGCTGTCAGGGTGGACCTCCCAGCCCATCTGGGTGCGCTCGACACCCGGTTGCGGCGTGACGACGTAGCCGTGCCCGCCGTCGCTCGCCACCACCGCGCGAAAGTAGTAGTTGATGCCGACGAAATCGGTCGGCACCGAGATCGTCTCCATGTCACCGCCGCGCACCGGCGCCACCGCGTCGGGCCACAGGTCGCGCAGTTCGGCGGGGTAGCGGCCACGGAACAGCGCGTCCAACACCCACAGGTTGTTGCTGGCGTGCGCGCGGCGGGCGGCCAGCTGGTCTTCGGCACTGTCGCTGGCCGGTGTCACGCCATTGACGTTGGCCACCAGCCCGACCGGCGCGCGGTCGTTGGCGCGCAACGCCCGCACCGCCAGGCCATGGCCCAGCAGCAGGTGGTGCATGGCCTCAACCGCGTAGCGCGGGCGGCGCAGCCCCGGCGCGTGGCGCCCTTCGGCATGGCCGACATAGGCCGAGACCCAGGGCTCGTTCAAGGTCATCCAGCCCCGCACGCGGCCGGCCAACGCGCGGCTGATCTGGTCGGCGTAGTCGGCGAAACG
This sequence comes from Ideonella sp., assembly GCF_041914305.1. Taxonomy (NCBI): domain Bacteria; kingdom Pseudomonadati; phylum Pseudomonadota; class Betaproteobacteria; order Burkholderiales; family Sphaerotilaceae; genus Ideonella; species Ideonella sp. The sequence goes on from NZ_JAYSDQ010000018.1 coordinate 142,336, forward strand.
GTGGGCGGTGTCGCGGTTCAGCCAGCCGCCGCGGTCTTGCAGGTGTTGCGGCAGGTCCCAGTGGTAGAGCGTGGCATAGGGTGCGATGCCACGCGCGTCCAGCGCGTCGAGCAGGCGCTGGTAGAAGGCCACGCCTTTCGGGTTCAACCGCCCGTTCTCGTCGATGACCCGCGGCCAGGCGATCGAGAAGCGGTAGGCGCCAAAGCCCAGGTCGGCCAGCAGCGCCACGTCGTCTGCATAACGGTGAAAGTGATCGCACGCCACCGCGCCGGTGTCGCCGTTGGCGATGTTGCCGGGCACCGCGCCGAAGTGGTCCCAGATCGACGGCAAGCGGCCGTCGACCTCGGTCGCGCCTTCGATCTGGTAGGCCGCGGTGGCGGCGCCGAACACGAAGTCGCGCCGCCACATCGCCGAGCCGGCGGGCGGAAGAACGAGCTCAGGCGACAAGGGCAAGGCACTCCATTTGAAACCGCTTTCAGTGCGGTGAATTGTCGACACACCCCAAGATGAACGGAACGGTAAGAACCCGCGGTTTCGTTCATCTTTTGTTAAGCATTGTTGGAGCGGCGCTTGGGCGGCGTTCATCAGTATTTAACCTACTGGCAAGAATTCAATAAGGTCTTCAGAGTGCGCCCTCCGTGCGACTGGAAGCGGTTCCATCGCCGGGCACGAGCAAACCCAGCGAGGAGACAAGATGAACAAGTGGTTGACCTTGGCGGCGGCGAGCCTGGTGCTCGCGCTCAACGGCTGCGGCGGCAGTGGCGACGATGACCCCGATCCGCCCAAGCCGCTGGACGACTGGCCACACGTGACCAGCGCGATCGCGCAAGACAGCGCCCAAGAGGCGGCGATCAAGGAGATCGTCGCGAAGATGACGCTGGCCCAGAAGGTGGGCCAGATGACCCAGCCCAACATCGCCAGCATCACGCCCGACGAGGTGCGGCAGTACTACATCGGCTCGGTGCTCAATGGTGGCGGCGCCTGGCCCGGCAACCAGAAGACCGCCACCGTCGGCGACTGGCTGGCGTTGGCCGATGCCTACTGGCAGGCCTCGATGGACACCGACATGGCGGTGAAGATCCCCGTCATCTGGGGCACCGACGCGGTCCACGGCCACGGCAACGTGTTCGGCGCCACCCTCTTCCCGCACAACATCGGCCTGGGCGCCGCGAACGACCCCGAGCTGGTCGAGCGCATCGGCGCCGCGGTGGCCAGGCAGGTCGCCTCCACCGGCATCGACTGGACCTTCGCGCCCACGCTGGCCGTCGTGCGCGACGACCGCTGGGGCCGCACCTACGAAGGTTTCTCGGAAGACCCGAGCATCGTGGGCGCCTACGGTGGCCGCTACGTGACCGGCCTGCAGGGCACGTTCACGTCGTCGGGCCGGCCCACCGTCGTGGCCACAGCCAAGCACTTCATGGGCGACGGCGGCACCGACCAGGGCAAGGACCAGGGCGAGACCAAGGCCAGCCTGAACGACATGATGAACATCCACGGCGCCGGCTACTACTCGGCGCTGGCGGCCGGCGCCCAGACGGTGATGGCCTCGTTCAACAGCTGGACCTTCACCGGCACCACGAAAGACGGCAAGTCGCTGGCCTTCGCCAACGCCAAGATGCACGGCAACCAGTACCTGCTGACCGACGTGCTGAAGACCAAGATGGGCTTCGACGGGCTGATCGTGTCGGACTGGAACGGCATCGGCCAGGTCCAGTACACCGACGCGAACGGCGACACCAAGACCTGCACCAACGCCTCATGCCCGGTGTCGATCAACGCCGGCATGGACCTGGTGATGGTGCCCGACGACTGGAAGGCCTTCATCGCCAACACGATCGCGTCGGTCGAAGCCGGCGAGATCCCGATGGCGCGCATCGACGACGCGGTCACCCGCATCCTGCGCGTCAAGCTGCGCGCCGGGCTGTTCAAGATCGAGAACGGCGCGAGCGTGGCGGTCAAGCCCTCGCAACGCCCCGGCGCGGGCGACGCCACGGCGCTGGTGCACCGCGAGCTGGCGCGCGAGGCGGTGCGCAAGTCGCTGGTCCTGCTGAAGAACGACGGCGGCATGCTGCCGCTCAAGCGCGGCGAGAAGATCCTCGTCGTCGGCCGCAGCGCCGACAGCATGTCCAACCAGACCGGCGGCTGGTCACTCACCTGGCAGGGCACGTCGAACACGAACGCCGATTTCCCGAACGGCGACACGATATTGGCCGGCATCCGCGAGGCAGCTGGTGAGGACAACGTGACCTACGCGCTCGATGCCACCGGCCTCACGCTGACCGACTACAAAACGGTGATCGCGGTGATCGGCGAGACGCCCTATGCCGAAGGCGCCGGCGACATCGGCCGCACCGGCACGCTGGAACATGCCAAGCGCTACCCGGCCGACCTGGCGCTGCTCGAATCGCTGAAAGACAAGGGTGTGCCGGTCGTCACCGTGCTGCTCAGCGGCCGGCCGCTGTGGATGAACAAGGAGCTGAACCGCAGCGATGCGTTCGTCGCCGCCTTCTTGCCCGGCACCGAGGGCAAGGGCGTGGCAGACGTTCTGTTCCGCAAGGCCGATGGCTCGGTCAATGTCGACTTCAACGGCAAGCTCTCTTACTCGTGGCCCAAGGCCGCCTGCCAGGTGCCGCTGAACAAGGGCGACACCGACTACGACCCGCTGTTCGCGTTCGGGTACGGCCTGAGCTATGCCGAGCCGGGTACTGCGGTGGGCAAGACGCTCGACGAGACCACGCCCACGCTCGGCTGCGGCCAGAGCGGCAACACCGGCCCGGCAGCGACCGAGCCGCTGGAGGTGTTCAACCAGGCGCAGAGCGCGACCTTCCCGCTGTTCATCGGCTCGTCGCCGAACTGGATGAAGCCGGTCGGCGACGACCTGAACGCCAAGCTCACCACCGACGACGGCACGCTGACGCTGGAGACCGCGCAGGTCAACGTGCAGCAAGACGCGAAGAAGATCGCCTGGACCGGCCTGGCCGAGTTCAAGGCGATGGCGGCCGACCCGCAGTCACCCGGCACGCGCCACCCGCAAGACCTGATGAGCTACATCCACCCGGACGCGAAAGCGGTGCTGGCCTTCGACATCGTGATGCAGCAGGCGCCGATGGGCAGCGTGAAGATCCGCATCGACTGCGGCTACCCCTGCCGCGGCGAGCTCGACGGCAGCGCCGTGCTGGGTGCGCTGGCGCTGAACACCAAGACCACGGTCAAGATCCCGCTGTCGTGCTTTGCCGATGCGGGCGCCGACTTCGGCGCCATCGACACGCCGTTCCTGGTGCAGACCGACAAGCCTTTCGCGGCGACGTTTGCGCGCGTGCGCTGGCTGGTCAACGCCACCGGCGACGCCGACACCCACGCCTGCGAAGACTTCGCGCCACCGCCGCCGCCGCTGATCGACCCGCTGCCGGGGCCGAGCGTCACGCTGCTGGGGCCGACAGGCTTCTACGCTGACCTCGCCATCGACAGCTGGTCCAGCAACGGCACCCACGTGACCTCCAGCGTGACCGGTGGCGTGGCAGACGTGAACTTCGCGGCCGACGGTGGCAACGGCACCTTCAACTTCAAGGGCAGCGCGGTCAACCTCAGCAACTATGCGGCCGGCACGCTGCAGTTCGAGGTGGCCGTGAGCAGCTACGGCGCCAACACCCAGGGCCTGGCGATCAAGATGGAAAGCCCGGGCGACGGCTGCCGCAACGTCGACTACGTGTTGCCCGATGCCGTGAAGCCACCGGCCGACGGCCAGTTCCACACCGTGACGCTGGCCGTGGCCGACGTGGCGGGCACGAAGAACGCGCCCTGCTTCACGCTCGACAACATCGTCATCCCGTTCGGCATCTTCCCGGTCTGGGACGACCAGCAGGGGGTGGCGTTCCAAGTGCGAAACGTCGAGTTGCGGACGCCGTGAGCGAAAGGCGGGCCCGGGAGGGCCCGCCTTGCTCGCGTCAGTTCGCCGTCGGCGTCAGGATCAGCGTGTAGATCGTCTGCAGGTCCGACGGCTTCGTGGCGTGCACGAGGATCTGGCCCGATGCATTGATGTCCGTGGCGCCGTTGATGATCCATTGGGCCTGGTCGGCGGCCGGGATCAGGCTGTTCAGGTCATAGACCTCGTGGCCATCGTTCACCCACGCCCGACCGTGTGAATCGCCCATCGGCAGGTAGCCTCCGACCACCCAGCCGGCGTCGTTGATGCGGTAGGCCGAACCGTTCAAGGCGTTGGCCGGCAGCGGCAGCTGCTTCATCTCGCCGGCGCTGTAGATGAACGGTCGCACGCCGTTCGGGCCATCGGTGGTGCTGTCGCCGACCACGACATCGAAGTTATTGATGTCGAAGGCTGTCGAACCACTGCCCGTGCCCAATACACCCAGGTCCTGCACCTTCCCCTTGCGGAAGATGGCGGCATGCGATTCGCGGGTGAACTCATCGAGCTCGGCACTGCCCGCTGCGACGCCGCGCGAGTTGATGGCGACCGCTTCGCTGCCGTTGCCGCCGAGCGTCGGCAGCTTGGTCATCACGCCGTCCTTCCAGACGAAGGCCTGGAAGCCGCCGTTGGCGGTCTGGCTGCTGCCGACGACCTGGCCCTTGTCATTGATGCCGTGGGCGTAGCTGATCAGCGAGCAGCCGCCGCAGTCGTCTTCGGGGAATGCACCCAAGTCCCTGGTTTCGACGCCGTCGAACAGGATGGCGTGCGCATACGTCTGGGCCGTCGGTGAATTGCCGACGACATGGCCGAGCCGCTCGATCCCGCGGACGCTCGTGATGCTGCCTTTGGGGGCGCCGGCCAACGCCGGCACTTCGGTGCATGTCGCGGCCGCACAGACGGCACCGACGTACTTGCCCTTCTTGTTCTTGATGGTCGCCGCGATCCTGGTCTTGTTGTTGAACGAATTGCCGAACATTCCAGCGAGTTCCGGGTGCACCTGCTGCACCGTGTAGGCCGGTGCCTGCGCCAGGCTGGCGCCGCAAAGTGACATCAACGCGAGCGACGCGGCCGTCAGACGAGCCGCAATTTTGACCTGCATGGGAATCCTCCAGATTTGGGTTTGATGAGCTTCGCAGCAAGTGTCTGCGACTCTCAAGGTTATGCCGAACGGCATTTCGAATCTGGGGATGGTCAACGAGACGAAATATTGCGATCGATCACTTCTCTCTCAGCTTTTGCTGGACACCCCCTCAGCTTCGCCCCACTTCGGCCTGCCCGTCGTCAGGCGCGTCCACCGGCGGAATCGTCCGCAGCGCCATCTCGGCGCTGTTCAAAGAGCCTTCGATGAATCCTTGGTAGTCGGAATAGGCCTCGCCGACGATGTGCACGTTGCGCGCACCGCTGCCGAAGTCGAAGGCCTTGAACGACTCCATCACCTTCCACGAGCGAACGCCCGGCTGCCAGCCGTGGTTGGCCGCGCCATACGGCGCGCGCGCCCAGTCGCGGATGCCGTAGGTGATGATCGACTGCCGCACGTGCGCGGCCGCTTCTTCGAGGCTCATGTGCTCGAACATGCGGCGCGCCTGGTCGGTCAGGTTGATGATCGGGTCGCCCGCGGCCGCATCGGCCGCGGCCTGCGCCGCGGTGGCTTCAAGCGCCCGTTTCACGTCGCGCGCGATGAACAGCGCGAACGCATCGACGATGCGCGGGTTCAGGTCGACCTCGGCGCGGTCGTGGCGCTGCGAATCGGTCACGTAGTGGCGCCAGAACTCGGTCGACGGGCGGTCCATGTACAGCAGCACCATGCCATGGCCGTCATGGTCCCTGTCGCGCGGGCGGCGAAAGTAGTGCACCTCGCGTGTGGGCATGCAGTGCGCGTGCTGCTGCGGCGGCTGGTCGTAGTCCCACCAGGGCGCGTTGCTGACGAGAAAGACCTTCAACATCGGAAAGCCGTTGACGCTGTCGAGCTGCTCTTCGATGTGTGCCGGCAGGTGCGACGCCAGCTTGACCAGCGGCAGCCGCGGCAGCGCCAGGATCAGCCGCTCGGTGTGCAACTGCGTGACCCCGCTTTGCGTGCGCACGTCCAGCACCAGCGTCGAGCTGCCCAGGCCGACGGGCCGAAAGCCCAGCAGCGTGTGGCCACCGGCCAGCGTCACGTTCGGGTGGCGGCGCAGGTCGGCCAGCAGGCCTTCGCTCAGGCGAGCCGAGCCGCCCTCGATGCTGGCCAGCTCGCGGCCCACCGTCTTCAGCGCGCGCAGCCACCAGATGATCCACTCGATCGCGTTCAGGTTCTCCGGGATCATGTGATAGAAGGTCCCGGTGTCGCGCAGCTTGACCAACGCACGGTGGCTCAAGATGCCTTGCGCCGACAGCGCGTTCCAGAAGCCTGTCGCCCACAGCGGCTGCCCGTGCAGCTGCGCGTGCTTGCGCAGCCGCATGTAGTCGTCTTCGCTCAGGCTGTCGATCCAGGCCTGGTCGCCCGGCGCGCGGCCCATGATCAGCATGATCCCGCGCTGCAGCAGCTGCAGCGAATTCAGGCCCTGCTCTTCCGGCGGCAACTCGTCGTCGGGTGCCACGCTGCTGTCGGCGCTGGGGCCCGAAAACGGGGTCAGGCCGACCCCCAGCTCTTCGCACAGCGCCGCGAAGCGCGGCTGCAGCGTCGGCTCGAAACGCATCGGCCCCATCTCGGCGATGAAGCCATCGAGGTCTTCGGTCTCGATGCGCCCGCCCCAGCGGTCGGACGCTGTTTCGAGGATCAGCAGGCGGTGCCCCGCATCGGCCAGGCGCCGCGCGCAATACAGGCCGGCAATACCGCCGCCGGCGATGACGATGTCGTGTTCGGTCATGGGGCGGCATTGTCGGACTTCCGTGCCCCGGGCGATTCTCCGCACCTTCACCAGGGTCGGCGCGATGGCGACAATCAAGCCCATGCATGTTCCCGGTTTCCTGACGTCGCGCCATGGCCTGCGCCCGGTCGCGATGTTGGCCTTCGTCGCGCTGTCGAGCTGCACCTCGACGCCGCTGCCGCCGTTCGACCCGCCGGCCGCTTCACCCGTTAGTGCCGCCGCCTCGGCGGCCGGTGCAGATGAAGAGCAACGCTGGCAGCGCTTCGCCCTGTGGGTCGCCGCGCTGCGCGACGCCGCGCGCACCGCCGGCATCGGCGAGGCCACGCTGCGCGACGCGCTCGACAACGTGCGCTACCTGCCGCGGGTCGTCGAGCTCGACCGTGCCCAGCCCGAGTTCACCCGCACGGTCTGGGAGTATGTCGACACCATCGTGACCCCGCAGCGCGTGGCGCTGGGGCAAGAGCGGCTGCAGCAGGTGCGCAGCGAAGCCGACGCCGCCGCAGCCCGCTACGGCGTGCCGCCCAGCATCCTGCTCGCGGTCTGGGGCATCGAGAGCAACTTCGGCAGCAACTACGGCACCACGCCGACGATCGACGCGCTGGCTACGCTGGGCTTCGACGGCCGGCGCGAGAAGTGGGCGCAGTCCGAGTTGATCGCGGCGCTGAAGATCCTGCAGAACGGCGACATCGCGCGCGCGCAGATGATCGGCTCGTGGGCAGGTGCGATGGGGCAGACGCAGTTCCTGCCGTCGAACTTTCTCGCCTATGCGGTCGACGCCGACGGCGACGGCCGGCGCGACATCTGGGGCAGCATGGCCGACGTGCTGGCCTCGACCGCGCACTTCCTCGCCCGCTCGGGCTGGCAGGCCGGCGTGTCGTGGGGCGCCGAGGTGCGCTTGCCCGACGGGTTCGATGTGGCGCGTGCCGATGCGTCGGTGAAGCAGCCGAGCGCGCAGTGGGCGGCCGAAGGCGTGCAGACGATGGACGGCTCGCCGCTGCCGGTGTTCAACGACGGCATGGTCTTGCTGCCCGCCGGCGCGCGCGGGCCGGCGTTTCTGGTCGGGCCGAACTTTCGCGCGATCCTGCGCTACAACAACTCGACCAACTACGCGCTCGCAGTGGGCCTGCTCGCACAGCGGCTGGACGGCGGCGGCGGCGTGCAGGCCGCGTGGCCGCGCGAGTTGCAGGCCCTGTCGCGCAGCCAGATGCAGGCGCTGCAGACCAGCCTGAGCGCGCGGGGCTTCGACAGCGGCACGGCCGACGGCATGATGGGCCCAGCCACCCGCAGCGCGCTGTGGCGCTACCAGCGCAGCGTCGGCCTGCCGGCCGACGGCTACCCGACGCTCGAGCTGCTGCAGCGCCTGCAGGAGCCGCCGGCGTCAGCCGAGCCGGATCAGAGCGGCGCCGCCAGGTCCATCGTCCAGTAGGTGCGGTACTGGCTGCTGGCCGATTCGGCGCAGGCCACGCCCAGGTCGACGTAGCGCGGGTTCATGATGTTGGCGCAGTGGCCCGGGCTCTCGATCCAGCCCTTCATCACCGAGGCCGCGTCGTTGTAGCCAGCGGCGATGTTCTCGCCCGCAGCCGACCAGCGGTAGCCGGCATCGGTGATGCGGTCGCCCATCGAGCTGCCGTCGCTGCCGGTGTGGCTGAAGAAGTCGTGCGTGGCCATGTCGCGCGAATGGCCGGTGGCCGCGCGCTTGAGCGCCTTGTCCCAGGCCACCGGCTTGGTGGCCGCGTACCAGGTGCTGCCGCAGTAGCGGCCGGTGGCGCGGTAGCTGTTGGTCAGCTTGACGAACTCCTGGCGGAACGGCTTGGTGCCGCTCTGGCTGCAGGTGGCCGAGGCCAGCGTCGAAGCCTCGGCCGGCGCGGCGGCGACGGCCTCGCCCGACTGCACCGCGGCGTCATCCACGCCACGCACCAACGCCGGCGGGTCCGACGAGACCACCGGCCCGATCGGGGCGGCCACAGCGCCCCACGGGGCCAGCCCACAGGCCGCCGCCAAAGCGGCAGCGGCCAACGGCCGGATGGAAAACGGGCACGGTGTGGGCAGGCGCATGGCTCTCTCTCGATGGATGCGAAAAATGACGGCCGGATGATCACATCGCCACGGCCGCATGCACGGTAAGCAACTCTTGAAAATGGAAACCGAAGGGCAAGCGCCCGCACGTCAACGGTCGCGCTCTGCGCGGGGCTGGCCGCCTCGGGCACCAAGTCTGTCCCTCAGGGCCTCGTCTTGCCGGAGCGAATGGTCAACTGCGCCTGCTTCCCCGTTCCCAGGAAGGCTGCATGCAGGCTGCGCCCCGACCAGGTCTGGCTCAAGCGCAGCGCGCCGCCCTGCGGCGGCGTGGTCAGGTCGTTGCCCAATGGTTGCGGCTGCCCGAAGCTGAGCCCGCCGTCCGGTGAGAAAACAACCCATGGCTGATAGCGAAGGTGTTCGGGGTCGCTGCGTTGATCCAGCCAGGCCACGGCCACCTCGCCCTGCGGGCCGACGCTGATCGTCAGCGAGGTCTGGTCACCCGTCACGGTGGCGATAGGTCGGGCTTCGGTCCAGTGCACGCCGGCGTCCTCGGAGCGAGAGAGTACGACCGTGTTTTGCATGCCGGTCGACATGAGAGAAGCAAAGTAGAGGGTGCCGCCTCTCGGCCCATTCGTCGTATCGATGGCCAGCGCGCCGCCAGTGCCGCCGGCGGCCAAGCCCAGCTCGTGCCAGGTCGCACCGCCATCGTCTGAGCGGGCCAGGGACGCTGCGTCGTTCAGGAAGAGTCGGCCGCGCCTGTCGATGGCAAGACCCGTGGCGCTGGACAAGGCCGGTATCTTGGCGATGGACCAGCTTCGGCCGTCGTCGCGCGAAATGGCGACGTGTGGTTCCTGACCCTCTTCGCTGCTCGTCGAGTGGGCGATGTAGACCGAGCCCTTGTAGGGGCTCTTCGGGTGGTGGTCGGCCGGGATCAGCGCGTCGCGCGCATGAAAGTGTTCCAGGCTGAACAGCTCGGTCCACGTCCAGGTTTGGCCATCGTCTTCTGAACGCGCCACGAAGAGCCCTTCGTTGGGGCCGTCGTAAGCCGAAGTGGCGGCCAGCATGGCGCCCGTTTCGCCAAACGCGATCGAAGGCTCTTCGATCAGAAAATAGGACTCGGGCGGAAACGGAAGACAACGGGGAACCCAGTGCAGGCCGCCATCGTCCGAGTAGTGCACAGCGTTGCGTGACTGGCACCGGCTGGCCACACCGCCAATGGCCAGGCGGCCAGGCTGCGCGGGATCGGCCGAGATCGGTGTGCGCCCCCACGGGTCCGCCTCTTTGTAGACCAGAACGTCTTTCGCCCCGGCGGACGAAGCGACGAGCGCGACAGCGGATAGCGCGAGCCTTCGGACGAGTGAAGACGTGGTTGCTTTCATGTTGGTTCCCGGTTTACGTGAAAGTGAAGATCGGGATTATTCGGGCGCCAAATTACAGTTCCACTAACGCGTTAGTTGTTGAGCACATTGTTGATCTTTCTGACTCGTTCCACCCAGCGACAGCACACCGCGGTCGCCCGTCCAGGCCAGCCCACCCGTCTGCGGAACCGATCACTTCTTCATCGACGGCCACCCGGCCCACCCGCCGATCGGCAGGCCATGGCCCGCATGAACGCGAGAACCGGTGGACAGCCGGCAGCTGGCGCCGGCCGCGCCCGTTGAGCAAGACCCGCCGGTGCCAAATTTCCCTCTTGACGCCGCCCGCCCGGCGCCGCATCGTCCGTGGTGTGAACATGCTGCAACTCATCGACGACCTCCGGCGCCAGGTGCCGGACGGCGCCCCCGTGGGCACGCGGGGGCAGGCGACGTCGGTGGTGTCGACCGGGCGCGGCACGCACACGGTGGTGATGGCCGCGCGCATCGATGCGCAGGGCCGCCGGCGCGAGCAGTTCTGGTGCGATGGCACACGGGTCGAGCAGCATGTGCTGCTGCGGCTGACCTGTGCCGAGGTCGAGTGTCCGCACGCGGTGGCGGTGCGGGCCCAGTGGCAGGCCTGTCACCAGCAGGGGCCGGCCAAGCCGGTGCCCCAGCGGCCCGGCCAGCGCGCGCTGATGCAGGAGATCCCGGTCAACTTCGGCGGCCACCAGCTGGTCGCGCGGCCGGCGCGGTTTCCGTGCCTGACGCCGTGCCCGCACCACGCCCATCCGCCGCTGACGATCGACAAGACCGGCTTCGACCTGTTCGAGGACGGCCAATGCCTGGCCGGCGGCGTGATCGAGCGCAACGGCGTGCGCCAGCCGCGCCTGCCGTCGGTCGGCGCGGCCGAGGCCTATGTGCTGGCGCGGCAGATCGAGACCCGCGTTGCGCTGGGCGAGGCCAGCAAATCGTCGCGGCCGAAACGCGGGCCCAACCGCAAGGCCAGCTGAGCCGCGCGGGGCCCGTCAGAAGCTCAGCACGAACGCGGCCCCACCCTCCAGCGGCCGCACATGGCGCACGCGGCCGCCCATGCCGTTGACCAGTTGCCGCACCACCGTCAGGCCGATGCCCTGGCCGCCTTCACGCGCGCTGAAGAACGGCAGGAAGATCTGCCGCTCCAGCCCCGCGGGCACGCCGGGGCCGTTGTCGCGCACGCTGATCTGCAACCGCCCGCCGCGGCCCTGGCGGGCCTGCACCCACAGGCGCGGCGCGGCCACGTCGGCCGTGGCCTGCTCGGCGTTGTTCAGCAGCGCCAGCAGCGCCTGTTCCAGCTGCCCTTCGTCGGCTTGCAGGCGCAGGCTGGGCGAGGCCAGCTCGAACGTGGCCTCGCCACCACGGGCCGCCCAGCCCGGCCCGACGGCCTGCTGCAGGCGGGCGAAGAGCTCGCGCAGGTCGACCGGCGCCATCTCCGGCGCCGGCCATTGGCTGACACGGCGATAGGTGCGCACGAAGGTCGACAGGCTCTCGGCGCGCTGCGCGATCGCATCTAGCGCCAAGCGCAACTCACCCTCGGCGCCTGGCTCGCTGAGCAACACCTGCGCGGTCTGGCTCAGGCTCTTGATCGGCGTCAGCGAGTTCATGATCTCGTGCGTCAGCACCTGCACGAGCTGCTGCCAGGCCAGCAGCGATTCGGTCTCCAGCTCATGCTCCAGCGGCACCAGCACGAGCAGGTTCTGAGCCTGGCCGTCCAGCGCCAGGGGCTGGCGCCGCAACTGCCAGCGCTCGCTGCCACGCTCGGTGTCCAGCACCACCGGGCCGCTGTGCATGGCGCCGCGCAACAGGGCGCGCAAGGCCGCGTGGTCGCGCACGCCGCCGGGCGCCTCGAGCCGGCGCGCGCGGCTGCTCAAGGGCAACAGGCGTTCGTCGACCTGCACCCACGCGGCGACCGGCAGGTGCTCGAGCTGGGCCTGCAGCACCGCCAGGCGGTGGCTGTCGGCCGACGGCGGCGCCTCGGGGGTGGCGGCCAACGGCGCCGGCCGGCGGCTCAACGGCCAGGCCAGCCCCAAGCCGGCCAGGGCGAGCACGGCGGCGCCCACCCAGGCCCGCGCCGACGGGCCCGCCGCCCGGGCCACCGCCCCGGCCGCCAGCCACAGCACCGCCGCGCCGATCACGCGCAGGCGATCAGAGGCCATGCTTGTCCAGCCGCCGGTACAGCGCCGCGCGCGACAGGCCCAGCAAGCGGGCCGCCTCGCTGAGGTTGCCCTGCGCCTCGGCCATCGCCGCCAGCACCGCGGCGCGCTCTTGCGCCGCCAATGAGCGCACCGGCTCGGCCACCGGCGCCGGGGGCTCGCCATCTGGCACCGGCGACAAGCGCTGCAGCGCGTCGCGGCAGGTGGCCACCAGGCGCACGTTGTCCCAAGGCTTGGTGATGAAGTCGAACGCGCCGCGCTTGAGCGCCTGCACCGCCAGCTCGATGTCGGCATAGGCGGTCATGATCACCACCGCGGGTGCCGCCGGGCGCGCCAGCACCTCGTCCAGCAGGCGCAGGCCTTGCGCGCCGTCGGTGCGGCCGGGGCCGAAGTTCAGATCGAGCAGCAGCAGCGCCGGGCGTTGCCTGTCCAGCGCAGCGGCCAGCTCGGCCGGGCGGCGCAGGCAGGTGACGGGGGCGACCCGGCGCTGCAGCAGCAACTGGGCCGCCAGGCCGACATCAGGGTCGTCGTCGAGCAAGAGGATCGTGGGGTCGGGCACGGCACGCATCTTCGCAGCCCCGTGCGGCCGCGCGCCAGCGGGGTGTCCGGAAGCGGACAGGGGGCTTGGCAGGCGCCGCGCCAGGCCCGACGCTGCGAAGCCTGATGACCGCGCCCTCACCTGCCCCCGCCACCCACCGCGTGCCCAGCGGCGCCGCGATGGACCGCACGCTGCCGCCCACGCGGCGCGTGGCGTGGCGCATCGTCTTGCCGGCGCTCGCGCTGGCCAGCGCCGCGGCACTGGCCTGGTGGCGGCCATCCAGGCTGCAGACGATCCACACGCCGCAGCTGGCCGTCGTGCACGCCGGCGAGTTTCGCGACGAGCTGGCGCTGCGCGCGCGGGTCGAGCCGATGCGCTCGGTGCAGCTCGATGCGCCCGAGGCCGGCCGTGTCGAGGCGGTGCTCGCCCACGATGGCGACAAGGTCGGCGCGGGCGCGCCGCTGTACCGCCTGCACAGCCCCGAGCAAGAGCAGTTGCTGATGCAGCGTGGCGCCGAGGTCGCCCAGCAGATGGCCAACGTCTCGGTGCAACGCAGCGCGCAAGCCGAGCGCCTGGCGCAGAACCGGCGCGAGCTGGCGCAGTTGCAGGCCGCGCAGCAGCAGGCCGAGGCCGACCACCAGCGGCAGCAGCAGCTCGCCGCCGCCGGCTTCGTCTCGCCCGCCGCGCTGGAGCAGGCCGAGCGCCAGCAGCGCCTGGCCACGCAATTGCTGGAACAGGCACGGCACGACCAGCGTGTCGAGGCCGACACCCAGCAGCAGTCGCTCGACGAGATGGCGCGCGCGGTGCGCGGCCTGCAGCGTGGGCTCGACCTGCTGGGCCGCTCGCGCGAGCGGCTGCTGCAGCGCGCGCCGATCGCCGGCCAGTTGAGCGGCTTCCAGCTGCAGGTGGGTGCCAGCGTCAAGCCGGGTGACCGGCTGGGGCGCATCGACGACCCGGCCGGCGGCCTGCAGCTGGCCGCCGATGTCGACGAGTTCTACTTGCCCCGGCTGCATGCCGGCCAGGTGGCCACCAGCGCCAACGGCGAGCTGGCGCTGGCGCAGACACTGCCCCAGGTGCAAGGCGGCAAGGTTCGTGTGCTGCTGCGCTGGCCCGGCAACGCCCAGCCACCGGCCGGCCTGCGCCCGGGCCAGGCGGTGGACCTGCGGCTGCAGCTGGACAAGCCGGCGCCCGCGCTGCTGCTGGCCGAAGGCCCGGGCGTGCAGGCCACGCTGTATGTGCGCGACGGCCACGAGCTGCACCGCCGCCAGGTCCAGCTCGGCCGCCGCGCGGCCGGCCAGGTCGAGGTCGTCGCTGGGCTGCAGGCGGGCGACGAGGTGCTGATTTCCCAACCCCCTTCCGAAGCCGAACGCTTCGCCTTGCCATGATCGAACTCAAGCAACTGACCAAGCGCCACCGCGCCGGCGATGTCGAGACCACCGCGCTCGACGCCATCGACCTGGTCGTGGAAGCCGGCGAATACGTCGCGATCACCGGCCCGTCGGGCTGCGGCAAGTCGACGCTGCTGGGCCTGCTGGGCCTGCTCGACCGGCCCACCAGCGGCAGCTACCGCCTGCAAGGCGAAGACGTGACCGCCAAGAGCCCGCGCGAGCTCGCCGCGATCCGGCGCGGGCGCATCGGCTTCGTGTTCCAGAGCTTCAACCTGATCGACGAGCTGAGCGTGCATGACAACGTGCAACTCGCGCTGCGCTACGGCACGCTGGCCGAGAAAGCCCAGCGCGCCCGCGTGGCCGAGGTGCTGGAGCGCCTGGGCCTGGCCCACCGCGCCGCCCACCACCCGAGCCAGCTCAGCGGCGGCCAGCAACAGCGCGTGGCGATCGCCCGCGCCATCGCCGCGCGGCCGGCACTGTTGCTGGCCGACGAGCCCACCGGCAACCTCGACAGCGCCCACGGGCAAGAGGTGATGCACCTGCTGCGCGAGCTGAACGACGAAGGCGCGACGCTGGTGATGGTGACCCACAGCACCGAGCACGCCGCGCTCGCCTCGCGCAGCGTGCGCCTGCTCGACGGGCGCGTGCTGGTCGATGCCTGTGCGGAGCTGGCGGCATGAGCCTGGCCCTGCTGAAAGACGCCTGCAGCGGCCTGCGCCATCGCCGCACCGCGATGCTGGTCTCGGTGGCCGGGCTCACGCTGGCGTTCACCGCCAGCCTGATGGTCGCGCTGCTGGCGATCGCGCTGTCGTCGCTCGACCCGACGATTCCCGAGCCCGACCGGGTCGTGGTGCTCGATTTCAAGGGCAACCCACCGGGCCAGCCCAGCCCGTGGTTCACCGCGTCGCCGCTGTCGTTCGGCACGATGCTCAAGCAACGCGGCGTGCCGCTGGACCTGATCGCCCGCACCACCAACGACGGCATGGACGTATCGGTGGGCGACCGGCTCGAACAGGTCTTCCCGCTGCTGGCCGACCCCGAGATCGTGCCGCTGTTCGGGCTGAAGGCGCTGGCCGGCGACCTGCAGGCCACGCTGGCCAGCCGGGATGGCGTGGCCGTCACGCCGCGCCTGGTGCGCCGGCTCTGGGGCGCGCTGCCGCCGCGCGAGGCGATGGGCAAGACGCTGGACGTGCGCGGCGTGGTCTACACCGTGACCGCGGTGATCCCCGACCTCGACCCGCGCAGCCCGCTGGACAACGGCGCGATGTTCGGCCAGCCGCACGACCTGATCGCCGGCTACGACTCGCAGGCCAACTCGAAGACCGAGGCCGAACGCCGCGCGCTGTATTTCGTCAATGGCCGTGTCTACGCGCGGCTACAGCCGGGCCGCTCGGCCGACCAGGTGGGCGGCTGGATGCACGATGCCTTCACCACCAGCCCGCTGTACCAGGACCTGCCCCCCGACTGGCGCACCGGCCGCGAGGCGGCATACTTTCGCGGCCTGCCGCTGACCCGCCTGCCCTTCGAAGGCGACTTCAACGAGATGACCTGGATGCTGGCCACCGCGCTCGGCGCGGCCTGCGCGCTGCTGCTGATGCTGGCCGCCTTCAACCACATGAACCTGCTGACCGCCGGCCTGCTGCAGCGCCAGCGCGAGACCGCGCTGCGCCGCAGCCTGGGGGCCGACGGCAGCGCCCTGCTCAGGCTGTGGGCGCTGGAGGCGCTGCTGCCGCTGCTGGCGAGCGCTGCCTGCGCGCTGCTGCTGGCGTGGTGGGTCGCACCGGCCGTGGGCAGCTGGATGAACCTGCCGGCCGCGCTGCCATTGGCCGACCCGCTGCCACCGCTCGCCCTCGGCGGCCTGGCCGCGGTGGTGCTGCTGCTGTGGCCGCTGACGCTGGCCGGCCCGGCCTGGCTCGCGCTGCGCCGCCCGCCCGCGCCGGCGCTGCAAGGCCGCACCGCGAGCGAAGGCCCCTGGGGCCGGCGTGTGCGCCAGGGTTTGCTGGCGGTGCAACTCGGCGGCGCGCTGATGCTGCTGTCGCTGGCGGGCGTGCTCGCCGCCCAGCAGCAGCACCTGCTGCATGCCGACCGTGGCTTCGACACCCACAACCGCCTGTGGCTCGGCGTGATGATCAACCCCGAGCTGGTGCCGAACCTCGATGCGTTCACCGCCGCGCTCGATCACCACCCGGCCGTGCAGCACTGGGCCATGAGCGACATGCGGCCGGCGCGCGACACCTCGGGCGGCCGGCAGGACCTGGTCGTCAGCCCCAGCCGGCACAAGCAGGTGCTGCGCCTGACCACAGCGTCGCCGAGCTTCTTCGACACCTGGGGCATGACGGTGCTGGCCGGCAAGCCGCAGGTGGGGCGCGGCGAGACGGCGATGGTGATCGATGCCAAGGCCGCCCGGCTGCTGGGCTTTGCCGACCCGCAGGCCGCCGTCGGCGCGCAGCTGCGGGGCGGCGGTGGCTACCTGCAAGAAGGCGACGAGCTGCGCCGCGTGGTCGCGGTGGTGAAAGACGTGAAGCTCGAATCGGCGCGCGACCCGGCGATGCCGCAAGGCTTCTTGCTGAGCGACAAGCCGCAGTGGGACCTGAGCATCCACGGCACCGACCTGGCCACGCTGCACCAGGCGGTCGAAGAACTGTGGGCCGCGCTGGGGCCGAAGGCGCCGCATGTGGTCCAGTCGGCCGACGAGCAGCTGGGCGAGGTCTATCACCAGGAGGCGCAGTTCGCCACGATGCTGGCCGCGGTGGCGCTGCTGGCCGTGGGCGTGGCGGTGTCCGGCGCGTATGCCTTGGTGGCCGACACGCTGCGCCGCCGGCGGACCGAGCTGGTGCTGCACCGCCTGCACGGCGCCAACAACCTGGCGATCGCACGCCAGGTGATGGCCGAGTTCGCCGGGCCGGTGCTGATCGCAACGCTCATCGGCCTGCCGCTGGCGGCATGGCTGGGCGAGCTCTACCTCGCCGGCTTCGTCGACCGGGTCGGCAGCGGCATCGGCCTGGTCGCGCCGCTGCTCGCCGCCAGCGCTGCCACGGTCGTTGTCACCGCGTTGTCGGCCGTGCGCCATGTGCGGCTGGCATTGGCACTGCAACCGATCGAGGCGCTGCAGTGATCCACGGCCAGAAGACCTTTCGCGTCAGCGACCGCCTGCTCGACCGCTTGCGGCGCCGGCTCGCCGAGCACCCCTACCTGCCCGGCTCGCTGGTGCTGCACGGCGGGCTCGTGCTGCTGTTGCTGAGCCTGCCGGGCCTGGGCGAGAACGAGCGCGCGCGCTCGGCCGCCGCGGCGGTCGCCCGCACCCGGCAGCAGATGGACCAGACCGAGGCACGCGAGCTGCGCCGGCGCGTCGAGCGCATGCAGGCGATCCGCGACCGGCTGGCCGATGCCGCCGGCGACACGCCGCCACCGTCTGCCGACCTGAGCGACAGCTCGCCGCAGGCCCTGGCCGCCCAGGCCGAGGCGCTGTCGGCCTCGATCGACGAGGCGCAACGCAAGCTGCGCGCCGCCGCCCTCGCCCGGCTGGCCGACATGCCGCTGACCGACGCGATGCGCACGGTGCAGGCGATGGCGGCGTCCGAGCCCAAGCCCGAGCCCGGCGCGACACCGGCCGAAGCCATCGCCAGGCTGGAGCGCAAGGCCAAGGACGCGCTGCAGGCCCAACGCGCGCAGCTCGAAGCCCAGCGCGACGGCGTGCGCCTGGGCAGCGCCGACCCGCGCAAGTACGGCCCGGCGCCCGTCACCGCGGCGTCGGCGCCGGCCAACCCGGCCTCGGGCTCCACCGGGCAGACGGTGCAGGCCGACGGCATCCCGCGGTCGCGGCTCGAACAGGTGAAGGCCATGATGCGCAACGGCAAGACCCAGGGCCGCCATGGCATCGCCGGCGTCGAGGGGGGCCGCTCGGTGAACCGTGAAACGGTGCGCGGGGTGGACGGCGGCTGGATCGCCAAGGCCGACGACCTGGCGCCCATCGCCGGCCCGTCGGTGATCGTGCCCGGCGGCAGCCTCGATCTCACCGGCAAGAGCACGCACCAGGTCGGCTCGGGCACGACCGGCGAGGTCAACCTCGTGCGCCACCTGCAACCCTCGCAGGTCGAACCCACCACGCTGCGCACCGGCGCGGGCCGCGTGATCGGCCCCGGCGGCGCATTCGCCACCCGCGTCTACCTCGACAGCTGGTACGTCATCGGCCCCTTCGCCGCCACCGGCGCCGCGCCGATCGACACCGTGCACCCGCCCGAAGACGACGTGGACCTCGACGGCATCTACACCGGCATGGGCGGGCAGCCGGTCAGCTGGCAGTACGCCAGCCGCGGCTTCTACCCGTTCATCCCGCCCGATCGCGCGGAGCGCGCGGTGTACTACGCCTACACCGAGCTGCGCCTGGACGAGGCACGCGACATCTGGCTCGACATCGCCGCCGACGACGACTCGAAACTCTGGCTCGACGGACGCCAGATCTGGACCGGCGCCCCCGGCGACAAGCCCTGGTTCCGCCCGCCCTACTACCTGCCCGACGAGCAGGTCGCCAGCCTCGCGCTGGCCGAGGGCCACCGCCGCGTGCACCTGGAGCGCGGCACCCACCGCCTGCTGGTCAAGCTGTTCAACGACCGCGACCGGGCGTTCTTCTCCGTCGTGCTGGCGCCCTGACGCCCCCACCCCCTTTCCCCTCTTCATTTCACGAAGGCCTGACCGTGCAGTTCAACTTCTTCCAACAACTGGCCGCCGGCGGCGCCGGCATCTGGGTCATCGCCGCGCTGTCGGTGCTGGCGATCGCGGTGGCGCTCGAGCGCTTTCACCGCTTCCGCCCGGCGGCGGTGGTGCCACCGGCGCTGGCCGACGAGGTCGTGCCGCTGTGGCAGGCCGGCCGCTTCGACGAGCTGGAGCAGGCGCTCGTCAAGCACGACAGCGTGTTCGCCCGCACGCTGCGCTTTCTCGTGGCGCACCGCAGCCGCTGGTCGGCCGAGGTGCTGGCGGCGCGCGCCGGCGAGGTCGCCTCGCGCTCGCTGCGCGCGCAGCAGCAACGCGCCTACCCGCTGGCGGTGGTGGCCACCGTGGCGCCGATCGTCGGCCTGCTCGGCACGGTGGTCGGCATGATCGAGGCCTTCCACGTGATCGCGTTCACCGGCGGCATGGGCGATGCCTCGCTGCTGGCCGGCGGCATCTCGAAGGCGCTGGTCAACACCGCCGCGGGCCTGGCGGTGGCGTTGCCGTCGCTGGCGCTGCACCACTTCTTTCGCCACCGGCTGGTGACCTGCGGCCTGGCGCTCGAAGAGCAACTCGAACACGTGCTCGACGCCTGCGTGCGCCCCGGGAGCCACTGACATGCGCATCGACCTTGGCGACGACGAGCAGCCCGAGATCAGCCTGATCGCGCTGATCGACTGCATCTTCTTCCTGCTGATGTTCTTCATGGTGGCCACGTCGTTCAAGCACCAGGACGACAGCAAGCCCCTGAAAGAACTGCCGATCACGCTGCCGCAATCGGCGATCTCGCTCGACAAGGCGACCGCCGCGCCCGACCTGCTGGTGCTCGGCGTCGACGCGAAGGGCGGCGTGTACTGGGGCCGCGAGCGGGTGACGAAAGTCGTGCTGCGCGAGCGCCTGCACGCCGCCGCCGCGCGCAACCCGGCCCAGCCCGTCCGCATCGACGGCGACACCCAGGCCGCCTACCAGGAGATCGTGCACCTGCTCGACCTGTGCCAGTTCGA
>NZ_JAYSDQ010000019.1:0-160682 GCF_041914305.1 Ideonella sp.
ACCAGGGTATCTAATCCTGTTTGCTCCCCACGCTTTCGTGCATGAGCGTCAGTACAGGCCCAGGAGGCTGCCTTCGCCATCGGTGTTCCTCCGCATATCTACGCATTTCACTGCTACACGCGGAATTCCATCCCCCTCTGCCGCACTCCAGCTATGCAGTCACAAATGCAGTTCCCAGGTTGAGCCCGGGGATTTCACATCTGTCTTGCATAACCGCCTGCGCACGCTTTACGCCCAGTAATTCCGATTAACGCTTGCACCCTACGTATTACCGCGGCTGCTGGCACGTAGTTAGCCGGTGCTTATTCTTCAGGTACCGTCATGAGTCCCCTTTATTAGAAGGAACCTTTTCTTCCCTGACAAAAGCGGTTTACAACCCGAAGGCCTTCTTCCCGCACGCGGCATGGCTGGATCAGGCTTTCGCCCATTGTCCAAAATTCCCCACTGCTGCCTCCCGTAGGAGTCTGGGCCGTGTCTCAGTCCCAGTGTGGCTGGTCGTCCTCTCAGACCAGCTACAGATCGTCGGCTTGGTGAGCTTTTATCCCACCAACTACCTAATCTGCCATCGGCCGCTCCGTCCGCGCGAGGCCTTTGCGAGTCCCCCGCTTTCATCCGTAGATCGTATGCGGTATTAGCACAGCTTTCGCTGCGTTATCCCCCACGATCGGGCACGTTCCGATGTATTACTCACCCGTTCGCCACTCGTCAGCATCCGAAGACCTGTTACCGTTCGACTTGCATGTGTAAGGCATGCCGCCAGCGTTCAATCTGAGCCAGGATCAAACTCTTCAGTTCGATCTTGAATTTCGCTCAAAGAATTGAAGTGAACTTCACTTCCATGAGCATTTAAAGTCTTGCGACTCGCTTGATTACTCAAGCAAGCACTCGCCTTCAAACACCCACGCTTATCGGCTGTTAGTTTTTAAAGAACTTGTCGTCGGCCTTCGCTTTCGACTCGTTGCAGATCAGTGATCAGCAAAGAAGGAAGATTTTGACTTGTTTTTAAAACCTTGTCAAGCGCTCAACCTTTCGCGCTTTTCGCATCACCTTTCGGCTTTGCCGCTGATTTCGCTCTTGGCCGAGGCCTTTTGCTTGTCAGCGTCTGACCGCGTTTGCGATCAGCGAAGCCCACGACTATAGCAGCCTTTCAAACTGCAATGCAAGCGGGTTGGCGAAATTTGTTGAATCGCCGCCCGACAAGCGTCAGTTCGGGCGGGATTTCAGCAGCGCCACGCAAGCGTCTTGCGGGGCATCTGCCGCCAGCACGGCGCCAATCTGCGTGCGCAGGGCGCGCACGTCGGCCCTCAGCACGCGCTGCTTGATCGAGGCCACCTGCGCCGGGTGCATCGAGAAGCTGCGCAGGCCCATGGCCAACAGCAATTCGGTGAATGCCGGGTCGCCCGCCATTTCGCCGCACACGCTGACCCCCTTGCCCGCCTCGTTGGCACTGGCGATGGTGCGCTCGACGAGTTGCAGCACGGCCGGGTGCCACGGGTCATAGAGATGGGCCACCGCTTCGTCCGCGCGGTCGATCGCCAGCGTGTACTGGATCAGGTCGTTGGTGCCGATCGAGACGAAGTCGAAGTGGCGCATCAGTGCGGGCATCATCAACGCGGCCGCCGGCACTTCGATCATCGCGCCGAGTTCGACCTCGGTGTAGGCCACGCCATCGGCGCTCAGCTGGCGCTTGGCGCGTTCGACCGCCTGCAGAATCTGCAGCACTTCGCTCATGTGCGCGACCATCGGCACCAGGATGCGAACCTTGCCGAACGCGCTGGCACGCAGGATCGCCCGCAACTGCCGGCCGAACATCTCTGGCTCGGACAGGCTCCAGCGGATCGCCCGCAGGCCCAGCGCCGGGTTCAGCGAATGTTCGTGGCGCAACTCGTGTGCCGACATCCGGTCCAGCGGCTTGTCGGCGCCGACGTCGACCGTGCGGATCGTCACCGGCAAGCCGCCCATCGCCTGGACCACCGCACGGTAGGCCTCGAACTGCTCGTTCTCGTCGGGCAGTTGACCGCCCCGGTTCATGAAAAGGAATTCGCTGCGGAACAGCCCGACGCCGACCGCGCCGGCTTCGATCGCGGCGGCCGCATCCGACGGCAGCTCGATGTTCGCCAGCAATTCGATCACCTGACCGTCGAGCGTGACCGAGGGGGTGTGCCGCAGCCGGTTCAGCTTGGCCCGCTCCAGCTCGATCTGGCGCTGGCGGAAGCGGTATTCCTCCAGCACGATCGGCGACGGGTTGACGATCAGCACGCCGGTATCGCCGTCGATGATGACCCAATCGTCCTGCCGCACGATGCGGCTGGCCTCGCGCGCGCCCACCACGGCAGGGATGTCCATGCTGCGGGCCACGATGGCGGTGTGCGACGTGCGCCCGCCGACATCGGTGACGAAGCCGGTGAACACGCTGCGCTTGAACTGCAGCATGTCCGCCGGCGCGATGTCGCTGGCCACCAGGATCAACGGGTCTTCGCCGGCAAAGTCGCGCGCGGCGCCCGCGCCCGCATGCCCGTTCGGCGCGGTCTGCCGTGCCATGGCCTTCAGCAGGCGCTCGACGACCTGCTCGAGGTCCGCCTTGCGCTCACGGAGGTATTCGTCCTCCATCTCGTCGAACTGGCGCGCAATCACCTCGAGTTGCGCCGACATCGCCCACTCGGCGTTGTAGTGGCGCTCGACGATCCACTGCTTGGTCGCGTCGGACAACAACTCGTCGTGCAGCAACATCAGGTGCACGTCCAGCAGCGCCACCAGCTCGGCGTGCGCCTCCTCGGGCACTTCACTTTTCAGCGCCACCAACTCGGCCGCCACTTCGTTGCGCGCGTCGCGCAAGCGAGCCACCTCGGCCTCGACCTGGTCGGTGTCGATGAAGTAGTGCGCCACGTCGACCCGGCTGGACGCGACCAGCACCGCTCGGCCGATCGCGACGCCGCGCGATACCGGCTGACCGAAGACCTGGATGCTCATGGCTTCACTGTAGCAGCCGGTCCGAATGGCCGGGGGCCGCCTCGGCGCCCTGTCACGGCAGCGTCACCCGGCGGTCATGCACAGGTCATCACCGGGCCTGAGCATTTGCGGCAACCCGAAAGAGAAAGACGCTGTCATGAAAGAACTGCCGAACCCCACCTTGCCGCTGCTCAGCTTGATGGACTTCCGTTTCGGCCGCACGCCACGCACAGTGCCGCGCGAGATCCACCCCGGCGGATGGCGCGCCGGGACGGACACGCTGGCGCCGGCCAAGCCCGCCGCGGCGGCCCGGGAGCCGGAGTTCGAAGTGCGCTGGGCCCGCCATACCGACGAAGTGCGCGCTGCCCAGCGCCTGCGCCACGAGGTGTTCGTCGGCGAAATGGGCGCGCGTCTCACGCTGCCGGCCCATGCGCCAGCCGGGCACGACGTCGATCTGTTCGACGACTTCTGCGAGCACCTGCTGGTGCGCACGCTGGCCACCGACGATGCCCCGGCGCAGGTGATCGGCACCTACCGCGTGCTGACGCCGGCCGCCGCCCGCCGCGCCGGCGGCTATTACAGCGACACCGAGTTTGACCTCACCCGCCTGCGCCCGTTGCGCGACCGCATGGCCGAGCTGGGCCGCTCATGCGTGCACCCGCAGTACCGCTCGGGCGGCGCGATCCTGGCGTTGTGGGGCGCCCTGGCCGACTTCATGAGCCGCAATCAGCTCGACACGATGGTCGGCTGCGCCAGCATCGGCATGCGCGACGGCGGCCACACCGCCGCCAGCCTCTGGGCGCGGCTGCGGGCCAGCCACCTGGCCGGGCTGGAATACCAAGTGCGGCCCCGCCTGCCGCTGCCGGTGGACGAACTGGACCAATGCCTGGACGTGGAACCGCCGGCACTGATCAAAGGTTATCTGCGCTGCGGCGCCAAGGTGCTGGGGGCACCGGCCTGGGACCCGGACTTCAACACCGCCGACCTGCCCCTGCTGTTGCGCCTGTCGGATCTGCCGGCCCGCTATCGCCGGCACTTCCTGGGCGCCTAAGCGGCGCCGAAACGCGCCTGGCCCGGCTTGTGGCGGGCTACTGGCCCTCGCCGAACTTGTCGTCGATCAGCGCGACGATGGCGTCCATCGCCGGCTGCTCGTCGGCACCTTCGGTCTCGACCTCGACCTGGCTGCCCATGCCGGCCGCCAGCATCATCACGCCCATGATGCTCTTGGCGTTCACGCGCCGGCCGTTGCGGGTCATGAAGACCTCGCATTGGAAGCCGCCGGCCAGCTTGGTCAGCTTGGCCGATGCGCGGGCGTGCAGGCCCAGCTTATTGCTGATGGTGACGGTGCGACGGATCATTCGGCTGCGAGTGTAGTGGCTGGTCTTGCGGCTTCTGCGGCGATGCGGGCATCACCCCTTGCGTGCCGCCGACCAGCGCACGCTCGACCAACGCGTCGATCGGTTGCTGCGCGTAGGCCAGGGCGCGCCACAGCATCGGCACGTTCAGGCCCACCACCAGGCGCACGCCCACACCGTCGGCCACCCGCTGCGCCGCGTTGCACGGCGTGGCGCCAAACACGTCGGCCAGGATCAAGACTTCGGCGCCGGCCACACCGGCGCCGGCCCGCTGGACCGCGGCGCGGATTTCGTCTTCTGCCGTTTCCGCCGACCAGTCGGGCCAGACGTCCACGATCACCAGGGCTTCGCTGCGTTCGGCGAATACGTGCCGCGCCACGGCCTGCAAGGCCGTCGCCAACGGAGCGTGCGCAACGATCACCAATCCAGCCATGGCGCCATTATTGGCGAAGCGGCCCCGCTTACGGCGCGAACTGCAGGCCTTCGAAGAACGGTGAGTTCACCTTCGGGTCGGGCTGGCGGCCGATCACCGTGGCCTGCACGACCCAGGTGCCACGGGCGAAGACCGCCGTGTCCACACTCAGCGGCGCACCGTCGGGGCGCTGACTGCTCAGCCGCCAGCGCCCGGCGGCCGGCTGGGGCGTCGCGCCGGCCAGGCGCCAGTCGGCCACCGCCACGGGTTCAACGGGGCGGCCCAGCTTGGCCAGGCTTGCCTGTTTCAATGCCGACAACACCGGGCCGACGGCCGCGGGGTCCTTCACATCCGCCACGCTGACGGCAAAGGTGCCATCGGCCGCTTCGCAGGCGTGCATCGTCATCGTCACGGCCACGCCCGCCAGGTCGATCTGCCGGCTTTGCGCCACCGGGCGGCAGGGAAACATCGCCGCCAGACCGGCCCCGTCGATGCGGGCTTCGCGCCAGTCGAGCGCCGGCGCACAGCCGAGCACGAGGGCCACGCCAGCCAGCGCAGCCAACGTCGCCCAGCGGCGGGCAGGTGAAAAAGTGGTGAACGCTGCGTGCATTCGGCGCATTATCTCGGCCGGCCCCCGCCCGCCCGCTTGAGGCAGACGGGGTGCTGTCGACGGCAAAGGAGGCGGTTCGATGGCCGATGTGGTGCTCGTCCACGGCGCCTGGCATGGCGCCTGGTGCTGGCGCAAGCTGTTGCCGGGCTTGTGGGCGGCGGGGCACCGCGCCTTCGCGGTCGATTTGACCGGCCTGGGCGCCCGGCGCCATCTCTTTCGGCCCGACATCGGCCTGGCCCACCACATCGACGACGTGGTCGCCACGCTGGAAGCCGAGGAGTTGCAGCGCGCCGTGCTGGTCGGCCACAGCTACGCCGGCATGGTCATCACCGGGGTGGCCGACCGCTGCGCCGAACGGCTGGCCGCCCTGGTCTATCTGGACGCGGTGGTGCCCGACAGCGGCGAAAGCTGGTCCAGCACCCACACCCCCGCCACCCAGGCGCAGCGGCGCGCGCAGATCGCCGAATACGGTGGGCTGCTGCCACCCGACCCCTCGGTGTTCGGCATTGAGGGCGCCGATCGCGACTGGGTCCTGCGGCGCCAAAGCCTGCACCCGGGCGCCTGCTACGACGAGCCGCTGCATTTCGACGTCAAGCGCTGGTCCGGCCTGCGGCGGCACTTCGTCGATTGCCAGTCGCCCGCCCTGCCCACCATCGCCACCAGCCGGCAACGGGCGCGCGCGCAACCGGGCTGGCAGGTCAGCGCCCTGCCCACCGGCCACGACGCGATGATTTCGGCCCCGCAAGCCCTCGCCTTGTTGCTGGCGCCACTGTTGACGGCCGGCTGAAGCGCGAACAAATTCACGAATGGAATCGCGGCGGACGTTCTCCCCCCAACAACCGTGGGATGGACCCGCTTGTCACAAACGGACACCATTCGCGGCAACAAATCACGCCCCGGTTGATCCGATCGGACGCTCCACTGCCAAGTATTTCTCGACCGGCCAGCCGGTCCCCAGGGAGGGTCTGTGATCGGCGAACACATTGCCATGAACGCGCCAGACAGACTGCCTTCCACCATGCGTGCCGCGACTGCGACTTGGCCGCCCGAGGGCCAGGAAGAACACTACCGCGCGCTGATCGCGCAAATCGGCAGCGAAATCGGCGTCTCGCTGTCGAGTGCGCTCGAACGCGTGACGGCGCTGGCCACCACCGGCAAGATCGATCGCCCGGGCCTGAAAGCCCTGCGTGACGAGATCGAGCTGGCCCGGCGCATTGGCATGATGGGCCAGCAGTTGGCGCGCTTTGCGTCCGGCCGCATCCGCCAGTCGCCCGAAACCCTGAGCCTGACCCAGATGACGCGCGACGTGCTGATGCAGCGCGGTCGCGAGATCGGCGCCCGCGGCATCGACGTGCGCCAGGCCATGCGCCCGATCGACGTGATCGTCGACGCCACCTTGCTGCATTCACTGCTGCAGGCGCTGGTCGACTGGGCGATGGAGCACGCGCAGGCCAACCTCGAGTTCCGCATCGACCTGCGGCCCTGGCCGCCCCATGCCCGGCTGAGCTGCCACTTCAGCCACCGCCCACCGGCCGAGGTCGACAACGACGTGGTCGCGCGCCCCGACGGCGACACCCCGGTCGACCAGCTCGACACGATGAGCTGGCGCCTGGTGCAGCAGATCGCCTGGGCGCTGAAGCTCGGGCTGGAGCGGCAAGACGGCCCCGAAGGCATTGCCGCCGTGACGATCGAGTTCCCGCAGACGGTGACCGACCAGATGGAAGGCGTCACCGCGATCGAGATCGACCAGGGTTTCGGCGTTTCGGACAACTCCAAGCCGCTGGCCGGCGCGCAGGTGCTGGTGCTGGCGGGCCGGCGCGACCTGCGCACCGACATCCGCGAGGCCACGCGCCACATGGGCCTGGTGGTCGACTATGTCAGCTCGGTCGACGAAGCCGAAGAGTTCTGCCGCGACGCGCTGCCGCAGGCGGTGATCTACGAATCGGCGCTGGCCGGCCAGCGCTTCGACCGGCTGCGCGCCAGCATCGAGGCGGACGTGCCACATTTCGTGTTCATCGAGATCGCCCAGGAGGGCAACACCTTTGCGCTGTCCAACGAAGGTGATCGCCAGCACGCCACCCTGGGCCGCGACGCGGTGCTGGGCTCGCTGCCTTCGGCGCTGATCTTCGAACTCTCGCGCACGCTGTAGGCCGGGCCGGCTGCGGCCCGCCCGCCGGGGCTGGGCGCCGGCTCAGCCCTTGCCGAACACCTTGCTGAGGATCTCGCTGCCGGTGCCCACCGGATCCTTGCGGATCTTCTTTTCTTCTTCGCCGATCATCCAGTACAAACCGTCGAGCGCCTTGCGCGTGACGTAGGTCTGGATGTTGGCGTCTTCCTTCTTCACCAGGCCCATGCCGCTGGCCTTGCCGGCCACGGCGTTGTATTTGTCGGCCAGCGAGACCTTCTCGGTCGCCTCGGTCACGATGGGCAGGAATTTCTCGCCCAGCGGCACCCGCGTCTTGCCAGAGAAATACTGCGTGACGGACGTGTCGTTGCCACGCACGATCTTCACCGCGTCCGCCACGCTGAGCGTCTTCACTGCGTCCAGCAGCAGGGCTTCGGCTTCAGGCACGGCAGCTTCGGCGGCGCGGTTCATCGCCGTGATCAGTTCATCGACTTTTTTCTGCTGGCCGGTGAACTTCAGGATCTGCGACGCATCTTTCAAGAAGCCCGGCAGCGGGATCATCACCTTCGGGTTCTTCAAGAAACCGTCGGTGCGGCCCAGCAGGCTTACCGCCGACCTGGCCCCGCGTTCGAGTGCCGTCTTCACGCCCAACGAGGCATCGCCTTCGCTGAGCAGGCCCCCCAAGGCGGCGTGCGCAGCCGGGCTGAGCGCCCAACCGACCCACAGCAAGCTGCCGGACACCGTCGTAAACTGCCTGCGCTGCATCGCCGAACCTTTCATGAACATTGAACGCCGCCGTCATCTTGCGCTCTCGCTGGGCTGGGTGGCAACCGCACCGCTGGCCTCGCTGGCTTTGAGCGCCTGCTCGGCCCGCGAAAGCGCCCCCGATGTGGGCTACACGCTGCTCAATGGCGCGACCGCCCAACTGAAGGCGCAGCAAGGCAAGGTGATGCTGGTCAACTTCTGGGCCACCAGCTGCACGACCTGCGTTGCCGAGATGCCGCAGATCATCGCCACCCACGAGAAGTTCAAGGGCCGCGGCTTCGACACGCTGGCGGTGGCGATGAGCTACGACCCGCCCGCCTATGTGGCCAGCTTCGCCGAGCAACGCAAGCTGCCGTTCGGCGTGGCGATCGACAACACCGGCAGCGTGGCCAAGGCGTTTGGCGACGTGCGGCTGACGCCGACCACCTTCTTGCTCGACAAGAAGGGCGGCATCGTCAAGAAATTCGTCGGCGCGCCGGACTTCAACGCCCTGCACGGGCTGATCGAAGACCTGCTGAAAGAAGCCTGAGGGGCTGGCGCTCGCTCAGGCTGCGCCGGCCGTGCCGGCCACCCCGGCTTCAGCGGCCTGCTTGTCGGCGTGGTAGCTCGACCGCACCATCGCGCCGACCGCGGCGTGGCTGAAGCCCATCTTCTGGGCCTCGGCCTCGAACATCTTGAAGGTGTCCGGGTGCACATAGCGGCGCACGGGCAGGTGGTGGCCCGACGGCGCGAGGTACTGGCCGATCGTCAGCATGTCGACGCCGTGCGCGCGCATGTCGCGCATCACCTCGAGGATCTCTTCGTCGGTTTCGCCCAGGCCCACCATCAGGCCGCTCTTGGTCGGCACGTGGGGCACCGCGTCCTTGAAGCGCTTGAGCAGGTTCAGGCTGAACTGGTAGTCCGAGCCCGGGCGCGCTTCCTTGTACAGGCGCGGCGCGGTTTCGAGGTTGTGGTTCATCACATCCGGCGGCGCGGCCTTCAGGATGTCCAGCGCGCGGTCCATGCGGCCGCGGAAGTCGGGCGTGAGGATCTCGATGCGCGTGGCCGGCGACAGCTCGCGCACCTGGCGGATGCACTCGACGAAGTGGCCGGCGCCGCCGTCGCGCAGGTCGTCGCGGTCGACGCTGGTGATCACCACGTACTTCAGCTTCAGCGCGGCAATCGTCTTGGCCAGGTTGGCCGGCTCGTCGGCGTCCAGCGGATCGGGGCGGCCGTGGCCGACATCGCAGAACGGGCAGCGCCGCGTGCACTTGTCGCCCATGATCATGAAGGTGGCCGTGCCATGGCCGAAGCACTCGCCGATGTTCGGGCACGAGGCTTCTTCACAGACGGTGTGCAGCTTGTGTTCGCGCAGGATCTGCTTGATCTCGTAGAAGCGCGTCGTCGGCGAGCCGGCCCGCACGCGGATCCAGTCAGGCTTCTTCAGCACCTCGGCCGGCACGATCTTGATCGGGATGCGCGCCGTCTTGGCCTGGGCCTTCTGCTTGGCGGAGGCGTCGTAGTCGGCGCCGGTCTTGGCTTCGTGGGTGGTGTTCAGCGTGGCCATGGGGTCCAGTTCAGCGGCTCAGGTGCACGGACAGCCGCTCGGCCAACTGGCCCGCGACAACTTCAGGGTTTGCACGGATGCCCAGTGTAACGAGGTCGACGGTGCGCAGGCCTGCGTAGCCACACGGATTGATCCGCTCGAAGGGCTGCAGATCCATCGCGACATTCAACGCCACCCCGTGATAGGTGCAGTGGTTGCTCACTTTGACGCCCAGCGCCGCGATCTTGCCGAGTCCGTCGAACGGGTCTTGCCGGGGCCCGGCCGGCAGGCCGGCGTGCAGTGGGTCGGCCAGGTTCACGTAGATGCCCGGCGCGCCAGCCACGCGAAAGCCGATCACGCCCCAGGCGTCCAGCGTCTGGATCACCGCCGCTTCGAGGCGGAAGACGTATTCCTTGATGTAGATGCCCAGGCGCTTCAGGTCGATCAACGGGTAGGCCACCACCTGGCCCGGGCCGTGGAAGGTGACTTGGCCGCCGCGGTTGCTGGGCACGACCGGGATGTCACCCGTCGCCAGCAGATGCTCGGGCTTGCCGGCAATGCCCTGCGTGAACACCGGCGGGTGCTCGACGATCCACAGCTCGTCCGGCGTGTCTGGCTGCCGCTCGGCGGTGAAGCGGCGCATCGCGTCGTAAGTTTTCTCGTAGGGTTGCCGACCCAGGAACTGGAGATGCGGCGCGCTCGGCGTGTCGGGCATGGGCGAATTGTCGGCCAGGTCCATGCATCGCCCCGGCCCCAGCGTGGCCGGCCCTTCGGCGTATGGTGGCAACCGGGTCAGCCAGGAAGCAAAAGAGATGAGCAAGTTTTCGATCGGGCTGCTGTTGGCAGCGGCCGTGTTCGCCGGCCCGGCGGTGGCGGACGAGATGATCCCCGCCGAGCGGCACGCCGCCCTGGGCGAGGCAGTGGCAATGTACGAGCGTGGCGACCTCGGTGGCGCCGAATTACGCTTCACCGCGCTCGCGGCAGCGGGTGAAGCGGCAGCGGCGCACAACCTGGCCGTGATGCACCTGCGCGGCGAATTGCCCAACCCCAGCGTCGCCCGCGCGCGCGACTTGCTGATGCAGGCGGCCGGCCAGGGCTTCGTCACCGCGCAGCTGGCCCTCGGCGAGTTGTACGAAAGCGGCCGCCTCGGTGCGCCCGACCTGCCCGAGGCGCTGGCCTGGTACGAGCGCGCCGCGCTGTCGGGCAGCGTCGATGCCGAGGTTGCCACCGGCACCGCCTATTTCATGGGCCGAGGCACGCCGGTGGATTCGGCCCAGGCTGTTCACTGGTACCGCCAGGCCGCCAACCATGGCGACGTCGGCGCGCAGTACATCCTCGGCTCGATGTACGAAAAAGGCGACGGGGTCTCGGCCGACCTGCGGCTGGCGCGCTACTGGTACGCCGCCGCCGCGCGCCAAGGCGACGAAGCGGCGCCGGCCAAGCTGAAGGACATCGACGCTCGGCTCACCGCGCAGTGACCGGGCGCAACGCTCAGAGCACCACCTTGACCATCGGGTGCGTCGACAGCGTGCGGTAGAGCTCGTCCAGCTGGTCGCGGCTGGTCGCCGTGATGGTGATCGTCACCCCGAGGTAGTTGCCCGCCTTGCTGGGGCGGGTTTCGACGGTGGCGGCATCGAAGCCCGGGTCGAACTGCAACGCGACCGCGACCACGGCATCGACGAACCCCTCGACGTGCGCGCCCATCACCTTGATCGGGAAGGCGCTCGGGTATTCGATCAACGACTGGTCGGGTGGGATCTCGGGCATCACGGGTCAGACTCAAATAAAGGCTTAGGCCACAGGAACGTGGGGGCGTCTGGGCGTCGTTCAACCCAGCGGCGCCGTCACGCTCAGATCGACTGCTCGCGCTTGGCGCGCTGGTAGGCCTCGTACAGCCGGCCGTAGACCGGGCCTGGCTTGCCGCGCAGCGCACCGTGCCCGACCAGGTCGCCGTCGAGCTTGGTCACCGCCAGCACCTCGCGGCCCGACGAGCTGAGCAGCAACTCGTCGGCGGCGCGCACATCGGCCTCGCTGATCGGGCGCAGGTTGTAGGCGATGCCCTCTTCCTCGCACAGCTCGCGCAGCAGCGCGACGCGAATGCCCTCGAGCACGTGCTCGTTCATCGGCGGGCCCAGCAGCGCGCCCTCGTGCACGATCCACACATTGCTCGACGAGCCCTCGGTCAGCCATGGCCCGCCGTGCGGCCCGTCGCGGAACAGGATGGTCTCGGCCGCGCCCTGGTCGACCGCGATCTGGCGCGCCAGCACGTTGCCCAGCAGCGAGGTGGCCTTGATGTCGCCGCGCTCCCAGCGAAAGTCGCGCGCGCTCACGCACGCCACGCCCTGGTGCCGCGCCTCCGCCGGCACCGGCTTGTACGGGTTGCTCATGATGAACACCGTCGGCGCGATGTCGGTCGGCATCGCGTGGTCGCGCATCGCAACACCGCGGGTGACCTGGATGTAGAGCAGCTGGTCGTCTGCCGGCTGGGCGGCGATCACGCGGCGGGCCCGCTCCAGCCAGTCGGCCGGGCTGCGCAGGCCCGGCGGCGGTGCGATGCGCAGCTTGTCCAGGTTGCGCGCCAGGCGGGCCATGTGGTCGTCGAAGCGAAACAGGCGCCGCCCATAGACCGGGATAGCTTCGTAGATGCCATCGCCGAAGATGAAGCCCCGGTCGAGCACGCTGACCTTCGCCTGCGACAGCGGCAGCAATTCGCCATTCAGATCGCACAAGGTGTCAGGCAGGGCGCTCATCGGGACCTCCAGGGCGGGACCAGTGCGGAACCATCGGTGCGGGATTTCCCGCACGCTTGCGGAGATTACTTGATCCAGAGGCGAATGGCATCCCAGGCGCGGCCCCAAATGCCGGCCAGTGGCACTTCTTCGGCCACCACCAGCGGCAAGGCCGCCACCGGCGCGCCACCGGCCGTGGTCACCTTCAGCGTGCCCACGCGCTGGCCTTTGGTCAGCGGCGCCACCAGCGGGTCGGTGCGCTCGATCATGGTCTTCAGCTTGTCGCCCTCGCCGCGCGGCACGGCCACGAACAGCGAGCCTTCGCCGACCAGCTTGGCCTCGCTGGCCTGGCCTTTCCACACCGGCACGGTCGCCACCGGCTTGCTGTTGTCGAACAGGCGCACCGCGTCAAACGCGGTGTAGCCCCAGTTGAGCAGCTTCTGGCTTTCGTTGGCGCGGGCCTGCATCGAGTCGGTGCCCATCACCACCGACAGCAGGCGGCGCTTGCCGTTCGGGAAATCGCGCTGGGCCGACGACACCAGGCAGTAGCCGGCCGCCTCGGTGTAACCGGTCTTCATGCCGTCGACGCTCGGGTCGCGCCGCAGCAGCAGGTTGCGGTTGTCCTGCCGGATGTTGTTGAAGCTGTATTCCTTGACCGAGTAGTAGGGGTAACGGTCGGGAAAGTCCAAGATGATGTGCTGGGCGATCACCGCCAGGTCACGCGCGGTGCTCGAGTGGCCCGGCTCGGTCAGCCCGGTCACGTTCTTGAAACTGGTGTTCTTCAGGCCCCAGGCCTGGGCCTGGCGGTTCATCATCGCGACGAAGTTGTCGACCGAGCCGCCCACGCCTTCGGCCAGCGCGACCGACGAGTCGTTGCCCGAGACGATGATCGTGCCGCGCAGCAGTTCGTCGACGGTCGGCGTCATCTTCGGGTCGATGAACATCAGCGAGCCGCCGCCCTTGCGCTCGGCCCAGGCCCGCTCGGACACCGGCAGCCGCTGCTCCAGCGTCAGCTTCTTGTCGCGCAGCGCCACGAAGGTCAGGTAGGCCGTCATCAGCTTGGTCAGCGAGGCGGGCTCGGCCGGCGCGTCGGCATTGCGCTCGGCCAGCACCTGGTTGGCCGTCATGTCGATCAGCAAATAGCCGCGGGCGGCGATCTCGGGCGGCTGCGGCGCCTGCGCGGCGGCGTGCAGGCTGAAGGTGACGGCGGCAGCGGCCAGGCAAAGGGAACGGAGAAAACGGGTCATCGAGACGGTCACAGGGAGCCAGAGGTAGGAGAGAGAGTCGCCCGCGGCGCCCGGGTTCACCGGTGCCAGTTGCGAACGACGATGGATTTCAGCAGCGTCAGCTGGCCGTGGAAGAAGTGCCCCACGCCCGGCATCACGATCACCGGCAGGTGTTGCGGGCGGGCCCAGTCCAGCGTCGCGGTCAGCGGCACCACGTCGTCGACCTCGCCGTGCACAACGATGGTGTCGGCCGGCACCGGCGCGACCTCGAAGTTCTGCGTCGCCGGCCCCACCAGCACCAGCCGCTCGGCCGGGGCCCCCGTGTCGGCCAGGCGCTTGGCGGCCTGTGACGTGACGTAGGCGCCGAACGAAAAGCCGCCCAGTGCCAGCGGCAGCGCCGGGTCACGGTAGGCGGCGACGACTGCCAGCGCATCGTCGATCTCGCCGCGGCCTTCGTCCCACGCCCCTTCGGACGCGCCGGTGCCGCGGAAGTTGAAACGCACCGCGCGGTAACCGAGCTGCACGAAGGTGCGCGCCAGCATCTGGGCGACCTTGTTGTCCATCGTGCCGCCATGCTGCGGGTGCGGGTGGCAGATGACCGCCACGCCCCGCACCGGCGTGTCGGGCGGCGGCAGGTCGATCGCGGTCTCGATCGCGCCGGCCGGGCCGGCGATGCGCTGCCGCTGGGTGTTGCTGTTCATCACGTCAACGCGGCTCGGTTCAGCGGCCGACGTCTGGCGGCAGCATCAGGCGCTCGACCGGCTGGCCGTTCTTCAGGTGCGATTCGACGATCTCGTCGATGTCCTGCTCGTCGACGTAGGTGTACCAGACGCCTTCGGGGTAGACCACCGCCACCGGCCCGCCGGCGCAGCGGTCCAGGCAACCGGCCTTGTTGACGCGCACGCCACCCGGGCCGGCGAGCCCCGCCGCCTTGACCTGCGCCTTGCAGTGCGCGAAGCCCTCCTGCGCGGCGTGTTGCATACAGCTGGCTTCGCCGCTGTCACGCTGGTTCAGGCAGAAGAAGACGTGGTGCTTGTAGTAGCTCATTCCCGAATTGTAGAAGTCACCTTCGTGGCGGCCGCCGCATCACCCAGGGTCTTGCCCACGCGGCACAAGCGAGCCCAGGTGCGCCGCCAGCCACAGCAACGCCGCCACCGGCCACAGCCAGCCCAGCCACTGCGCCAGGCCATGGAAGTGGATGAAACGCCCCTGCTCCCAGCCCTGCAGGCTGAGCGCGAAATACGGGTCCGACGGGGCCTGCGCAACCAGCATCAGGCTCGCCGACAGCGTCGCAACACCCAGCACCGCCACCAGCGGCCCCGGCGCCCGCAGCATCAGCCCCGCCACCGACAGCGCCAGCACGCAGGCCGGCACCACCACCGGCGTCAGCCAGGCCAGCGCATGGGCCGGGCCGAAATTCAGCGCGGCCGACAGCGTGGTGGTGGCCAGGCCCAGCACCGCGGCGCCCAGCGCCATCGCCACCCGGCGCCAACCGGGCCGCGTGACCACGAAGGCCAGCAGGCAGGGGCCGAGCAGGCCCAGCGCGATGCCCATCGCCTCGGGCAGGGCCGACAGCTGGCCTTCGGGCGGCGGCGAGTCTTCGAGCCAGGCCAGCACCTCTTCGGCGCCGCGCACATCGACCAGCAGGTCCATCAGCCCATCCTGCAAGCGGGCCCAGCTGGGGCCCAGCCCCAGCGGCATCGGCGTGGGAAACAGCAGCCCCAGCGGCCAGGCCAGCAGCAGCGCCAGCGCGCCACCGCTGCGGTGGATGAACCAGCGGTCGCGCGCGTGCTGCCAGAGGTCGACCCAGCCCAGGCGCAGCGCCAGCGCCGAAAGCGTGGCGCCAGCCACCGCGCCGGCGGTGTTCATGGCCCAGTCGAGCCGCGACGGAAACCGCGGGGGCAGAAACTGCTGCGTCAGCTCCATGCCGAACGACAGCAACGACATGGCTACCACCGCGAACAGCCACCACGGGCCGGGCCGGCGCCCCCCGCGCACGCCGGCCGCGTGCACCAGCGCCGCCACCGGGATGTAGCCGAGGTAGTTGGCCCAGATGTCGAATTTGTAGCGCTGCCGGGGCAGCGGCAGCTGCATCAGCTCCCACAGCGACGCGCCGGCCGGCCAGCGCCAGCCGGTGAACGGGTACAGGCTGGCGTAGACCACCACGCCCACCGCCAGCCAGGCCAGCGGCAAGGCCGAGCTGTGGTGACGCCGTGCGCCGCTCGGGTCTGGCACCGACGCGCCCCGCGTCAGAACGGCTTGACCACCACGAGCACCACGATCAGCGCGAACATCAGCACCGACACCTCGTTGAACACCCGGAACCAGCGCTCGCTGCGGCGGTTCTTCAGCTGTTCGAACTTGCGCAGCATCGGCAGGCAGGCGTGGTGGTACCCGACGACCGCCAGCACCAGCACCAGCTTGGCATGCAGCCAGCCATTGCCCGGCCCGCGCCAGACCGAATAACCCAGCCACAACCACAGCCCGAGCAGCAGCGCCGGGATCATCAGGATCGTCGCGAAACGGTACAGGCGCCGGGCCATCAGCAGCAGGCGCTCGCGCTCGGCGTGGCTGTCGCTCGGCACACCGGCCAAATTGACGAAAAACCGCGGCAGATAGAACAGGCCCGCGAACCAGCTCGCCACGAAGACGATGTGCAGTGCCTTGACCCAGAGGTACAAACCAGTCATGCGACCGATTATGGCGGTGCACAAAAGAAAGAGCCCCGACCGTGGGCCGGGGCTGAAAAGCCTTGACGCTGTCATCACGTAAAGGCACCTGCTCAGGGAGGAAAAGCAGGGAGAAACACCCTCACGGGCATCGCTCAAGAACAACTTTAACACCGCAGGGTGGCTCTGTACCATAGGCGGCCGTCACAATTTTTGGCGTTTGGCGCCACTGGTTTCCCAGGCTGCGCCCCTCTCGGGCGGCGGAGTTTTCGACACCGCCGCAACACTTCTTTGCCTGTCCCCTATTCATGCTGCCTGCCTACCCTGCCAGCCGCCCACGCCGCCTGCGCCGTGATGCCTTCAGCCGCGCCTTGGTGCGCGAAAACGTGCTCACCTGCGCCGACCTGATCTACCCGGTGTTCGTGCTGGACGGCGAGAACCGCGTCGAAGACGTGGCCAGCATGCCCGGCGTGCAGCGCCTGAGCGTGGACCGCCTGTTCGCCCAGGCCGAAGCCTGCGTCGCGCTGGGCGTGCCGGTGATGGCGCTGTTCCCGAACATCGACCCGGCGCTGAAGACGCCCGACGGCCGCGAGGCCACCCGGCCCGACGGCCTGGTGCCGCGTGCGGTGCGGGCGCTCAAATCACGCTTTCCCGAGCTGGGCCTGCTGACCGATGTGGCGCTCGACCCCTTCACCAGCCACGGCCAGGACGGCCTGCTCGACGCGAACGGCTACATCATCAATGACGACACCGTGGCGGTGCTGCGCGAGCAGGCGCTGGTGCAGGCCGACGCCGGCGTCGACATCGTCGCGCCGAGCGACATGATGGACGGACGCATCGGCGCGATCCGCCATGCGCTGGAGGCCAAGGGCCACATCCACACCAAGATCATGGCCTACAGCGCCAAGTACGCGAGCGCCTTTTACGGCCCGTTCCGCGACGCCGTCGGCTCGGCCAAGAGCCTGGGCAAGAGCGACAAGAAGACCTACCAGATGGACCCGGCCAACAGCGACGAGGCGCTGCGCGAGGTGGCGCTGGACATCGCCGAGGGCGCCGACATGGTGATGGTCAAGCCCGGCATGCCGTACCTGGACATCGTGCGCCGCGTGAAGGACGAGTTCCACATGCCGACCTTCGCCTACCAGGTCAGCGGCGAGTACGCGATGGTCAAGGCCGCCGCCGCCAACGGCTGGCTCGACCACGACGCGGTGATGATGGAGTCGCTGCTCGCCTTCAAGCGCGCCGGCGCCGACGGCGTGCTGAGCTACTTCGCGCTCGACGCGGCGCGGCTGCTGAAATCGGCTTGACCGGCCGCATCGACGAAGGGGCCGCGGTGCGCATCTTCCACATCACGGCCGACCACTTCAGCGAGTTGGCCGAGCTGCCCGCGGCGCTGCCGCCGCAGGGCTTTGTCTGGGTCGGCAGCGGCCGGCGCGAATTCGAGGTGCAGCGGGCCGAGATCCAGGCCGCGCTGCAGCGCTGGGCCGGCGCCCCCCTGGTCGACCTGCACGTCAGCGACCTGCTGAACAACCAGCTGCCATCGCACTTCGAAGACACCTCGTGGTACGAGATGCTGGTCTTTCGCCGCCTGGCCACCACGCCGACGGGCAAGAACCTGTTTGTCGACGACACCCACGGCACGCTGGCCTCGGCCCAACAGGCGCTCGACGCGATCGACACCAGCCCGGTCGGCTTTGCGGTGTTCGACCGGGTGTTGCTGACGATCCACCCGACCGACTGCCTGGTGCGCGAGTTCTTCGCCCAGCGCCTGACCCAGCAGGCCGCCGAAAGTGACCTGCGCGGCACCGGCCGGCTGCCGTCGAGCCCCGCAGACCTGATGCTGCGCATGGTCAACCACATGGTCGACAGCTACCTCGACCTGCGGCGCCTGCTGACACGCCAGCTGACCACGCTGCAGACCGAGTTGCTCAACCCCAAGGGCCATTTCCACGACTGGCAGGTGCTGCTGGGCAGCCGCAACGCGCTGCACATGCTGGAAGACACCTGCGAAGACCAGCGTGCCGCGATGCAGGAGTGGATCGACGCGCTGGACGAATGGCCCGCCGAGGCCGATGCGGGCGCCAAGCGCGAGCGCGAACTGCTGCGTGTGCGCTCGCGCGACGTGCTCGAGCACATCGAGCGCGTGCTGACGCATGTGCGGCGGCTGGAGTCTTCGGCCGAGGCCGCGGTGCAGATGCACTTCTCGGCACTGAGCCACCGCACCAACGACATCATGCGCACGCTGACCGTGCTGACCGCGATCTTCCTGCCGCTGAACCTGATCACCGGCATCTTCGGCATGAACTTCGAGGTCATCCCGTTGACCCACGCCGTCACCGGCTTCTGGGTCGCGATCGCGATCATGGTCGCCGTGGCGATCGGGCTGGGCGGCTTCTTCTGGCGCAAACGCTACCTGGGCACGCACGTCAGGCCTTGAGCCCCACGGCGCCCGCCGGGCGCCGCGTTGGGACCTTCAGCGGCGCTGACGGTAGGGGTCTTTCAAGCCCAAGCCGAGCAGGATCTCGGTCTCGCGGGCTTCCATCGCCTCGGCGTCTTCGTCGCTGGTCTCGTGGTCCCAGCCCTGGGCGTGCAGGGTGCCGTGCACGAGCAGGTGGGCGTAGTGGTCGGCAATGGATACGCGCAGCTCGCGCGCCTCGCGCGCCACCACCGGCGCGCACAGGATCAGGTCGGCGTGGACCACCGGCTCTTGCGCGTAGTCGAAGGTCAGCACATTGGTCGCGTAGTCCTTGCCACGGAACTCATGGTTGAGTTGGCGGCCTTCGTCTTCGCCGACGATGCGCACGGTGATCTCGCCCGGCGCATCGAGCGCCGCGCGCACCCAGCGCGCCACGCGGTGGCGCGGCAGCTGCTCGCGGTGGCGCGAGTCGGCGAACTGCAGGCTCAGGCTGAGCGAGGGCTTGGCCACGCGGCTCATGTCCCTGCCCCATGCGCGCCGTCGCGGGGGCCCTGGTGCGCTTCGTAGGCCTCGACGATGCGCGCCACCAGCGGGTGTCGCACGACATCGGTCGAATTGAATCGGGTCATCGCGATGCCCTTCACGCGCTTGAGCACCTCGGCCGCATCGACCAGCCCGCTGGGCATGCCGCGCGGCAGGTCGATCTGGCTGATGTCGCCGTTGACCACCGCCTTCGAGCCGAAGCCGATGCGGGTCAGGAACATCTTCATCTGCTCGGGCGTGGTGTTCTGCGCCTCGTCGAGGATCACGAACGAATGGTTCAGCGTGCGCCCGCGCATGAAGGCCAGCGGCGCCACCTCGAGCAGCCCCTTCTCGAACGCCTTCGTCACGCGGTCGAAGCCCATCAGGTCGTACAGCGCGTCGTACAGCGGGCGCAGGTAGGGGTCGACCTTCTGCGCCAGGTCGCCGGGCAGGAAGCCGAGGCGCTCGCCGGCCTCCACCGCCGGGCGCGTGAGGATGATGCGCTGCACCTGGCTGCGCTCCAGCGCATCGACCGCGCAGGCCACCGCGAGAAAGGTCTTGCCGGTGCCGGCCGGGCCGATGCCGAAGGTGATGTCGTGCGACAGGATCTGGCGCAGGTATTGCACCTGGTTCGGCGTGCGGCCGACCAGGTCGGCGCGGCGCGTGTGCAGCACGATCTCGCCATCTTCGCCAGGCACCACCGGCGCCTTGGCCGGGTTGCGGCGTAGGTCGTCCAGCGCCAGTTGGAGCGTCTCGGCATGGATCGGTTTCTTGGCCCGCTCGTACAACGATTCGAGCAACGCCAGCGTACGCTCAGCATCGCGCTTCGAGCCATCGATCTTGAAAGCGCCTTGCCGCCGCGTGATCGCCACCGGCAGCACTGCCTCGATCGCACGCAGGTTCTCGTCCACCGCGCCGCACAGGTGTGACAGGCGGGTGTTGTCGAGCGGAGAGAAGGTGTGGCGGAGGATCACGCAGGGCCTCGGTGAATCGGCAGGCCACGATTGTCCGGCAAACGATAATCCCCGCCCATGATCGGCCGCCTCTCGGGTTTGCTCGCGGAAAAGTCCCCGCCGCTGGTGTTGGTGGATGTCAACGGTGTCGGCTACGAAGCCGATGTGCCGATGAGCACCTTCTACAACCTGCCGGGGCTGGGTGAGCGCGTCACGCTGCTGACCCACCTGGTGGTGCGCGAGGACGCGCACCTGCTGTACGGCTTTCTCACGGCGTCAGAGCGCAGCACGTTTCGCGAGTTGATCAAGATCTCGGGCGTCGGCCCGCGCACCGCGCTGGCGATCCTGTCGGGGCTGTCGGTGGCCGAGTTGTCGGCGGCGATCTCGCGGCAAGAGGGCGGCCGGCTGCAGAAGGTGCCGGGCATCGGCAAGAAGACCGCCGAGCGGCTGCTGCTCGAGCTCAAGGGCAAGCTCGGGCCCGAGCTCGGCGCCCCCTCGACCCAGGTGACCACCGACGCGCAGGCCGACATCGTGCAGGCGCTGATGGCGCTGGGCTACAACGAGAAAGACGCCGGCGCGGCGCTGAAGAAGCTGCCGCCGGACATCGGCGTCAGCGAGGGCATCAAGCTGGCGCTGAAGTCGCTGGGCTGACGAGCGGGTCAAGGGCGAAAGCCCCGCGGGGCGATGGCGTGGCGCATCCAGTCGCGCCCACGGGTCGTATAGGGCGGGCAGTTGCCTTTGATTGCCACCCGCCATGCCCACCGCTTGTCCGCTGCCCCTGCGCCCGTTCGCGCTCGCCCTGGCGCTGTGCGCCACCCCCTTGTGCGCCGATGCTCAGGCCGACACGGCGCCCGGCGCAGCCGATGACCAGGTGGCCATGCTCGGCGCCGCCCGCATCGAGATCACCAGTCGCCACTACGACAACGCCGTCGGCAGCTCGGATGCCGCCTCGCAAGGCACGATCCGCGCCGAGCTGCTGAAGAGCCGCCCGGCCCTGCGGCCCGGCGAAGTGCTGGAGTTCGTGCCTGGCGTGATCGTCACGCAGCATTCGGGCGACGGCAAGGCCAACCAGTACTTCCTGCGCGGCTTCAACCTCGACCACGGCACCGATTTCG
The DNA here is from genome assembly GCF_041914305.1 of Ideonella sp. Lineage (NCBI taxonomy): Bacteria > Pseudomonadati > Pseudomonadota > Betaproteobacteria > Burkholderiales > Sphaerotilaceae > Ideonella > Ideonella sp. Next base: position 21,372 of record NZ_JAYSDQ010000019.1, read on the forward strand.
CGACCACCGTCGACGGCATGCCGGTCAACATGCCCAGCCACGGCCATGGCCAGGGCTACTCGGACCTGAACTTCCTGATCCCCGAGCTGGTCGACCACATCGCCTACCGCAAGGGCCCCTATTTCGCGACGCACGGCGACTTCGCCTCGGCCGGCGCGGCCGACATCCACTATGTGCAGACGCTGGCCCATCCGTTCGCGCAGCTGACGCTCGGCGAGAACGGCTACCGGCGCGGCGTGGGTGGCGCGTCGCTCGACATCGGCCCGGGCCTGCGCGTGCTCGGCGCCGCCGAGCTGATGCACAACGACGGGCCGTGGACCGTGCCCGAAGGGCTGCGCCGCGCGAACGCGGTGCTCGGGCTGAGCCAGGGTGACAAGCGCCAAGGCTTCAGCGCCGGCCTGATGGCCTACGACGCGCGCTGGACCTCGACCGACCAGATTCCGCAGCGCCTGATCGATGCCGGCGAGTACAACGGTCGGCCCTTCGACCGCTTCGATTCGCTCGACCCGAGCGACGGCGGCCGCACCAGCCGCACCAGCCTGAACGCCGACTGGCACGGGCCACTGGCCGGTGGCGAGGCCCGCGTGGCCGGTTATGCGATGCACTACACGCTCGCGCTGTACTCAAACTTCACCTACGCGATGGAACGGCCCGACACCGGCGACCAGTTCGCGCAGCAGGACGAGCGCGATGTCTACGGCCTGTCGGCCAGCCAGGCCTGGAGCCACGCACTCGGGGGCCTCGACGCGCGCAGTGAGCTCGGGCTGCAGCTGCGCCACGACCGTGCCCGCGTTGGCCTGTACACGACGCAGGAGCGCCGCATCGTCGACACGACACGCCTGGACGATGTCGAAGAAACGATGACCGGCCTGTACGCCCAGACCTCGATCAACGTCAGCGACAAGCTGCGCGGCGTCTTCGGCCTGCGCTGGGACCAGGGCGACTTCACGGTCGCCGGCCTGTCGTCGGCCGCCAACTCGGGCCACGCACGTGCCAGTCAGCTCTCGCCCAAGCTCGCGTTGGTCGGTGGGCCGTGGGCCAAGACCGAGGTTTTCTTCAATGCCGGCCGAGGCTTCCACAGCAACGATGCGCGCGGCACCACCGACCCGCTCGCGCCGGTGCCCGGCCTCGTCAGCTCACGCGGCTGGGAGCTGGGCCTGCGCACCGAGGCGCTGCCGGGCCTGCAAAGTTCGCTCGCGCTGTGGACACTCAACTTCGATTCCGAGCTGGTCTATGTCGGCGACGCCGGGGCCACCGAAGCCAGCGCCGCCAGCCGCCGCCGCGGCATCGAATGGAACAACCGCTGGACGCCGAGCGAGCATTTCCTGCTCGATGCCGATCTGGCCTGGACGCACGCCCGCTTCAGCGACGGTGCCCGGATCCCGAACGCGGTCGATTCGGTGGCCTCGGTCGCCGCGACGCTGAAGGACTTCGGCCCCTGGTCGGCCAGCCTGCAGTGGCGCTACCTCGGCACCGGCGCGCTGGTCGAGGACAACGCGGTGCGCTCGCGTCCGTCGTCGACCTTCAACCTGCGCGTCACGAACAACCTGCGTGGCCTGACCGGCTGGCCGGCCGAGCTGACGCTGGATGTCTTCAACCTGTTCGACGCGAAGGTCAACGACATCCAGTACTACTACGAGTCGCAACTGCCGGGCGAAACGGCACCAGTGCTCGACCGCATCGTGCACCCGGCCGAGCCGCGCACGCTGCGGTTGACGCTGCGCGCGACCTTCTGATGCGCTACTGGCCCAGCGCCTTGATCGGCACCTTCAGCTCCAGCGTCTCCTTCTTGCCGTCGGCGCCTTCGATGGTCAGGGTCAGCGGCAGCGTCTCGCCACCCTTGAGCTGCTGCTTCAGGCCCATCAGCATCACGTGGTAGCCGCCCGGCTTCAACTCGACAGTCTTGCCTGCCGGCAGCTCGAGGAACGGCACGGCGTTCATCTTCATCACGCCGTTGTCCATCTTCATCTCGTGCACCTCGGCCATGCCGGCCGCGGGCGACGCCACGGCCACCAGGCGGCCCCCTTGCGACGAGGTGAGTTGCATGAACGCGCCAGAGCTCGCCTGGCCGGCCACGGTGCCGCGGGCCCAGGCATTGCTGACGGTGGTGGCGGCCAGCGCCGGGCCGGCCGCCAGGCAGGCTGACGACAAGATGACGAGCGCGGAAAACAGGGAGGGTTTCATCGGGATCTTCTTTCTCGAGGGGTTCATCAAGCGGCGATCAGAAGGCACGGGTCCAGCCCAGGGCGAGGCTGGTACGCGGCACCAACTGGATGCCGTTGACCTGCTGGCTCACGGGCACCTGCAGCAAAGCGTAGACCATGTCGTCGTGCCCGGGTGAGAGGCTGACCCCGGGCGACAGGTTCAACGTGTGGCCGCCGCTCAGCGCAGGCTCGGCCTCAACGCCATGGTCGCGGCCGCGCTGGCTCCAGTTGGCCTGCAGCAGCAGGCTCCACAGCGGCGACATCGCATGCGCCCAGCCGGCCGACAGATCGAGCCGCTGGCCCGGCTTGTAGCCGTCGCGCTCGGCCAGTGCGCCGGTCCAGGTGGCCTGCAGGTTCAGTGCATCTGCCAGCCCCAGCACAAAGCGCGCCGATGCGCCGACGATCAGGTCGGTGGTGCCGCTGCCGGGCTGCAGGCTGCGCTCGGCAACGCTGCCGTCGCCGTTGGCCACGCTGCGCGACCCGGTCGGCAGCTTCAGCCCGCCGGTCAGCGCCCAGGCGAGGTCGTCGCCCGACGCCGCCGGCGCCTGCCAGCGCACCAGCGCCTGCACATCACCAACGCGGTTGTAGCGCCAGCGCTCGTGCGCGCCAAGCTCGCCGGAGCCCTCGTCGATCAGGTCGTGCGCGTGGTCGCGCTGCAGCAGCGGCAGGCGCAGCGAGAACGCCCACTGCGGGCTGACTGCGTAGTCCAGCGTCGTCACCAGGTTCAGGTTGCGCGTGTGGCGCTCGACCGCCTCTTCGTCTTCAGGCAGGTCGTCGGGCGAAATGTTCTGGCTGCCCCGGCGCAGTTGGTCTTGCACGACGGATTCGAGCCGCAGGTCGACACTCCAGCCGGCGTGGTCCCAGGTGCCGAGCGCAAAGCGGTCGTTCAGCAGGTTGCAGGAGGCGGCGCCGCACGAGGCCTGGGCGGCCGATGCGCTCAGCGCCACGAGCGCAGCCATGGCCGCGGCACGGATCGGGAAGGGGGTCATCATCGTCAAAGCTCTTTCTGTCAGCGTGTTGCGGGGCGGGTCAGTGCGCATGGCCGGCATGGGGGTCGGGGGCGGTCAGGTCGAGCCGTGCCGCGGGCGCCTTCAGCTCGCGTGCCGCGCCATCGGCCGGCGGCAACTCGGCCCAGTCGATGCTGCCCTTCTCGCAGACCTGGCGCACGCGGAACCACGCGGGGCCCACGGCCTGCGGCGCCTGGCCACGCAGCACGAACTCGTCGTAGAACGCGTCGGGCAGCCCTGGCGCGCCCGCGTCGGCTTGCCAGGTGATCTCGGCGACGTCGTCGCTGACCTTCTGGCCGTGGCTGTCGTAGGGCTCGGCCAGCGCCTCGCGGCGGATCGTCACCGTCCAGCCCGGCTTGGGCATCGGCTTGGCGCCGCGAAAGCCGGCCGGCAGGCGCACGCTCAAGGCACGTGTCGGCGAGCCGTCGCAGCCATGGCCGACGCGCAGCACCGCCTTGTAGGCGCTGCCGGCCTCGGCGCGCGGCTGCTCCAGCGTCACGTGGGCCTGGGCACCGGCGGCCATGACCGCCAGGGCCGCAGCCCATGCCATCGGGGTGTGGATCGAAGAATGCTTCATCAAGGGCCTCACAGGTCGAAACGCAGCTCGGCGCTGTAGCTGCGCTGCGGGTAGGGGTGGAAGTTCCAGTAGGTCGCGTTGGTCAGGTTGTCGATGCCGAACGCGGCGCTCCATTGCCGGGTGATGCGCCAGTGCAGCCGCAGGTCGGCGCTGGCGTAACGCGAGAAGCCCTGGTACGCAGTGCCGTGGGTGTCGCTGTTGTTCAGCGTGCCGAACTGGGTGCCGCCATAGCGCGCGGCCAGCGTGGCGGCCAGTTGTTCGGTGGCATGCCAGGTCGCGGCCAGGCTGGCGCGCACACGCGGCACGCGCGGCTGGCGTTTGCCGATGGTGTCGCCCGGCGTCAGCACATAGCCGCTGTTGGCGACGATGACCGAGTCGGTCCAGGTCAGGCTGCCGGCCAGGTCGAGCGCCCGCGTCCACAAGCCCTGGCCGCGGTAGGCCAGCTCCAGCCCCTGCGTGCGCAGGCGGTCGATGTTCTGCACGCTGGCCACCGGCTTGCCGTCGACCAACGAGGTCTGGCTGTACAGCGCGTCGCGGGTGGTTTCGTGAAAGGCGGTCGCGCGCCATTGGTGCGGCCCCGTTTCCCACAAGGCGCTCAGCTCGGTCGTCCACGACTCTTCAGGCCTCAGGTCGGGGTTGGTGGCCGGGTCGCCATCCACATAGGCGCCGTTGGGGCCGACGCCGCCCTGGAACAGCTCGGCCACTGTCGGCATGCGCAGCGCGCGTCCGCTCGACAGGCGCAGCGCCCAGGCGTCGTCGATCTGCCAGCCCAGCGCCGCCTTGGGCGACAGTGCGTCCTCGCTGCGTGGCGCGAAGTCCACCAAGGTGCCGTCGGACGCGGTCTTGCGGCCGTCGCGCGCGGTCCAGTGTTCGGCGCGCAGGCCGAGCACCGCCGTCCAGTCCGGCGTGACGGCCCAGGTGTCTTGCCCGTAGACGCTGCGCAGCGCCGTCTCGCCGCTGAAGGCGGTGAACAAGGTGGTGGGCGCGCCATGCAACCAGTCGTCGGCGTTGCGCACGGTCTGGCGCCAGCGGTAGCGCTCTTGCTGCAGGCCGACGTCGACCGTGTGGGCGCCGTTCGGCCGCCAGACGGCCTTCGCGGCCAGCGTGTCCCAGCCGGTGCCGTCCAGATCGGTGATGCGGCCGGCACCACCGTCGTCTGCCCCCGGGCGGGCCACCGTCGGTGAGCGGCTGCGGTCTTGCGCATAGTCGTAGCGGCTCGCGGCCAGTTCCCAGTCGAACACCCCGCGGCTGCGCTGGCGCAGCGACAGCCCGTGCATCACGTGCGTCAGCGCATCGCGCGACTGCGGGAAGTCGTTGGCCCCCAGCGTGTAGCCCTGCCCGCCCAGGTCGACCGGCGAGCCGCTGGGGGTGCCGCTGTTCGCGGGCAACGCGTAGAAGGCGTTGCCGTCGCTGTCGCGCAGGTAGCTGGCCGAGCGTGATTCGGCGCGGTTGCGCCACCAGCCCAGCGTGTAGGCGGCGCGCAGGTCACCGCCGAAGACGTAGGCAAGCTTGGCCTTGGCGTGGTCTTGCACCGTGTGCACCTGGCCGCTGGTGCCGAGGATCAGCCAGTCGGCGTTGCTCTTGTCCTTGCCGGCCCACGCCCCGGTCAGCACCGGCGCGCCCGGCGCGGGCGCGGTGGTCGACGGCGGCTTGGTGACGAAGCCGAGCGGCTGGCCGTCGTTGTCCAGCCGCTGCACGCTGAACCACCAGGCCCAGTCGCCGGTGCGGTCACCGAGCGAGGCGCTGGCCGCGTGGCCGCCGTAGGTCGCGTCGCTGCGGTAGAGCTTGAACGGCTGGCTGTAGGCGGCCAGCTTGGCGTGGGCTTCGAAGCGCTGCGGCAGGCGGGTCACGAAATCGACCACCGCACCGACCGAGTTGCCCGGGTAGGCGGCCGAGAACGGGCCATACAGCACGTCGACCCGCTCGATCTCCTCCGGCGCCACCAGGCCCCAGCGCGGCGTGAAGCTGGCGCCGTTGCCAAGCAAGTTGGACAGCAGGATGCCGTCGGCATAGACCAGCGAGCGCGCGCTGTTGCCGGTGCCCGAGGCGCGGGTCGACAGCACCGCGTGGTTGTAGTCGCCGATGTAGCGCTTGCGCACCAGCAGGCTGGGCAGGTACTTCAGCGCGTCTTCGCTGTCGGCGGCGTTGATGCTGCGCTCGACCTCGGCGCCGGTGATGCCTTCGATGGTGGTCGGCAGCCGGGTCGGCAGGCTGCTGGCCTGCTGGGCCACGATGGTGACGACGCCGGCGTGGTGGGCCGGTGCGGTGTCGATGTCAGTCGACAGGGTCGACTCGATGGATGAGGCTTGGGCGCGGGCGGCTGCAGGCAGCGCCAGCGGGCAGGCGACGGCGAGCGCCGACGCCAGGCAATGGATGCGGGACATGACCAGGTTCGTTCAAAGCGGGCGGGCCGGTGCGCCGGACCGTGCCGCGCGCGGGGCGCAGCCGGCCGTGGTGGCGCAGCGGTGCGGGGCGCGCCCGGCCGCACTCAGTGCGGCAGGCGGCGCCGGCTCAGGCTCGAACGAACGGCGGGGCGCGGGCCTGCGCCGCGGCCCAGGCGAACAGCGGGCGCGGCGCCTGCAAGAACAGCGCGGGCCGATCGGCCAGTGGCTCGATCAGCGTGGGCGCGGCCACCGGCGGCGGTGGCGCCATCGCGTGGCCGGCCAGGCCGCACAGCGCGCAATGGTCCAGGTGCACCGCCGCGGCCTGGGTCGGCTGCGCGGGTTCGGTGTCACCCACGGCGAGCTGCTTCGGGCCTTGCGGCGTGCAGATCTCGGCCCAGGCCGAGCCGCCCTGGGCGGCGGCCAGCCAGCGCGACACCGTCGGCACCAGCGCGATCGCGAAGATCGCCACGAAGGCGATCCAGGCGAGGGCATGGCGGTGGTGTCGAAGGCTCTGCACGGTGGGCGGATTGTAGGGACCGACCCTGAGCGAAGCTTGTCCGGCGTCATGGCCGGCGTGCCAAACGCGATAATCCCTGTATGTCCATCCAGACCGACGATTTCGGCTTGCCCGAGCGCGCCGCCGCCCGCGTGGTCACCGCCAGCGCCGCCTCGCCGCAAGAAGAAGCGCTCGAACGCGCGCTGCGGCCCAAGGGCCTGACCGAGTACGTGGGCCAGGCCAAGGCCCGCGAGCAGCTCGAAATCTTCATCGGCGCGGCCAAGAAGCGCAGCGAGGCCCTCGACCACGTGCTGCTGTTCGGCCCGCCCGGCCTGGGCAAGACCACGCTGAGCCACATCATCGCCAACGAGCTGGGTGTCAGCCTGCGCCAGACCAGCGGCCCGGTGCTTGAAAAGCCGAAAGACCTGGCGGCGATCCTGACCAACCTCGAGCGCAACGATGTGCTCTTCATCGACGAGATCCACCGGCTCTCACCCGTCGTCGAGGAAATCCTCTACCCCGCGCTGGAGGACTACCAGATCGACATCATGATCGGCGAAGGCCCGGCGGCACGCTCGATCAAGCTCGACCTGCAACCCTTCACGCTCGTCGGCGCCACCACCCGCGCCGGCATGCTGACCAACCCGCTGCGCGACCGCTTCGGCATCGTCGCGCGGCTCGAGTTCTACACCCCCGAAGAGCTGACGCGCATCGTCACCCGCTCGGCCGGGTTGCTAAACGTGCCGGTGGACGCCGCCGGCGCGATGGAGATCGCGCGCCGCTCGCGCGGCACGCCGCGCATCGCCAACCGGCTGCTGCGCCGGGTGCGTGACTACGCCGACGTGAAAGGCCGCGGCCAGATCGACAAGACGATCGCCGACCTGGCGCTGAAGATGCTCGACGTCGACCCGGTCGGCTTCGACGTGATGGACCGCAAGCTGCTCGAAGCCGTGGTGCACCGTTTCGACGGTGGCCCGGTCGGCCTGGACAACGTGGCCGCCGCGATCGGCGAAGAGCCCGGCACGATCGAAGACGTGATCGAGCCCTACCTGATCCAGCAAGGCTATCTGCAGCGCACCCCGCGCGGCCGCGTGGCCACGCTGATGGCCTACCGCCACCTGGGGCTGACACCCCCGGCGCGCCAGCCCGGCCTGGGCGGCGGCGACCTGTTCGACGCCGGCTGACCCGGCCACCGCCGGGTCACGGTGCGGCCTTGAGATACATCAACCGGGCGGCCCCGCGCGCCACCGCGGCCGACCCACAATCGGGCGAACCGATGCAGGAGGCGGCTTGGGCGACACCGTGACCGACGAACCCGACAACGACGATGTGGCGCTGGTCCGGCGTTGCCGCGCCGGCGACGCCACCGCCTGGGGGCAACTGGTCGCGCGCTACCAGCGGCTGGTCTACGCCATCGTCACCCGCATGGGGCTGGACGAGCATGTCGCGGCCGACGTGTTCCAGACCGTGTTCGAGAAGCTGGTGCAACACCTGCCGACGCTGCGCGAGCCCGAGCACCTGCAGGCCTGGGTCGTCACCACCGCCAAGCGCGAAGGGCTGGCCGCGCGCCGGCGTGGGCAGCGCCAGGTCTCGATGACACGCGACGACGACGGCGACAGCCAGGGCCCGGCTGAATGGGATGTGGCCGACGACAGCCCCGGCGCCGAGCAGCGTCTCGACGAGCTGCAACAGCTGCACCGGCTGCGCCTGGGGCTGGACCGGCTCGACGAGCGCTGCCGCGAATTGCTGCAGCTGGTGTTTCGCGACGAAGACGAACACCTGGGCTACGACGAAATCGGCCGCCGCCTGAACCTGCCGGTGGGCAGCATCGGCCCGACCCGCTCGCGCTGCCTGGGCAAATTGCGCAAACTGCTGCCCTGAGGGCCTTCAGACCGTTGCCGCCCGTGTATCTGGCCGCCCCCACCGCGCTCTGTCTCGCATACCCGCCCGACCCACCAATGCCATGAACAAGCCGCCAAAGCCCCTGAGCCACCTGAGCGACGCCGAGTTGCTGGCCCGCGTGCCCGCTGCGGCGGCCCTGGCCGATGCGCCGGCCGAATGGCAACGCCGCGCGCTGGCCGCCTGGCGCGCGCCGGCCACCGTGTCGCTGGCCCAGGCCATCGACGCCGTGCGCCAGCGCGTGCTCGCGGTGCTGAGCTTCGACAGCTGGGCCCAGGCGCCGCTGGCGGCCGGCCTGCGCTCCACCGGCTCGGCCACGCGCCAGCTGGTGTTCAGCGCCGAGGGCCGCGACATCGACCTGCGCATCGTGCCCAGCGGCGACCGCTTCGCCGTCAGCGGCCAGGTGCTGGGGCCAGACGACAGCGGCGCGGTTGCACTGGCCCCCGAGCAGGCCGAGGCCACCGTCTACGAAACGCCGCTGGACGCGCTGGGCGAGTTCCGCCTGGCCGACGTGGCGCCGGGCCGCTACCAGCTGAGCCTGCTGCTGGCCGGGCACGAGATCGTGCTGCCGCCGTTCGATGTTGGCGCCAGCCCCCATGACGGCCGCGCCGGCTGACGACGCCACCCCCGCCGATCGGGCGCAGCGCCTGCTCGACACGGGCGCGACCACGCCGCCGGCGCTCGACCTGGCGCTGGCCTGGGCGCTCAAAGACGCCTGTTACGCCGCCTGGAGCACCGAGCCCCGCCGCGCTGCCCAGGCGGCCGAGCTGCTGAACCAGGGCCTGCCCCAGCTGCCCGCCGCCACGCCGGCCGCGGCCCGGACCGAAATCGAGGCCCTGGCCGCGTGGACCCGTGGCATCGCGGCGATCACACGCGGGCAGATGGCCGAGGCGGTGCCGGCCTTCGATGACGCGGCCGCGCGCTTCGGGCAGTTGGGCCAGCCCGCCCCCGCCGCGCAGACACAGGTGCCCAAGATCATGGCGCTGGCCATGCTGGGCCGGCGCGACGAGGCCGCCCGCTGCGCCGAGCAGACGCTGGCCGCCTTCATGGCGCAAGGTGATCTGCGGGCCGCCAGCAAGGTCAGCCTGAACCTGGGCAGCCTGCAGCTGCGCCACGATGCCTTCGCCGCGGCCGCGCACCACTACCGCGAGGCGGCCCGGTTGCTGGCGCGCATCGAAGACCACGAGCACTCTGTGATGGCCGACATCGGCCTCGGCGACGCCCTCACCGGCCTGGGCGACCTCGACGAGGCCACGCACATCTACACCCGGGCCCGCGCGCGGGCCGATGCCCACGGCCTGCCGGTGCTGCAGGCGATGGTCGATGAATCGGTGGCGCTGCTCGACCTGTCGCGGGGGCGTTATGGCCCCGCGCTGGCCGGCTTCGAGCGCGCCCGTGCCAGCTACGAGCGGCTCGAGATGCCGCAGCACCTGGCGATCGCCGAGAAGCAGCTGGCCGACGCCTACCTCGAGCTGCGCCTGCTGCCCGAGGCCGACGCGCTGTTCGACCAGGCGCTGCGCCAGTTCGACGCGCTGCAGATGCCCAACGACAAGGCCTGGACGCTGGCGCAGCAGGGCCGCGGCCGCGCACTGGCCGGCGACGCCCCCGCCGCCGCCGCGCGCTTCGACGCGGCGCTGGCCTTGTTCGACGCGCAAGACAACCAGGGCGGCCAGGCCGCCGTGGCACTGGCCCGCGCCGAGCTGGCGGTGGCGCAGCAAGACGCTGCCGCCGGCCTGCACTGGGCCGAGGTGGCCGTCGGCGCCTGCGCCTCGGCCGGCTCGGACGACGGCGCCGCGCGCGCGGCGCTGGTCCACGCGCAGGCGCTGGCCCTGGCCGGCCGGCCGGCCGACGCCCACGCCGCGTTCACCACGACGCTGGCGCAGGCCCGCGCCAGCCGCCGCCTGTCGGCCGAGGTGCGCAGCCTCGTCGGCCTGGCGCTGGCCGACCAGGCCCTGGGCGATGACGCGGCGGCGCGCACCGGCCTGGCCGATGCGGTGGCGCTGTTCGAAGAACTGCGCCAGGCGCTGCCCGGCGACGAGGTGCGCAGCGCCTTTCTCGCCGACCACCTGCGCCCCTACCGCGAGCTGCTGCGCTACGCGCTGCAAGACCAGGCCCACGACCCCACCCCCGCGACGGCCGCCGCGGTGCTGCAGGCGGCAGACCGGGTGCGGTCGCGCGCATTGAGCGAACGCCTGGCCGGTGGCCCCGCGACTGCAGCGTCGGCCGACGAAGCCACGCAAGCACTGCGGGCCCGCGTGAGCTGGCTGGCGCGGCGTGCCCAGGGCCTGGAAGACGACGAAGACACGCCGTCAGCGGCGTTGATCGACGAGCTGCGCACCAGCGAGCAGCGGCTGCTCGAGCAGGTGCGCCGCCAGCGCCTGCGCAGCGCCAGCCCGGGCGCGCCCGGCATGGCCAGCCAAAGGCTGGACACGGCGGCGCTGTGCGCCACGCTGGCCGACGACGAGGTGCTGGTCGAGTACGCGCGGCTCGACGACGAACTGCTGGCCTGTGTCGTGCGCCGCGGTGGCATCACGGTACAGCGCCAACTGACCACCTGGCCGGCCCTGCTGCAGGCGCTGCAGGCGGTGCAGTTCCAGCTCGACGCGCTGGGCCACGGCGCCAGCGCGATGGGCGCCCACCTGCCGGCGCTGACCGCCCGCTGCAACACCCGCCTGCAGCAACTGCATGCGCAGGTCTGGGCACCGTTGGCGGCGGCAGTGGGCGACGCGCGGCGCGTGCTGCTGGTCGCGCCGGCGCCACTGGGCAGCGCGCCGTTCGCAGCGCTGGGCGATGGCCGGCACGCGCTGGCCGATCGCCACGAGCTGGTCTGGCTGCCGAGCGCCGGTGGCGCCTTGCGCGGGGCCACCCGGCAGCGCGCGGCCACACCGGCCCGGGTGCTGGTGCTGGGCGAATCGACGCGGCTGCCACACGCCGGCGACGAGGCGCGCGCGGTGGCCGCGGCCTGGGCCGGCGCCGAATTGCGGCTCGATGGCGAGGCCACGGTGCAGGCTCTGCGCACCGACGCCGCCGACGCCGACCTGCTGCACCTGGCCTGCCATGCACAGTTCCGCGCCGACAGCCCGGGCTTCTCGGCGCTGCACCTGCATGACGGCGCGCTGACCGCCGAGCAGGTCGAGACGTTGCGGCTTCAGGCCCGGGTGGTGGTGCTCAGCGCCTGCGAGACCGCGGGCCGCGAGGTGGACCCGGCCGCCGCGCGCGGCGACGAGTGGGTCGGCCTGGTGCGGGCCTTTCTGCTGGCCGGTGCGGGGCGGGTCGTGGCCAGCCAATGGCCGGTCGACGACCGCATCACCGCCCACCTGATGGCCGGCTTCTACCGCGCGCTCGCCGCCGGCGACACCCCGGCCGCGGCGCTGCGCCAGGCCCAGCTCGCGCTGCGCGAACAGCACCCGCACCCGTTCCACTGGGCGGCGTTCGCGCTGTACGGCGGCGGCTGACAGCACCGCGACAGTCGGCTGCGCTACGCTTGTGATGTATCAGCCAGGCGGCGGCGCGCTCTGTTGCGCGTCGCCACCCTGCTGCGAAGGTGCTCCCATGAAGTTGTTCTCGCCCACCCCGCCCCTGACCCGCCTGGCCTGGCGCTTGTCGCTCGCCCTCGCGACCCTGGCCCCGGCCGCACAAGCTGCACTCGCCAAGGGGCCGAAAGACCCCTACCTCGACGCCGAGGTGCTGGTGCGCCTGCACAGCACCGCCGGGCTCGGCCCGCTGCTGGCCAAGCACCAGTTGACGCTGGTGCGGCAATCGGGCGCGCGGCCGATCTACCGGCTCGGCCTGGCGCCGGGCGACAGCGTCGGCGCGAAGGTCAAGGCGCTCGCGCTCGAACCCGAGGTCATCGCCGCCGAGGCCAATGTGCGGCCGCGCGCACCCGAGGCGCGCAAGAACGCGGTCTGGGCCATCGGCAGCGAGGTCGAGTACCGCGCGCAGTGGGCCCCGGCGGCGATGCGCCTGCCCGCGGCGCAGCGCATCACCCAGGGCGCCGGCATCCGCGTGGCGGTGCTGGACACCGGCGTCGACCTCACCCACCCGGCACTGGCCGGCAAGCTGCTGCCGGGCCGGGATTTCGTCGACGGCGACGACGACCCGCGCGAAGAAGGCGACCGCACGAACGCCGGCTTCGGCCACGGCACGCACGTGGCCGGGCTGGTGGCGCTGGCCGCGCCGGCCGCCCAGATCGTGCCGATCCGCGTGCTCGACGCCGAGGGTCGAGGTGATGTCTGGATGCTGGCCGACGCGCTCGCCTACGCGGTCGACCCCGACGGCGACCCGGCCACCGACGACGGCGCGCACGTCGTCAACATGAGCCTGGGCACGCTGGACCGCACCCGCATCCTCGATGCGGTGATGACGCTGTCGGCGTGCGCGATCCCGGCCCCCGGCCCGAGCCCGGACACCGACTACACCGACGCCGGCTACGACGGCGACAAGGCGCGCTGCGCCGCGGCCGGTGGCGCGGTGATCATCGCCTCGGCCGGCAACGAAGGTCGCAGCGACGTCAAGGAGTACCCCGCCGCCGAGGGCGTCTACGGGCTGCTGCCGGTCGGCGCCAGCGCCGCCGACCACCGCCTGGCCGACTTCAGCAACCGCGGTTCATGGGTCGACGTGGCCGCCCCCGGCGACCACATCACCAGCACCGTGCCCGGTGGCCAGTACGGCACCTGGAGCGGCACCTCGATGGCCTCGCCGCTGGCGGCCGGCGTGGCCGCACTGGTGCGGGCACGCTCGCCCAAGCTGCGGCCGGTCGACGTGACCAAGCGGCTCGAAAAGAGCGGTGCGGCGCTGTGCGGCGCCACCCAGATCGTGCAGGTCGATGCACTGGCCGCGGTGAAGAACCAGCAGGCGCCGGATCTGTCTTGCCTCTGATGTATTGATTGACGCTGCGACCCACCAAAACAAAGGCGGCCCGAGCGGGCCGCCTTTTTCGTGCTGCGCCGAGGCTCAGCGGTTGCGGCAGGTCACCGTCTTGGTGGCCACCACGTTGCCGTTCGCATCGAGCAGCGAGCCAGTGGCCGTGCCGCCGACGATGAAGTTCTTGGCGATCGGCGTGGCGCCCTTCTTGATGTCGCGCTTGTTGCTGTCGAAGTCGAATTCGACCTCGTCGCCCACCGTGTGCGCCAGCGGGCTTTGGGCACTGTTGGCGCCCGAGGCGAAGACCGCCGAGTAGTTGCCCGAGGCCAGGTTGAGCCCGTCGACCGAGCCGCGCGAGCGGTCGGCGCGGGTTTCGCACTTGACGCGGATCGTGGCGGCCGAGGCGTCGAACGCCACCATGCTCAGGGCGGAAAAGGCGGCCAGCATGGCCAGCGAACGGTTCAGGGTCTTGCTCATGATTTCTCCGGATCTGGTTGAAGAAGAAGACCGGGCTTTGACGCCTCGGTCTCCAACAGAGCCGGTACGAACCACCCTGATACATGCGCCGAACGAAAACCGGCCGGCGATGGCCCTCAGCCTTGCGTCGGCTCGCCGACCCAGGCGGCGCCGGATGCAGCGGCCCGCGTCGGCGTGCAGGCCCAGCCCGCGGCCCACAGCACGGCGACCACGGCCGAGGCGCCGCCCAGCAGCGGCCAGAAGCCCAGGGTGTGGGCAAACCACAGCAGCCCCAACGTGCCGACCATCGCGGTCACGAACAGCGCCAGCGCCGCCGCTTGGCGCGCCGGAGTCAGCGGCAGCTCGTAGGGCTGGCGCTTCAGGTCACAGGGTTCGCCGGGAAACATCGCCGCCACGTCGGCCGGCCGCCAGCCGGGCGGCGCGAACCAGCGCTTGACCTTGTCGGCCCACGACCGGGTGTGCCAGCTGTCGCGCGCCAGCTCGGCGTAGAAGCTGAGGTTGGCCCACAGCGGGTTCCAGCTGCGCAGCGGCTTGATCGTGCCGTAGACGCAGGGCTCGACGTCGTCTTCTTCGACGAAGCTGCCGAACATCCGGTCCCAGATGATCAGGATGCCGCCGTAGTTCTTGTCGAGGTATTTCTCGTTCACGGCGTGGTGCACGCGGTGGTTGCTGGGCGAGCAGAACCAGCGGTCGAACCAGCCCAGCTTGCCGATCTGCTGCGTGTGGACCCAGTACTGGTACAGCAGGTCGATCAGCGCGACGACGCCAAACACCAGCGGCGGAAAGCCCAGCAGCGCCATCGGCAGGTAGAACAGCCAGCCGGCGATCCAGCCGCTGCTGGTCTGGCGCAGCGCGGTCGACAGGTTGTAGTCCTCGCTCTGGTGGTGCACCGAATGGGCGGCCCAGAACAGCGCCATCGTGTGGCCGAAGCGGTGGAGCCAGTAGTAGCAGAAGTCGTAGGCCAGCAGCCCCAGCGCCCAGACCCACCAGGCGTCGGTCGGCATCTGCACCAGCGCGGCGCGCTGGTAGACCCAGGTGTAGAAGCCGATCGCGGCGAGCTTGGTGAACAAGCCCGTGACCTGGCTCATCATGCCCAGCCCGATGCTGTTGATCGCGTCGGCCAGGCGGTAGGTGTTGCGGCCGCGGCGCCAGCCGACGATGAATTCGATCGCGATCAGGCCAAGAAAGACCGGCGTCGCCAACACGATGACCTGGGCAGATTGCATGATCCGGCGATCATGCGGCAAAGCCGGCGCGCCAGCGGGGCCAACCTCGGGAAAGCCCGGTTCAGGATGTCACGTCAGCGGCCTGCCGCGGCACACCCTGGGCGGGCGGTCACAGCTCGTCGAGCGTGGCGTCGTCGTTCAAATGCTGGGTGTCGCCCCAGCCGACCAGCGTGAAGCCCTGCGGCGTGTAGAGCAGGCGGTTGACGCCGGTGTTGGCCAGCTCCCAGGTGCGCGGCGCATTCAGCTCGACGCGCGAGGCGGCGCGGTACAGGCAGTCGAGCACGCCGCCGTGGGTCACCAGCAGCAGCGTGCGGCCCGGGTGGGCGGCCGCCAGCCGGCTGGCGGTGGCCACGCAGCGGTCGAAAAAGCCTTGCAGCGTCTCGCCGCCCTCGGCGCCGAAATCGGGCTCGCGGCGGCGCCAGCGGGCGCTTTCTTCGGGCCACAGGCGCTCGACCTCGTCGTAGGTGTGGCCCTGGAAGATGCCGAAGTGGCGCTCGCGCAGCCCGGCGTCGGTGGTCAGCGGCAGGCCGGTGCGGTCGACCACGGCCTGCGCGGTGTCGCGCGCACGCACCAGGTCGCTGCAGACGATCGCATCGAGGTCTTCGTCGGCCAGCGCTTCGGCCAGGCGGCGGGCCTGCTCTTGCCCGATGGCGTTGAGCGAGATGTCGATCTGCCCTTGCAACCGGCGGTCAACGTTCCAGGCCGTCTCGCCGTGGCGCACGGCGAGTATTCGCGTCACGTCATCCACTACACGCCCCAGGTCACCGGCTCGTCGGCGGCGAGCGCGCGCTTCATCATCTCGACCAGCGGCCAGGCACGCTGGCGCAGCGAAATGGCATCGCGGCTGCCCGCGGCGGGCTCGTCGGCCTTGGCGTCGCCGGCCACGGCGCGGGCCGCATCGTCGGCGGCCACGGCGTCGGCCAGGGCCTGGATCGCGGCCGGCATTTGCGCCGGTTCGATGATGCCTTTGGGCGTGGTGTCCTTGCCGATCAGGCCGAGCACCTTGTCGCCGGTGGGGCCCATCATGATGACGTCGCCTGCGGCTTTGCTTTTGAACTTGTAGATCATGGCCCGGCGATCATCGCACGGGCCGTCGCCGCCGAGCACCTCGGCGGGTCACCGCCCGGTTCAGGGGCGGGCGCGCGCCAGCCCGCCGACCGCCTTCTTCTCGTGCGCCAGCCGGGCCAGCACGCTGGCCGCGTCGAGCGGGCGGCTGCACAGAAAGCCCTGCCAGCCGCTGACGCCCAGCGCCAGCAGCGCGTGGCGGTGGGTCTCGGTCTCGACGCCCTCGGCGTAGACCGTCAGGCCGCAGGCGCGCGCCGCGCCGGCCAGCGCCACCGCCAGGCCGGCCTCGGGCGTGGCACCGCGGGCCAGGCCATGCACCAGCTCGCGGTCGAGCTTGACCGCGTGCAGCGGAAAGCGGCGCAGCAGGTTCAGGCTCGCGTCGCCGCTGCCGAAGTCGTCGAGCACCAGGTGCACACCCAGCTCGCGCAAGGCCATCAATTGCGCCCGGGCCAGCTCGGGGTCGGCCTGCAGCGCCGCCTCGTGCACGTCCAGCTCGAGCAGCTCGGCCGGCCATTCGGCCACCTGAAGCGCCGCGGCGACGCGGCGCGCCAGCCCGGGCTGCAGGCATTGCCAGGAACTCAGGTTCAGCGCGATGCGCCAGACGAAACCGGCGGCGCGCCAGCGCGCGGCCTGGTGCAGCGCATGTTCGAGCGCCCAGTCGTCCAGCGGGCCGGCCAGGCCGGCACGGGCCGCCAGCGGCAGAAACTGCGCCGGCGGCAGCAGGCCGTGCTCGCCGTCGTGCCAGCGCAGCAGCGCCTCGACCGACTGGACGCGGCCGCTGGTCATGTCCACGCGCGGCAGGTAGCGCAGGCGCAGCGACTGGCCGGCCCCACCTTCGCGCAGCGCACGCTGCAGCCGCGCCAGGCGGGGGCCGTCGTCGGTGGCGTCGAACGCATGTACGCGCCAGGCCGAGCCACCGGCGCGGCGGGCGCGTTCGAGCGCGCTCTCGGCGTGTTCGAGCAGGTCTTCGGCGCTCAGGCCGGCCTGCGGGTAGGCGGCCACGCCGATCGACACCATCAGCCCGGCCGTGGCCAACAGCCCGCCACCGGCCGCGGCGCGGCCCTGGTCGACCAGCCGGCGCGCCAGCGCCTCGGCCGAGGCTTCGCCGCACTGGCGCAGCATCACGCCGAAGCGCGCGCCGCCCAGGCGGGCCATCTGGTGCTGCACCGGCACATGGGCCCGCAGGCCTTCGACGATGTCGCTCATCGCGCGGGCCTGGGCGTCGCCGTCGAGCGCGAACAGCCGGTCGCGGTCGAACTCGATGCACAGCAGCGCCATCGGCGTGCCGTCGCGCCGCGCGGCGCCGACCGCGTCGTCGATCTGGGCGACGAAGCCGCTGCGCTCGGGCCAGTGGCTCAACTCGTCGCGGGCCCCGCCGCGCAGCACGCGCGGCGCGCCGCGGCGCTGCGGGTTCAGTTCTCGAAACGAATAGACGCGGCCGATCGGCCGGCCCCGGCTCCATTGCGGCTGGATGTGGCGTTCGAGCTGCGCCCCGTCGAGCAGGTGCACCGTGTCGACGGCCGCCAGCAGCGCATGGGCCTCGATCTCGGCCAGGCGCGCCTGGTAGGCGGCCGGTGCCACCGTCTGGCTGCTCATCCAGCGGTGGATCGCCTCGTCGTCACGCTCGACCAGCGCCGACTCGGGCAGCGACCACTGCGTGGCGAAGCGGCGGTTGAAGGCCTGGATGCGGCCGTGCAGGTCGGTCACCAGAATCCCGTCGGCGGTGGCTTCGAGCGTGGCGCGCAGTTCGGCCAGCAGCGCGTCGTGCTCGCGCTCGGCCTGGTACTCGTCGCTGCGGTCGCGCAGCAGCACCAGGTAGCCGCTGACCCCCGCCGGCCCGGCGCTGAGCGCGCCGATCGGCACCACGCGGCGGTGCACGTGGGCGGTGCGGCCGTCGGGGCGGGTGATCTCGGTGTCGCTGTCGAGCGCGCCGGGCGCGCCGCCGCACACGTCAGACCAGAAGGCCACGTCTTCGAGCGTCGACATCAGGGTGTCGGCGCGCCGGCCGACGATGGCCTGCGGCTCGAGCCCGAGCCAGTCGGCCGCGGCCTGGTTGGCGTGCAGCACGCGGGCGTCGGCAGCATCGACCAGCCAGGCCGGGTCGTCCAGGCTGTCGATCAGCTGGGCCCTGGCGCTCGCCTGGCCGGTGAGCCAGGCGATGCCCGCATCGGCGCCGCTCATCACAGCTGCTCTTCGACCGTCGGCGTCGCCGACACATCGAAAAAGTAGGCCACGCGCAGGCGCGGCGCCAGCACCTCGGCGGCGCGCGCCGGCAGCTGGCTGGCCCGCAGGCTGCGGCGAATGCCGAGATCGGGGCAGTCTTCGAGGTTCAGGTGCACGCCGTGCGAGCGCGCCGGGTCGTGCACCCGCACCTGCGGCTTCAGCGGCCTGGCCGAGTTGACCGAGGTCACCATCGCATAGCGGTCGTCCGACAGCTGCACCAGCGAGCCGGGCGGGTAGATGCCCATCATGTGGATGAAGCCGCTCAGGATCGTCGCGTCGAACTTGTTGCGCGACTGCGCGAACATGCGCGAGAGGGCTTCGTGCGGCGTCAGCGATTTCGACGGCGTGGCCGCGTTGCACAGGTTGTCGTAGAAGTTGACCAGCGAGACGATGCGCGCGCCGACCGACATGCGCTCGGACGTGACGCCCTTCGGAAAGCCGGTGCCGTCGGCCAGCTCGTGGTGCTGCGCCACCACCAGCAGCGCCCCCGGCGACAGGCCCATGCGCCGGCCCTGGGTGATGCCGTGGCCGACGTGGTCGCGGTACAGCGAGGCCTCGGCGGAGGTGAAGTCGTCGTGCGGCAGGCGCACGCGGTCGGGCAGCGCGAGCTTGCCCATGTCGTGCAACAGGCAGCCGGTGCCGAGGTCGGCCATCTCGGGCGCGGCCATCTTCAGCGAGCGGGCCAGCAGCAGCGAGACCACGGTCACGTTGATCGCATGGGCCGAGTGGCGGTCGCCGGTGGGCTCGCCCAGCACGCGCACGCACAGCTCGGCATCGATCAGCATCTTGTCGAGCAGCGCGCGGGTCAGGGCCTGCGCACCGTCGCGCGCACGCTCGGGCTCGCCGACCAGCGCGTCATTCACCCGGCGCAGGTCGCGGCAGGCCTCTTGGTATTGGCGCTCGCACACCCGCAGCGCGGCGGCTTCGGCCTCGGCGCGCGCCTCGGCCTGGCGGCGTGCGCGCGTGGCCGGGTCTTCGGCCACCGGCGCGACCACGACGACCGGCTCGGTCGCCGCCGCACCGGCGTCGCCCTGCGGGCCGGCCTGGCCAGCGTCGCCGGCCACGGCTTCGGCGGGCAGGTCGCTGCGCTCGGGGCTCCAACGCACCCGCTTCAGCCCGAGCGAGCGGATGGTGTCGATCTGCTCGGCGTTGCTGATCTTGAAGCTCGACAGCGGAAACGGGTGCGACATCCACCCCCCATCGAGATGGATGAACATGCCGATGCGCAAGTCCTGCGGTTCAACGGTGCTGGTCATGTCGCAAAGTCCCTGAATTCCCGGCGTTTCTGCCCGTGCTTGTGTCTGGAGGAAAGACGCCGCGTGACTCAAGCGCCGAGGGCCGCGCGCCGGCCTGGCGCCGAGGCGGCAGGTCTGACGGGCCCTCTGCCTCAACATCGGCACCGCGCCCGGCCAACTTGAGCGTGATGGCCGGCGCCACACCGCATGCGCCGCCACGCGCTAGCATCGCGCGACGTTTTTCCACGCTTTTGTCCAACCTGTCACGCTGGCCGCACGCCGGCCCCCCACACCATGACCCACGCCTACATCTGCGACGCGATACGCACCCCCTTCGGCCGCTACGGCGGCGCCTTGTCGCCGGTGCGGGCCGACGACCTGGGCGCGGTGCCGATCCGTGCGCTGATGGCGCGCCACCCGAACCTGGACTGGGCCGCGGTCGACGACGTGCTCTACGGCTGCGCCAACCAGGCCGGTGAAGACAACCGCAACGTCGCCCGCATGGCGGCGCTGCTGGCCGGGCTGCCGGTGGCCGTGCCGGGCAGCACGATCAACCGCCTGTGCGGCTCGGGGCTGGACGCCGTCGGCTCGGCCGCCCGCGCCATCCGCGCCGGCGAGGCCGAGCTGATGATCGCCGGCGGCGTCGAGAGCATGAGCCGCGCGCCGTTCGTGATGCCCAAGGCGACCGCGGCGTTCGCGCGCGAGAACGCGGTCTACGACACGACCATCGGCTGGCGCTTCATCAACCCACTGATGAAGGCCCAGTTCGGCGTCGACTCGATGCCCGAGACAGCCGAGAACGTGGCCACCGACTTCGGCATCTCGCGCCAGGACCAGGACAAGATGGCGCTGGCCTCGCAGCGCAAGGCCGTGGCGGCGCAGCAGCGCGGCTTCTTCGCCGCCGAGATCACGCCGGTGACGATCACGCCGAAAAAGGGCGAGCCGATCGTCGTCGACAAGGACGAGCACCCGCGCGAGACCTCGCTCGAAGCGCTGGCCAAGCTCAAGGGCGTGGTGCGGCCCGACGGCACCGTGACCGCCGGCAACGCCTCGGGCGTGAACGACGGCGCCTGCGCGCTGCTGCTGGCCGGCGAGGCCGCTGCGGCGCGCCATGGGCTGACGCCGCGCGCCCGCGTGGTCGCCATGGCCACCGCCGGCGTGCCGCCGCGCATCATGGGCATCGGCCCGGCGCCGGCCACGCGCAAGGTGCTGGCGCTGGCCGGCCTGTCGCTGTCGCAGATCGACGTGATCGAGCTGAACGAGGCCTTTGCCGCGCAGGGCCTCGCGGTGCTGCGCCAGCTCGACATCGCCGACGACGACCCACGGGTCAACGCCAACGGCGGCGCGATTGCGCTGGGCCACCCGCTCGGCGCCTCGGGCGCACGGCTGGTGACGACCGCGATCAACCAGCTGCACGCCAGCGGCGGCAAGCGCGCGCTGTGCACGATGTGCATCGGCGTGGGCCAGGGCATCGCCCTGGTGCTCGAGCGGGTCTGACGCCGCTTCGGTCAGGTGTGGGCGGTGCTGGCCGGCGTGGCGTCGGCCGACTGATCAACCTGTTGATCGGCGGGTTGATCGCCCGCTGGTTCGCGCAGGTCGGCCAGCAGCTCCTCGACCGGCAGGGTCAGTGAGCTGGACGGCGGGTTCGCGGCATGGTTCAGCTGGTCCACCGGCTTCGGCCGGGCCAGCAGGAAACCCTGGAACTCGTCGCAGCCCTGGGCCCGCAGCGCGTCCAGCTGCGGCTGGGTCTCGACCCCCTCGGCGTTGACGCGGATCTCGAGCGAGTGCGCCAGCGAGATGATCGACTTGACGATCAGGTTGACCTTCTCGTCACTGCCCAGGTGCTGGGTGAAGGCGCGGTCGATCTTGACCTTGTCGAACGGGAAACGCCACAGGTAGGCCAGGCTCGAGTAGCCGGTGCCGAAGTCGTCCATCGCGATCGACACGCCCATCGCCGACAGCGCCCGCAGCGTGCCCAGCACCTGCTCGGTGTTGCTCATCAGCAGCGATTCGGTGATCTCGATCTCCAGCCGCGTTGCCGGCAGGCCGGTGTCGTCCAGCGTCTTGGCGATCAGGTGGACCAGGTCGTCGTGGCGGAACTGCGCGGCCGACAGGTTGACCGCCACCGCCAGGTGGTCGGGCCAGGTGGCCGCCTGGGCACAGGCGGTGCGCAGCACCCAGCGGCCGATCGGGCCGATCAGCCCGGTGTCTTCGGCCAGCGGGATGAATTCGGCCGGCGACACCGGGCCGCGCACGGGGTGGTTCCAGCGCAGCAGCGCTTCATAACCGGTCAGTGTGTGGCCATCGGAGCCCCACAGCGCCTGGTAGTTCAGGCTCAGCTGGGTGCCGCTGCCGATCGCCTCGCGCAGGTCACGTGTCAGCTGACGCCGGGTTTCGAGTTTTTCGTCGAGCGAGGCGTCGTAGAAGCTGAAGGTCGAGCGGCCCGAGGCCTTGGCGCGGTACAGCGCCAGGTCGGCCTTGTGCATCAGGTCTTCGTCGTTCTCGGCATCGGTGCCGAAGATCGCCGCGCCGACGCTGCAGCCGCAGATCACCGTCTGCCCGCCCAGCTCGTAGGGCCGGCCGAGCGACTCGACCACCCGCTCGGCCAGGCGCGTCACCGCGTCGGGGCCGTCGACGCCGGTCTGCAGCAGCGCGAATTCGTCACCGCCCAGGCGCGCCACCACGTCGCCATGGCGAACCAGGTCGCGCAGGCGCGCCGCCACCTGGCGCAGCACCTCGTCGCCGGCCGAATGGCCCAGGCTGTCGTTGATGTCCTTGAAGCGGTCCAGGTCGATGCACAGCACCGCGAAGTCGGGCCCGCCGCAGGTGTGGCGCCAGGCGGCCTGGCGCAGGCTTTCGCCGAAGCTGGCGCGGTTGAGCGAGCCCGACAGCGGGTCGTGCCGCGCCAGGTAGCGCAGCCGCTCGTCGGCCAGCCGGTCGCGCCGCCATTGGCGCCAGACCACCGCACCGACGACGCCGCCGGCCAGCGCCAGCAGCGCGAACACCATCGCGGCCACACGCATGAAGGCCTGGTTGATGCGCTGCTCGCGCTCGACCTGGTCGACATAGACCTCGACCGCGCCCATCATCTTGCCGGCGCGCAGCACCGGCACATAGGCCTCGCTGTAGACGGCCGGCCGGTCGGCGTGGGTGCCGCGCTGCAGCTCGACCACCGGCGCGCCGCCGAGCACCAGCCGGCGCACGTCCTCGTGGCCTTCGCCGGCGTCTTCTTCGGCTTCCTCGGGGATCGGCGTGCCGGGGCGGGCCAGCAGCTCGTCGGACGCCAGCACCGCGTGGCCGGCGCGGTTGTAGAGCTTGAAGCGGAACACCTCCTGCACCTGCAGCAAGGTGCGCAGCTGCTGGCGCGCGCTGTCGCTGGTGCCACGGCCCTCGAACGTCGCATCGAGGTCGGGCACCGACGCCTCGACCAGCCGGGCCCAGGCGACCGCCGACTGCTCGGCATCACGCTCGAGCAGGAAGCCGGCGCTGCCGCGCAGCAGCATGGCCAGCAGCGCGCCGGCCAGGCCCAGGCCCACCAGGCAAGGCAGCAGCATTCGCCACGGGTTGGACAGGAGTTTCATCGTTGGCTCTTTCAACGCCTGGCCGGGGGGCGACGCCCGGCGCATGGAACAACGACGCGCGCAGACAGGTGTTGCACGCTCATCGACCCGTTTTCGGCGCCGGCGGCCAAGGGTTGAGGGCTGCACCGGCGCGGCAAACGTGGCGTTCGCCGCGGATTCGGCCGCGGCGCGGCGGCCGCTCAGCCCTGGTGCGCGCGGCGGCGCCAGGCCGTGGGCGACAGGCCGCACAGGCGCTGGAAGAAGCGCGTGAAGTAGCCCGGGTCGGCGAACCCGAGGTCGATGCCGATGCGCTTGACGCTCAGGTTCGTGTAGGCCAGCTGGCGCTGGGCCTCGAGTGCGAGGCGGGCGTGCAGCAGGTCCAGCGCGCCCTTGCCGAGCTGGGCCCGGCAGATGCGGTTGAGCTGGGTGGCGCTGATGCCCAGCTCGGCCGCCAGCGACGCGACGCTGGGCTGCAGCCTGAACCGCGCATCGACCAGCGCGCGGTACCGCGCCAGGTGGGCCGGCACGCCGGCGCTGCCGCTGTCGGCCGGCCCGGGCCAGGCGCGTGCCAATGCCAGCAGCAGCCGGGTCAGCTCGGCGTCGATCGCGGCATGGCGCCAGCGCTGGTGGGCGGCGAATTCGGCCGCCAGCGCGGCCACCGCGCCGGCCACGGCCGCCGGCTCACCGAGCGCACGCTGGGCCGCGTCGGCGCCCCAGTCGAGCACGCCCGGTTGCTCGAACAGCGGCCACAGCCCCGGCTCGGGCGCCAGCAGTTGCCGCACATGCAGCTCCTGCACCGTGACGACCCAGCCGTCGATGCCGGGCTCGAACGCAAAGCCGTGGGCCGTGGAGGCCGGCACGGTCACCGCGGCCGGGCCGCTCAGGCGCTGGCTGCGGCCGTCGACCTGGGCCTCGGCACGGCCTTGGCGGATGTACAGAATTTGAAACAGCAGCTCGTGCCGATGGGGGCGAATCTCCCAATCGTGCAGCCGGCTGCGCGACGAGATCGTCTCGATGTGCAGCTTCTCTCCCACGGAGTGCAGGCCGGGTTCGCCGTAGAGCTGGTAGGCCGGCAGCGCGGCCGCGGCGCGGCGGCGAGGGGAGGACGACGCCATGTTCGAATTGTGCAAGTTTTGGCCGCAATCCTCCATTGAAGCGCTGGCCCGCCGGTCCTACGCTGGCGCTGTTGTGGATGTGGTGGAGGGCAAAACCATGCGAACCCAGGTGGCCATCATCGGGGCCGGCCCGGCCGGGCTGTTGTTGGGCGCCTTGCTGCACCGGCAAGGCATCGACCATGTGATCGTCGAGCGCCAGACGCCCGACTATGTGCTGGGCCGCATCCGCGCCGGGGTGCTGGAGCAGGTGGCGGTCGACCTGCTGGACGAAGCCGGCGTGGGCGAGCGCATGCACCGCGAAGGCCTGCCCCACGACGGCTTCTCGCTGTGCTTCGACGACCGCCACCACCGCATCGACCTGCATGCGCTGACCGGCCAGCGGGTGATGGTCTATGGCCAGACCGAGGTCACGCGCGACCTGATGGACGCGCGCCGCGCGGCCGGGCTGACGACCGTCTACGCAGCCGAAAACGTGCACCCCGAAGGCTTCGGCGGCCACACGCCGGCGCTGCGTTACGCGCTGAACGGCACGCCGCATCGGATCGAGGCCGACTTCATCGTCGGCTGTGACGGCTTCCACGGCGTGGCCCGCGCCAGCGTGCCGGCCCAGGCGATCCAGACCAACGAGAAGGTCTACCCCTTCGGCTGGCTCGGCGTGCTGGCCGACGTGCCGCCGGTGCACGACGAGCTGATCTACGCCAACCACCCGCGCGGCTTCGCGCTGTGCAGCATGCGCAGCAAGACCCGCGTGCGCTACTACGTGCAGTGCTCGCTCGACGACCATGTCGAAGACTGGAGCGACGACCGCTTCTTCGCCGAGCTGAAGCGCCGCCTGCCCGAGGCCGACGCGACCCGCATGGTCGAGGGCCCGTCGATCGAGAAGAGCATCGCGCCGCTGCGCAGTTTCGTGGCCGAGCCGATGCGCTTCGGCCGCCTGTTCCTGGCCGGCGACGCGGCCCACATCGTGCCGCCCACCGGCGCCAAGGGGTTGAACCTGGCGGCGTCCGATGTCGGCATGCTCAGCCGCGCACTGGCCGAGCACTACCGCGGCAGCGATGCCGGCATCGACAGCTACTCGCAGCGCGCGCTGGCCCGCATCTGGAAGGCCGAGCGCTTCTCGTGGTGGTTCACCTCGCTGATGCACCGCTTTCCCGAAGCGGGCGAGTTCGGCCGCAAGATGCAGCACGCCGAGCTCGACTACCTGGTGCAGTCGGAGGCGGCGATGAAGGCGATGGCCGAGAACTACGTGGGGCTGCGGCTGGACGCATGAACGCGGGCCGGTGGGTGCGCGGGGTGGCGCGACGCCGGCCAAGGCAAGGTGAACCTCAGGGCTTTCCCGGGCAGTTCCTACAATTGCGCCCATGAAGCCCACCCCCGCCTACACCCGCGGCGCCGCGCTGCCCGCGATCCTTGCGCAACGCATTGCCATCATCGACGGGGCCATGGGCACCATGATCCAGCGCTACAAGCTGGGCGAGGCCGACTTCCGCAACGAGGCGCTGAAGGACCACCCGAAAGACCTGAAGGGCAACAACGACCTGCTGGTGCTGACGCGGCCCGACGTGATCCGGGAGATCCACGAGCAGTACCTGGCCGCCGGCGCCGACCTGATCGAGACCAACACCTTCGGCGCGACCTCGATCGCGCAGGAAGACTACGCCTTGGGCCACCTGGCGCGCGAGATGAACGTGGCCGCTGCCCGGATCGCCCGCGCCGCGGCCGACAAGTACAGCACGCCCGACCAGCCGCGCTTCGTCGCCGGCGCGTTGGGCCCGACGCCGCGCACCGCCAGCATCAGCCCCGATGTCAACGACCCCGGCGCCCGCAACGTCACCTTCGACCAGCTGCGCGCGAGCTACCGTGAACAGGCCGAGGGGCTGCTCGAAGGCGGGGTCGACCTGTTCCTGGTCGAGACGATCTTCGACACGCTCAACGCCAAGGCCGCGATCTTCGCGCTCGACGAGCTGATGGAAGAAACCGGCCAGCGGCTGCCGGTGATCATCTCCGGCACCGTCACCGATGCGTCGGGCCGCATCCTGTCGGGCCAGACGGTGGGCGCCTTCTGGCACTCGGTGCGGCACGCGCGGCCGCTGGCGATCGGCCTGAACTGCGCGCTCGGCGCCGCACTGATGCGCCCGTACATCGAAGAGCTGTCCCGCCTGGCCGACGACACCTTCATCAGCTGCTACCCGAACGCCGGCCTGCCCAACCCGATGAGCGACACCGGCTTCGACGAGACGCCCGAGGTCACGGGCGGGCTGATGGAAGAGTTCGCCAAGAGCGGCTTCCTGAACATCGTCGGCGGCTGCTGCGGCACCACGCCCGACCACATCGCGGCGATCGCGCGGCGCGTCAAGCCCTACCGGCCGCGGCACCGCCACGATCCCTTGTTGACCTCGCTCGTGAAAGCCGCCGCATGACGAAACAAGCGCTGCTGGTCATCGACGTGCAACGCGGGCTGTTCGAGCCGGCGCCGCACGAAGGCTACGCCGTGATGGAGCGCATCAACAGCCTGGCCGAACGGGCGCGCGCGGCCGGCGTGCCGGTCGTCTACGTGCAGCACGAGACGCGCGCCGGCGCGCTGGCCCACGGTACCGACGGCTGGCGGCTGGCCCACGGGCTGCAACCGCGTGACGGCGACCACTTCGTCCGCAAGACGACGCCCGATTCGTTCCTGCGCACCGACCTGCAAGACAAGCTGACGAGCTGGGGCACCGAGCAGGTGGTGATCTGCGGCTATGCGAGCGAGTTCTGCGTCGACACCACCACCCGCCGCGCCGCGGCCCTGGGCTACCCGGTGGTGCTGGTCGCCGATGCACACACCACGCACGACAAGCCGCACATGAGCGCCGCGCAGATCCGCGCGCACCACAACGCGACCCTGCCCGACATCGGCAGCTTCGGCGTGAAGATCGAGGCGCTGCCGGCCGCCGAGGTGGTCTTCTAGACCATCTTCTGCAGCTGTTCCAGGTTCGGCTGCACGCGCACATCGCCTGAGGGCACGCCGCCCTCGACCTTGTACTTCGGCAGCGCGGTGTGGCGCACCGCCGGCACCGCCAGCGGCATGCCTTCGCGGTTGACCAGGCTCACCACCGTCAGCGGCGCTTTCGGGTTGGGCTGGCGTTTCATCACCAGCGCAATCTCGCCGCAGGCCAGCTTGACCCAGGCCCCCGGCGGGTGCAGGCCGGTTTCGGCCAGCAGCGCCTGGCCGGCCTCGTCGGGGTGGCCGCCTTCGTCGAAGAAGGCCGCTTGCGCCGCGGCCTTGGCCGACAACGCGACACGGTTGCGGCGCGCACTCAGGCGCGCGGCGTAGCGGTCGGCGCGCTGGATCAGGCGCGCCAGGCGGATCGCCGGTTCGAGCTTGTCCAGCGGGCCGCTGGGTGCATCGTGGTGGTGGCGCATCGCGCCCAGCCACAGCGGGTCGTCGACGCCCGCGGCCTGCAGCAGCTCCACACCGCGCTGCGCATGCTGGTCGACCTGGTTGCGCTGGAGCGGGTTCAACGGCTCGGCCTGGCGCACCAGCGCCTGCTGCAACACGGTCATGCCCACGTTCATCGTCAGCGCCGCGCGGGTCAAGGGCCGGCGCCACTCGGGCTGCCAGCCGGGCAGGCGCGGGCCGGCCAGCGCGCACAGCAGCATCACCAGGATCGCGTGGTGGGTGCTGTAGTCCTCGGGCCGGGTGCCGGCGATGTGGATGAAGCGCAGCAGCGTCGCGTCGACCTGGCGGTCGAGGCGGTTCAGCATCTCTTGCGCCAGCTCGTCGGTGCGTGGCAGCCAGCGCGCCGCGCGGGTGTCGCCCAGCAGCACCCGGGCGCGGCTTTCGAGGTCTGGCCATTCGAGCGGGCGCTCGATCAGCGGCATCGGCTCGGTGGCACGCTGATCGAATTCGGGCCGCAGCGCCGCGATGTCGCCCAGGGTGCCGCCGCCGGTGCGGAACATCTGGTCGACCTGCGCGTTCAGCATGCGCTGCGCCACCCCCCGCTCGCCCTCGTCGATGAACAGGGCGCGGGCGAGCAGATAGCCCAGTTGCTGCTCGTCGGCGATCGGCGAGCCACGCTGCACCAGCACCTGGCCGTTGATGTCTCGCAACGAGAACGGCAGCGGGTAACCGGGTTCGAGCCCGTCGGGGGTGATCGGAACAAGTTTCATGGTGGCAGGCAGGCCCGCACCACCACAGGCGGTGGGGCTCCCGAGAGTCATCGGCCGAGCCCCGCCATTCTTGAGCCGAAAAGGTGACGTTAGCGCCTACTCAGCAGTTTTTTCGCGCGGCGTCGGCGGCGGCAGCACGCGGCCGGCTGCGGCTGGCGCCAGTGTCGTGTCGTCCAGCTTGCGCAGCCCCGCCGGCGGCGCCACCAGCCGGAACAGCATCTGGTCGTCGGCCGGGGGGCTGGCCGAGGCGACCCGCCAGTTCGGCACGCCCTTGGTCGCCAGGTGGCTGCGGACCGCGGCCAGGCGCTCGGCCGAGCGCGGGCCGGCCGGGGCAGCGGCCTGCAGCTTGGCGGCCGGCTGGCGCTTCAGGCTTTGCGACAGCTTGTCCAGCACCGCCTGCAGCGGCGGCTTGGGCGCCACGCCGGCGGCCGTGCCCGCGGGTGCGGTCGCCGGCACCGGGTCGAACGCGTATTTCATCGGCACGCTGAGCCGGACACTGCCGTCGCGCTCACCGACCACCTGCACCGGCGTGCCGGCGAACAGCTCGGTCAGCCAGCGGGCTTCGCCGGCCAGCGGCGCATCGGGCGGCAGCACCGGCTTGGCCGCGGCCGGGGTCTCGGTGGTGGTGGCCGAGCCGGGGTCGCCGGGCGCGGCGGGAGAAGGGGTCTGGCAGGCCTGCAAGGCGGCCAGCAACACGACGGCGGCACTCAGCGAGAGCGGGCGCATCGACAACGCGCAGGGTCTGCGCAGCCCGAAGGTATCCATGCCGCCATTGAAGCAAACGAGGCGCCTGACAAAGTGCACGGGTTGTAACAGCGGTCAAGCGTGGTAAGCCCTTGCTTGCGTAGAATTCGCGCACCGTCCGAGGAGCGTTGCGACGGCGTGGCCTTTCTTGCCGAAAGCCA
Organism: Ideonella sp.; assembly: GCF_041914305.1. Taxonomy (NCBI): domain Bacteria; kingdom Pseudomonadati; phylum Pseudomonadota; class Betaproteobacteria; order Burkholderiales; family Sphaerotilaceae; genus Ideonella; species Ideonella sp. The sequence continues at coordinate 50,757 of NZ_JAYSDQ010000019.1, forward strand.
TGCCGCCAGGCTCGGCACGGGCACGCGGGCGCGTTCGAGCGTCGCGTGCGGCAACGGCGCTCACCCGGGTCGCGACGCGACCACTGCGGGTGAGCCGTGGTGGTCGCGCTGCGACCTGCAGCTCTTGAGTCCGCTGATTGCCGCCATGACCGACCGCTCCGCGCCCCTGCCTTCTGAACCCACCGCCGTCGCGCCGCCGCCGATGCGCCTGTCCGGCCTGGAGCCGGTGGCGATCGGTGCCGGCTCGCTGTTCGTCAACGTCGGCGAACGCACCAACGTGACCGGCTCCAAAGCCTTCGCCCGCATGATCCTGGCCGGCGAATACGAGCAGGCGCTGGCGGTCGCGCGCCAGCAGGTCGAGAACGGCGCGCAGGTCATCGACATCAACATGGACGAGGCCATGTTGGACAGCCAGGCGGCGATGGTGCGCTTCCTGAACCTCGTGGCCGGCGAGCCCGAGATCGCGCGCGTGCCGATCATGGTCGACTCGTCGAAGTGGAGCGTGATCGAGGCGGGCCTGAAGTGCCTGCAGGGCAAGGGCATCGTCAACTCGATCTCGCTGAAGGAAGGCGAGGCCGAGTTCAAGCGCCAGGCCACGCTGGTGCGCCGCTACGGCGCCGCCGCCGTGGTGATGGCCTTCGACGAAAAAGGCCAGGCCGACACCTTCGCGCGCAAGACCGAGATCTGCGCGCGGGCCTATCGCATCCTGGTCGACGAGGTCGGCTTCCCGCCCGAAGACATCATCTTCGACCCGAACATCTTCGCGATCGCCACCGGCATCGAAGAGCACGACAACTACGCGGTCGACTTCATCAACGCCACGCGCTGGATCAAGCAGAACCTGCCGGGCGCCAAAGTCTCGGGCGGCGTCTCGAACGTGAGCTTCAGCTTCCGCGGCAACGAGCCGGTGCGCGAGGCGATCCACACCGTGTTCCTGTACCACGCGATTCAGGCGGGCATGGACATGGGCATCGTCAACGCCGGCATGGTCGGCGTCTACGACGACCTCGAGCCGACCTTGCGCGAGCGCGTCGAAGACGTGGTGCTGAACCGCCGGCCCGATGCCGGCGAACGGCTGATCGAGATCGCCGAGAGCGCCAAGGGCGCGGCCAAGGACGACTCGCAGCGCCTGGCGTGGCGCAACGTGGGCGTCAACGAGCGACTGAGCCATGCGCTGGTGCACGGCATCACCGACTTCATCACCGAAGACACCGAGGAGGCCTGGCAAGCCATCAAGGCCGGCGGCGGTCGGCCGCTGCACGTGATCGAAGGCCCGCTGATGAGCGGCATGAACATCGTCGGCGACCTGTTCGGCGCCGGCAAGATGTTCCTGCCGCAGGTCGTGAAGAGCGCGCGGGTGATGAAGCAGGCCGTGGCCCACCTGCTGCCCTACATCGAGGCCGAGAAGGCCGCGATGATCGACGCCGGCGGCGAGGCCAAGCCGAAGGGCAAGATCGTCATGGCCACGGTCAAGGGCGACGTGCACGACATCGGCAAGAACATCGTCACCGTCGTGCTCCAGTGCAACAACTTCGAGGTCGTCAACATGGGCGTGATGGTCCCGTGCCAGGACATCCTCGAAAAGGCCCGCACCGAGGGCGCCGACCTGATCGGGCTGTCCGGCCTGATCACGCCCAGCCTCGAAGAGATGCAGCACGTGGCGGCCGAGATGCAGCGCGACGGGTGGTTCCGCGACAAGCAGATGCCGCTGCTGATCGGCGGCGCCACCACCAGCCGTGTGCACACCGCCGTGAAGATCTCGCCGCACTACGAGGGCCCGGTGGTCTACGTGCCGGACGCCTCGCGCGCGGTGGGCGTGTGCTCGGAGCTGTTGTCGGAAGAGCGCTCGCAGGCCTATCTGGCCGAGCTGCGCGCCGACTACGACCGCGTGCGCACCTTGCACGCCGGCAAGAAGGCGACGCCGCTGGTCACGCTGGCGCAGGCCCGCGCCAACAAGACGCCGATCGACTGGAGCCAGGCGCCGGCCGCGCCGCGCTTCATCGGCCGGCGGCTGTTTCGCCAGTACGACCTGGCCGAGCTGGCCGCCTGCATCGATTGGGCGCCGTTCTTCCAGACCTGGGACCTGGCCGGCCCCTACCCCGCGATCCTGCAGGACGCGGTGGTCGGCGACGCTGCGCGCCGCGTGCTGGCCGACGGCCAGGCGATGCTGAAGAAGATCATCGACGGCCGCTGGCTGCAGGCCCACGGCGTGATGGGCCTGTACCCGGCCAACACGGTCGACGACGACGTGATCGAGGTCTACACCGACGAGTCGCGCGAGCAGGTGCTGCTGCGCTGGGCGCCGCTGCGCATGCAGAGCCAGCGCCCGGTCATCGACGGCGCGAACGGAGAAAAAATTCAGCGGCCGAATCGCTCACTGGCCGACTTCATCGCGCCCACGGGCACGCAGCCCGACTACATCGGCCTGTTCGCGGTCACCGCCGGCATCGGCGCCGACAAGAAGGCCGCCCAGTTCGAGGCCGCGCACGACGACTACAGCGCGATCATGCTGAAGTCGCTGGCCGACCGCCTGGCCGAGGCTTTTGCCGAGCGCCTGCACCAGCGTGTGCGCACCGAGCTGTGGGGCTACGCCGCCGACGAGCAGCTGTCGAACCAGGAATTGATCGCCGAGAAATACCGCGGCATCCGCCCCGCGCCGGGTTACCCGGCCTGCCCGGACCACGGCGTGAAGCGCGAGATGTTCCGCGCGCTGGGCTGCGACGAGATCGGCATGGGCCTGACCGAGAGCCTGGCGATGACCCCGGCGGCGAGCGTGAGCGGGTTCTACCTCGCCCACCCGCAATCGACCTACTTCAATGTCGGGCCGGTGGGTGCCGACCAGCTGGCCGCCTGGGGCGCCGCGCTGGGCATTTCGAGCGACGAAGCGCGGCGGCGGTTGCTGTCGGTGATCGACGGCAGCCCGGGCGCCTCGGCGTAGAAGCTGGCGTTGAGCTGGGTTTCGCGCACGAGGTAGGTGCGGAACTGCTGGAACAGCTCGACATCGACCGGGCCCGGGTTGGCCCAGAAGCTGTCGAGCGGGCCCGGGTGCACCAGGCCCTCGATGGCGTACATGCACTCGCCCAGCGCGATCACCGGTGTGCCGTGGTACAGCGCCTGCAGGCCGGTGGTGCTGTTGACCGTGACCACGCCGGTGGCGTGCTTGAGCAGCGTCGGCAGGTGCTGGTCGTGGATGTAGTGCACCCGGTCGGCGATGCCCAGGCGCTCGGCCTCGACCGCGATCAGGCGGGTGTAGTCGTTGTAAGGCCGGTCCAGCGGGTGGTGCTTGAGCACCAGCAGTTGCTCGGCCGGCGCGTGCTGCGCAAACGACGCCATCACCTCGTGGATGAAGGTGCCGACGTCTTTGTAGTGCGAGTGGCGCCGGATCTGGCTGTCGTTGTAGACCTGCAGCGGCACCAGGTAGAAGCGCTTGTGCTGCTCGGGCGCAGCGAGGAAGCCCTGCATCTCGCGCTCGGTGAAGCGATACCACCACTTGCGCCAGGCGCCATGGGCCCACTTGAGACCTTGCCGGATCGGCGCGATCGAGCGGTGGTGGCGGTAGTGCGGGTAGCGCGGGTGGCCGATCGAGCGGGCCAGCGAGTAGGTGATCGCCGCGGCGGCCACGGCGCCGAAGCTCTGCCCGGTGGGCTGCGGCGTCGGCAGCGGCTCGATGTTCAGGTCGCGGTAGAAGGCCGGGTCGCGCGGCAGCGGCGACGCAGCGTTGACGCCACCGACTTCAAGCGTGACGTAGTCGGGCCGCACGTAACCTTCTTCGAACACGAAGACGGTGACGCCCAGCGCGCGGGCCTCTTCGATCGCCAGGTGGTGCATGCGGCGCGACTGGCCGAACAGCACGATCGCATCGAGCCGCAATTCGGTGATCAGCCGCCGCAGCCGGGCCGGCCATTGGTCGAGCGGGTCGCGAAAGCGGATGACCTGCTCGCCGCGGAAGAACCAGTCGTCACCGGCATTGAAATTGACTTTCCAGACCTGCTGGCCGTGCGCACGCAGCGTGCCGGCCAGTCGCTCGAAGAACGACCCCATCGGGCCCTGCAGCATCAAGGTGCGACGCTGGCAAAGCAAACGATCGAGCGAGGTGGGAATCATCAGAGGGTCAACGGATTCAACAACACCGCCGCACCAAGGGTGGACATACCCAGAGGCAACGGCAGCTCCAAACATTCAAGGCAAGCAACCCGCGTTCCCGCGGAGTCACGTGTACACGCCGCCACTGTGACGATCCACTGTGACACTCTAGGGAAAGGCCTGGAATGTGACGATCCCACGAATGGGTGGCACTTGTGGCGAATTTGATCTTTCTTGACGAAGTCGCCAGACGCCCCCAAGCCGGTCGCTGCGGGTGAGCCGCGGATTCTGCCGCGGCCAAAAATGCCAACGCTCGCGAACGTTTCCACAGCCGCTTGCTGCAACAAATGCTTTCTTTTTTCCGAATCTCCGGCGATTCGGGGGCGCACCCCGGTCAGGCGCGCCGCGCGCAGCAGGGTCAGGCGGCTTCGCCGCTCCACCACCGCCGCAGCGCCACGACATGGCGCAGCGTCCAGCGCCACGCGCGGCGGCCTGCCGATACCGGCCGGCGCCCGGCCGCGCCCTCGTCGCGCCAGCTCTGCAGCTCGGACAACGCCCGCTCGGCGGTCGTGAAGTGCCCGGTCACCCGGCTGACGTAGCTCGGGTACAGCAGCAGCGCGCCGGCGACCAAGGCGTCCAGGCTCAGCCGCCGCGTGCGGCGCGCGATCGGCTCGCGGTCTTGCGTGAGCCCCCAACCGGCGTAGAACGGGCAGCCCCAGCACACCACCGGCTTGCCGCGCAGCAGCGCCTCGAAACCGGCCAACGAGGTCAGCACATGCACCTCGTCGACCTGGCGCAGCACCTGGTCCATCGGCGCGTCGACGACGATCTCGTCGCACAACGCGGCCGCCGCACCCTCGCCGCAGCCCGCTTCGCGCAGCTGGGCCACGACGTCCGGGTGCGGCTTGTAGACCAGGTGCGCATCGGGCCGCTCGGCGCGCACCGCCTTGAGCAGCGCCATGTTCGTGCGCAGGCCCGGTGCACCCAGGCGGATCGACGCGTCGCCCTCGACCTGCCCGACCACCAGCACCACCGGCTTGGCCGTCGCGGGCCGCGGCCAGCGGGCCTGGCCGACGTTGTACTTGGTCAGCCCGGCGGCGAGGATGCGCTCTCGCAGCGCCCGGGCCCGCTCGCACAGCGTGTCGTCGAACACGGTCTCGGCCAACAAGCGCTCCAGCGCTGACGGCGCGGTCGCGTCGTAGTACATGCCCTGCCGGTCCATCACCCAGGACAGCGGCCGCACCAGGTCGGCACCCAGGCCGACCGAACGCAGGAAACCGTCTTCCAGCCGCACGACCAGCGGCGGCGCGCCCTCACCGGCCGCGGCGGGTGGCACCGGACGCCGGCCCCACAACGCCAGCCCGGCACCGGCCGGGACCGGGCGGTGGGCGCTCTGGAAACGCAGGTCGCTGCCGGCGAAAAAGGCCCGGGCGATCGGCTTCTTCCAGCGCGAAAAGCCCACCGCCACCATCTGCGCCGGGAAGCGCTCGCGCATGCGCCGCTGCAGCGCCATCCAGTCGAGCAGGCGCTCGGGCTCGCAGCGCTGGCCGGTCTCGGGGTCGAGGTAACGCGGGTAGTCGATCAGCGCCGCGTGGCTCAGCGCCGCCAGGCTGGCCGCGCCGCGCCGCTCGGGCGGGCTCAGCTCGTCGCGCGTCAGGCCCCAGCCGGCGTAGAACGGCATGCCGAAGCAGCGCAGCGGCAAACCCCACAACAGCGCTTCGAAGCCCATCTGCGAGGTCACGGTGTAGACCGCGCCGGCCCGCTCGAGCAGCCCGCAGGGGTGGGCCGGGCTCGCCAGCAACTGCACCCGCGCCGCCGCGCCGGGCGACAGCTGCGCAAAGTGGCCGCGCTTGCGGCCCGCCACCACATCGGGGTGGACCTTCAGCAACACGCGCGCGCCGGGGTGCTCGTCCAGTGCCGCCTCGAGCATGCGGGTGAAGCTGGCCGGCGTGGCACCGCCATAGGCGATCGACGCGTCGCCGAAGGTCTGGTCGATCACCAGCACGTCGCCGTCGCGCACCAGGCCCGGCGCTTCGCGCGCCTGGTTGTACTTGGACACGCGTGCCTCGCGCCAGCGCGTGGCCAGGGCCGACGCGCGCGCCTGCTGCGGCGCGGTCAGCGGCGTGGCGATCAATTGCTCCAGCCGCGACGGCCCGCCGGCGTCGTAGTAGATGCCGAGCGGGTCGATGACGACCGACAGCGGCGGCTCGTCGGCACCGAGCCCGACCGAGCGCAGAAAGCCGTCTTCGAGCCGGATCAGCGGCAACCGCCGCTCATGCGCCCAGGCCTCGGCGCGCTTGGCGCTGGGCTTGCGGCCCCAGACCAGCACGCCGTCGGGCCGCGCATCGGCGGCCTTGCGCGGGCCGACCAGCGACAACTCGGGCAGCAGCGCAGGCAGCGTGGGCGTGTGGGCCAGCAGGCCGGGCCCATGGACGACCGCCACGCGCCAGCCCGCCAGCGGCTGATCGCGCGCTGGCGCAGGCTCGGCGAGGGGGAAGCGGCTGGGGCTGGGCGGGGGCGCTGACGGCCTACCGGAAGAGATCAAGTTTCATGTCCGCGGGGGTTCCGTCGGCAGCATAGCCTTGCTTCAGGTGGCCATCGGCGTCCATCACGCGGATCGAGACCGCGTCGCTGGTCACGTCGACCTTCAGGAACCCGGGGCCGTCGGCGCCGGGCAGCGGAAACGGCGGCTGGCCCCAGAGGGCGATACGCTTTTTCGAGTAGTCCATGCCCAGGCACGCGACCGGGTCGCGCTGCAGGTTGGGCTCGAGGAAACCGCCGAGTGTCCAGGTGCCGGGCGCGCTGACCAGCAGCCGGCTGTCGGCCGGGTCGAGCCGGCAGTAGGTGTCGACCCAGGTCGACGGCATGTTGGCGTGCGGTGCGGACACCTCGGGCAGCCCGGCGTTGCGCCCGTCGTCGATCGCGCCGCTGGAGTGGATGTCGGCGCTCAGCACCACGACGTTGGCGATCTGGTGCTCCTGGATGAAGTTGAGCAGCTCGGCCCGCTCGGACGGGAACGCGCCCCAGGCGTCCCAGGGCTTGGTCGTCGGGTTGAAGGTGATCGGCGAGACGATGAACTTCCACACCGCGGTCGAGCGCGACAGCCCGTCGAGCAGCCACTGCTTCTGGCACTCGCCCAGCAGGCGGCCGGTGGCCGGGTCGCGGTTGCTGCGCGCGTCGAGCAAGAAAAAGCTGGCCAGGTTGCCGTGGCTGAAGCTTTGCCAGTCACCCGTCTCGCCGCAGAGCTGGTCTTCGCGCAGGCCGTTGTCGGCGGCCGGCAAGAAATAGTCTTTGTAGACGGCGCGGGCCAGGTCGCCGAACGGGCAGTGCGAATCCGAGCCGTTCATGCAGAAGTCGTGGTCGTCCCAGGCGTAGTACAGCGGGATCTGCAGCTGCTGCGCGGTCTTCGAGGTCACGAAGGCCTTGACGAAGTCGGCGCCCAGCGGCTGGGCCGGGTCGCGCATCAGGCGGCGCATCTGGCGCAGGTTGGTCAGCACCGTGTCGGCCTGCTCGATCGGGTAATAGTCTTGCGAGTTCGGCTGCCGGGCGGGGTCGGAGTGGTCCAGGTCGCCGACGATCAGCACGAAGTTCGGCCGCGGCGTCGTCGCGGTGCGCAAGGCCTTGCTCGAGCGCTGGCGGGTCATGAAATCACCCAGCACCGAGAAGCTCAGCGCCGTCGGGACCTTGACCGGCGTGCGGAAGTACGACGGCGTATTGCGGCTGACCTCGCCGAGCGCGTCGGTGAACTGCAGCGTGTAGCTGTAGCTGGTGTTGGCCTTCAACCCCGGCAGCGCAAAGCGGCCGGTGAAGTCGTGCGCCTCGGAGATCTCGATCTCGGGGCCATCGACCGACGCGCCGGCGCCGGTCGCCTTGTAGGTGACGTGGGCGGTGCCCGGCCCGCTCCAGCGGGCCCACACGGCGGCGCTGTCGGTGGTGACGACGCCCACCATCGGGCCATGGCTGGGCAGCCCGGCCTGGGCCAGGGCGGCGGCCCCGGCGGTGAGCAAACAAGCCCCGGTCAGCGCCGCGGCAAGCCGGCGACGCCACCCTTGCGGAGACGAAGGCCCCGCACCTTTGGACCATTTGGACATGGTCACCCCCCAGTCCATCTTCTTCGGGCCCGCCGGCCCGGCCTGATGTCAGGCCAAGCCGCTGGCTGCGAAATGCGGATTGTCGAAACCCGGCTTACCGTAGCGCAAATCGGCCCCGTCGGCCACCACAGTGACCCTGCCGCCTGCGGCACGCAGCACGGCATCGCCCGCGGCAATGTCCCATTCCATCGTCCGGCCCAGGCGCGGGTACAGGTCGGCTTCGCCCGCGGCGACCAGGCACAGCTTCAGCGACGAGCCGGCGTTGGTGCGCGAGGCGACCTTGCGGCCACCCAGGAACGCGTCGAGCGCGGTTTCGTCGCCGTGCGAGCGGCTGGCGACGACCGTCAGGCCCTCGGCCGGCACGGCGCGGCAGCGGATCGCGCGCTTGCCATCCTTGTCTTCGACCCAGGCGCCGACACCGACGGCGCCGGTGAACATGCGGCCGATCGCGGGGGCGTAGACCAGGCCCAGCACCGGCTTGCCGTGCTCGACCAGCGCGATGTTGACGGTGAATTCGCCGTTGCGGCTGATGAATTCCTTCGTGCCGTCGAGCGGGTCGACCAAGAAGAAGCGGTCGCTCACATCGGGGATGTTGCCCGCGGCGACGGCTTCTTCGGCCACGACCGGGATGCCCGGGGCGATCTTGGCCAGGCCGGCCAGGATCACGGTCTCGGCCTTCTGGTCGGCCTGCGTGACCGGCGACTCGTCGCCCTTCTTGGTCACGTCAAAGTCGGTCGCATAAATGTCCATGATCACCTGGCCGGCATCCCGCATCAGCGGGGTCAGTTGCTCGAGCAGGGCAGCAGCAGAGGTGTTCATAAGTCACATATACAAATGAGGGATTCGCCATTGTGCCCGGCGCGTGCCACAATCCAATCCCCTAAAACATTTTCTGACCGTGATTCGTGACTGCCCCCACCCCAGACATCGCAGCGCTCAACGCGCGCCGTCGGCGTGCGGTCGAGTTGCGGGTCGACGGGCGCAGCCTGAGCGAGATCCACGAGGCCACCGGGCTGAGCGTGCCGACGATCATCCAGGCCTACCGGGCGTTCGAAGCCGGCGGCTGGACGGCGATTGCCGTCGGCGCGCGGGGTCGGCCCAAGGGGGACGGCCGGGTGCTCAACATCGATCAGGAGCAGTCGCTGCGGCTGGCCGCGCTGACCGACCTGCCAGAGCGCCACGGCTTGCCGCCGGCGCTGTGGACCGGACAGTCGCTGCGCACGCTGGCCACCCGCCATTTCGGCACCTCGCTGGAGCCGCGCGCGGTGTCGCGCCTGCTGCAGCGCTGGGGCCTGGCGCTGGTGTCGCTGCGCGAGGCCAAGGCGGCTCGCTCGACGGCCGAAGCCGACTGGCTGGCGCAGAGCTGGTCCACCGCGGTGGAACAAGCCCGGGCCGACGGCTCGCAGCTGGCCTGGGCCGGCAGCCTGGCCCACCCGGATCGGCCGGCGCCCGGTGGGGTGCTGGTCGCCAGCCGGCCGCGCGGCAGCCTGGCCTGGTTGCCGGTGCCCGGCACGCTGGCCTCGGCCGACATCTATCTCGACTTCCTGGCCCGGTTGCTGCGCAGCGCGGCCGGGCCGTGGCGCGTGTACCTGCACGGGCCCGACTTTCGCCGTGTGCCCAAGGTGCAGCAATGGCTGGCCGCGCACCCGCGCCTGCAATTGCTGCCCGGCCCGCTGGCGCCGCGCGCGCGGCAGGCGCCCGAGCCGGCCTCGCCAGCGGCACCGCTGCCCCCGGCGCCCGCGCCGCACACCCGCCAACCGGTGGCCGCCGCGCCGACTTCCATCACGTTTTCGCCGCCGGCCCGTGCCGAGTCGGCGAACCCCGCTGCGATCATCGCGGCGCCGCCCGAAGCCCGGCCCCGCGCCGCCTCGATTTCCTTCCCTTCCCTGCCTGAAACAACGGACATCACCCCCATGAACCTGACCCACTTGCAGCGGCTGGAGGCCGAAAGCATTCACATCATGCGCGAGGTCGTCGCCGAGGCTGACAACCCGGTGATGCTGTACTCGATCGGCAAAGACTCGGCGGTGATGCTGCACCTGGCCAAGAAGGCCTTCTTCCCGTCGCCCCCGCCGTTCCCGCTGCTGCACGTGGACACCACCTGGAAGTTCCGCGCGATGTACGAGATGCGCGACCGCATGGCCAAGGAATTGGGCATGGAGCTGCTGGTGCACCACAACCCCGAGGCGATGGAGCTGGGCATCAACCCGTTCACGCACGGCTCGCAGATCCACACCGACATGTGGAAGACGCAAGGCCTGAAGCAGGCGCTGGACAAGTACGGCTTCGACGCCGCCTTCGGTGGCGCCCGCCGCGACGAAGAAAAGAGCCGCGCCAAGGAACGCATCTTCTCGTTCCGCTCGGCCCAACACCGCTGGGACCCGAAGAACCAGCGCCCCGAACTCTGGCGCCTGTACAACGGCCGCAAGCAAAAGGGCGAGTCGATCCGCGTGTTCCCGATCTCGAACTGGACCGAGCTCGACATCTGGCAATACATCTACCTCGAGAACGTGCCCATCGTGCCGCTGTACTTCGCGGCCGAGCGCCCGGTGGTCGACCGTGACGGCACGCTGATCATGGTCGACGACGACCGCATGCCGCTGCGCGACGGCGAAGTGCCGATGATGAAGAACGTGCGCTTCCGCACGCTGGGCTGCTACCCGCTGTCGGGCGCCGTGGAATCGACCGCCGACACGCTGCCGTCCATCATCCAGGAAATGCTGCTGACCAAGACGTCGGAGCGCCAGGGCCGCATGATCGACCACGACGCCGCCGCCTCGATGGAGAAGAAGAAGCAGGAGGGGTACTTCTAAGCCCCCCCGCCTTCATCTCCATTCACACAACACAGCTATTGAGGTAAGTCATGGCCCACCAATCGGACCTGATCTCCGTCGACATTGAAAAGTACCTGAAGCAGCACGAGAAGAAGAGCCTGCTGCGTTTCATCACCTGCGGCTCCGTCGATGACGGCAAGTCGACCGTCATCGGTCGCCTGCTGTACGAATCGAAGATGCTGTTCGAAGACCAGCTGGCCGCGATCGAGAATGACTCGAAGAAGTGGGGCACCCAGGGTGGTGACATCGACTTCGCGCTGCTGGTCGACGGCCTGGCCGCCGAGCGCGAGCAGGGCATCACGATCGACGTCGCCTACCGCTTCTTCTCGACCGACAAGCGCAAGTTCATCGTCGCCGACACCCCGGGCCACGAGCAGTACACGCGCAACATGATCACCGGCGCATCCACCGCCGACGTGGCCGTGGTGCTGATCGACGCGCGCAAGGGCGTGCTGACGCAGACCCGCCGCCACAGCTACCTGGTCAGCCTGATCGGCGTGCGCAAGGTCGTGCTGGCCATCAACAAGATGGACCTGGTCGACTACTCCGAGAAGGTCTTCAACCAGATCAACGAGGAATACCTCGAGTTCGCCAAGCAGATCGGCCTGAACGACGTCACCAGCATCCCGCTGTCGGGCCTGAAGGGCGACAACATGCTGACGGCCAGCGAGAAGACCCCCTGGTACCACGGCCCCACGCTGATGGGCTTCCTGGAAACCTGCGAGGTCGACGAATCCCGCCTGCAGAAGGAAGCCTTCCGCATGCCGGTGCAGTGGGTCAACCGCCCGAACCTCGACTTCCGCGGTTTCTGCGGCGTCATCACCGCCGGCATGATCAAGCCGGGCGACCGCATCCGCGCGCAGCCCTCGGGCCGTGAAAGCAAGGTCGCACGCATCGTCACCCTCAACGGCGACCTGCCGCTGGCCGTGGCCGGGCAGTCGATCACCCTGACGCTGGAAGACGAGATCGACATCTCACGCGGCGACGTGATCTCGGCCGCCGAGTCACCGGCCGAAGTGGCCGACCAGTTCGAAGCCGCGCTGGTCTGGATGCACGACGAGCCGATGATGCCGGGCCGTTCGTTCCTGATGAAGGTCGGCACCCAGACCGTCACCGCCTCGATCACCGAGCCGAAGTACAAGGTCAACGTCAACACGATGGAGCACCTGGCCGCCAAGCAGCTGGGCCTGAACGAAATCGGTGTCGTGAACTTGGCGCTGGACCGCCCGATCGCGTTCGACCCGTACACGGTCAACCGCGACACCGGCGGCTTCATCCTGATCAACCGCCTGACCAACAACACGGTCGGCGCGGGCATGCTGCACTTCGCGCTGCGCCGCTCGCACAACATCCACATGCAGCATGTGGACGTGGACAAGGCCGCCCGCGCCAAGGCCAAGGGCCAGCGCCCCGGCGTGCTGTGGTTCACCGGCCTGTCGGGCGCCGGCAAGTCGACGATCGCCAACCTGGTCGAGAAGAAGCTGCACGCGATGGGCCGCCACACCTATCTGCTGGACGGCGACAACATCCGCCACGGCCTGAACAAGGACCTGGGCTTCACCGAAGCCGACCGGGTGGAGAACATCCGCCGCGTCTCGGAAGTGGCGCGCCTGATGGTCGACTCGGGCCTGATCGTGCTGACCGCCTTCATCTCGCCGTTCCGCTCGGAACGCGCGATGGCGCGCGGCCTGCTGGGCCCCGGCGAGTTCGTCGAGATCCACGTCGACACGCCGCTGAACGTGGCCGAAGACCGCGACGTGAAGGGCCTGTACAAGAAGGCCCGTCGCGGCGAGATCGCCAACTTCACCGGCATCTCGAGCCCGTACGAGGCGCCGGAAATGCCCGAGTTGCGCCTGGACACGACCTCGATCAGCGCCGAACAGGCGGCCGACCAGGTCATCGCTCGCATCCGCGAGCTGGGCATGATCTGACGGCGGTAAACGGCAGGTAAAGAAGGGCCAACTCGGCCCTTGCAGTAGCAGTTTGGCACGTGCTCCGGCTTAACCAGGCCGGGGCACGGCCGATATCTCGCAACACAAGGGTGCATTCCTGCACCTTTTTGTTTGTCAAGCCGAGATACGCATGCCTGCACTCCTCGCTCCGGCCCTGCCCCGGCGCACCCACCTTGCTGCCCTGCTCGCCTCCTTGTGCCTCGCCGCCTGCGGCGGCGGCGGTGGCGAAGAATCCCCCACGGCCGACAGCGCCACCGCGCCGCCGGCCGAGACCTCCCAGTCCGGTGGCCAGGCGGGCAGCGGTGCCCAAGCCGGCACCGACGGCACCCAGGCGGGCACCGGCACCGACGGCGCCCAGGCCGGCACCGACAGCGCCCAGACCCAGGGCCTGAACCTGCCGGCCGGCACCACCCGCGCCGACGCCTTCCGCCTGCTGACCCAAGCCAGTTTCGGCCCGACCGAGGCCGAGGTCAGCCGCACGATGACGCTAGGCGCCACCGGCTGGGTCGACGAGCAACTGGCCAAGCCGGCCAAGGCCGTGCACCTGACCCGCTGGAACAACGACGACGCCGCGGCGAAACTCAAGGACCCCAAGGCCACGGCCGGCGCGCCGAGCGTCGTGTCGTCGTTCTACCAACAGGCGTTGCAGGCCGACGACCAGCTGCGCCAACGCGCGGTGTTCGCGCTGTCGCAGCTGTTCGTCGTCTCGACCTACGACCTGGCCAGCGAGCGCGGCCAGGCCGTGGCCTCGTGGGCCGACATGCTGGGCCGCGACGCCTTCGGCAACTTCCGCACGCTGCTGCAGGACGTGGCGATGCACCCGGCGATGGGCCTGTACCTGTCGCACCTGAAGAACCGCAAGGAAGACCTGGTGCTGGGCCGCGTGCCGGACCAGAACTTCGCCCGCGAGATCATGCAGCTGTTCACCATCGGCCTGGTGCAGCTCAACAACGACGGCACGCCGAAGAAAGACGGCAACGGCGCGCTGCTCGACACCTACGGCGCCGGCGACATCGAAGGCCTCGCCTCGGTCTTCACCGGTTTCTCGTGGGGCGGCCCGGACCAGCTCAACAGCCGCTTCGCCGGCTCGACGCAAGACCCGCTGCGCCTGGTGATCCCGATGCAGGGCTACCCGCAGTACCACTCGGTGCTGCCCAAGAGCTTCCTCGGCACCACGGTGGCGGCGCAAAGCCCGGCCAACCCCGCGGCGAGCCTGAAGGCGGCGCTGGACACGCTGTTCGCCCACCCCAACGTCGGCCCGTTCGTCAGCCGCCAGCTGATCCAGCGCCTGGTCACCAGCGCGCCCAGCCCGGCCTACGTGGCCCGCGTGGCCGCCGTGTTCAACAACAACGGCTCCGGCGTGCGCGGCGACATGAAGGCCGTCTTCCGCGCCATCCTGCTCGACAACGAGGCCCGCTCGGCCACGCTGGCCGCCGGCGCGCAATACGGCAAGGTCAAGGAGCCGGTGCTGCGTCTGACCGCGTTCCTGCGTGCCTTCGGCGTCAAGAGCGACAGCGGCAAAGTGCTGATGAACTTCACCGACGACCCCGGCCTGCAACTGGCGCAGACGCCGTTCCGCTCGCCCAGCGTCTTCAACTTCTACCGCCCGGGCTATGTGCCGTCGGGTGGCGAGGCCGCCTCGTACGGCATGACGCTGCCCGAGATGCAGATCACCGACGAATCCAGCGTGGCCGGCTACGCCAACTACATGATCACCGCGGTCAAGGCCGGTGTCGGCCCGCGCGGCATCAACAACACCGGCGCCCGGCCCGACCTGCAGCTGAACTACACCGCGCTGCAGCCGCTGGCGCTCGACCCGGCCGGGCTGGTCGACAAGGTCAACGCGCGCTACTTCGGCGAAACGGTCAACAGCGCGCTGCGCACCGAGCTGATCAACGCCGTCACCTCGATCACCGTGCCGACCCTGAAGCCGGACGGCAGCAACAAGGCGCTGGTCGACAAGGCCAAGACCAACCGTGTCTGGACCGCCGTGGCGATGCCGCTGGTGACCCCCGAATTCATCGTCCAGAAGTGACGCCCGACCCGACGAGCCCGATTGCCATGAACCGTCCGCTTTCGAACCCCACCCGCCGTGAACTGCTGCGCCGCGGCGCCGCCCTGGGCCTGGCCCAGCCGGCGATGTCCGGCCTCGGCGGCCTGGGCCTGAGCCTGGCCGCGATGGGCCCGGCCGCCGCCGCCAGCACCGGCGGCTACAAGGCCCTGGTCTGCATCTTCCTGACCGGCGGCAACGACGCCTACAACACACTGCTGGCGACCGACAGCGCCTCGTGGGCGGCCTACAACGCCGCCCGCGAAACCAGCGCCGAAGGCATCGCGCTGGCCGCCCCCGGCACGCCGGCACAACAAAGTGGCTCGCTGCACGCCCGCCTGGGCGGCGTGCTGCCGATCAGCCCGATCAACGCGCAAGGCCGCACGCTGGCGCTGCACCCGACGCTGGGCGCCGTGCGCAACCTGTTCGCCGCGCAGCGGCTGGCCTGCGTCAGCAACGTCGGCCCGCTGTCCGGCCCGACGACCAAGACCGCCTTCCTTGCCGGCACCGCGCCGAAGCCGCCCAAGCTGTTCTCGCACAACGACCAGCAATCGGTCTGGCAATCGTTCTCGGCCGAAGGCACGACGCGCGGCTGGGGCGGCCTGATGGCCGACCGCGTGCTGTCGGCCAACAGCAAGTCGATGTTCACGTCGGTCAGCGTCAGCGGCAACGCGGTCTGGCTGTCCGGCCAGGGCGCGCGGCCTTACCAACTGGCGCCCACCGGGGCGATCCACATCGGCGGCAGCGACGGCACCGTCTACGGCTCGGCCGCGGTGCGCCAGCGCATGGTGGCGCTGATGCGCGGCACCCGCGTCGACAGCGTCGCCCAGCGTGAGCACGCCGCCGTCGTCGGCCGCTCGGTCGATGCCGACCTGCTGCTGTCCGGCGCGCTGCCGGGCGCCGGCGCGGGCCCGTGGGGCACCGGTGGCCTGGGCGTCGGCCAGCCCGACCCGATGCTGCAGTTCCGCGACCCCGAAACCAACACGCTGATGCCCAACCCGCTGGCCGCACAGCTGCAGGCGGTGGCCCGCATGGTGGCCGCGCGCGGCACGCTGGGCATGGCGCGCCAGGTCTTCTTCGTCACGCTGCCGGGCTTCGACACGCACGACCTGCAGCCCTCGCGCCACACCCGCCTGATGGCCCAGCTGGCGCATGGCCTGAGCTACTTCGACAACGTGACCACCGCGATGGGTGTCGACGACTTCGTCACCACCTTCACCGCCAGCGACTTCGGCCGCACGCTCGCCGCCAACGGCGACGGCTCGGACCACGGCTGGGGCGGCCACCACTTCGTGATGGGCGGCGCGGTGCGCGGTGGCGACATCTACGGCAAGCTGCCGGCCTACGGCCTGTCTGACGGCAAGGGCGGTTTCAACAGCGCCGACCAGCTGCAAGGCGGCTCGCTGCTGCCGACCACCAGCGTCGAGGCCTACGCCGCCACGCTGGGCAAGTGGTTCGGCCTGACCGACAGCGAGCTGCTGAGCGTGCTGCCGGGCCTGTCCGCGTGGAACTACAGCCAGCGCAACCTCGGCTTCATGGCGGCTTGACCAGCGGCGCGATTGATGGCCCCAACGGCCACCGCTCGCGCCAACAAATAACGCCGCCTGTGGTGTACTTCGCGCGTGCCCTCGCTCGCGCCCGAACACCCCCTCGACTCCCCGCCCCCGCCTGAGGCGCTGCTGGCGCGCCTGCAGGCGCTGGCGCAGGCCCCCGGCCGCTCGCTGCCGGGCGGCGAAGCCCTGGCCGCCAAACTCGCCAAGCCAGCGGCACCGGCCGCCGCCTGGTCGCGCCTGGCGCATGCCATCCACACCGACTGGCTCAAGGGCCAGGAGCAGCCCGACGGCGCGCTGCAAGACCTCTTCATCGACAGCGTCGCGCTGGCCTGGCAAGGCCTGGCCGAGCCCGAGCGGCTGCACAGCGGCCTGTACCCGGCGCTGATCCGCGCGCTCGGGGCACGCGGGCATCACGCCGCCCTGGCCGCGCTGGCGGTCAGCCTGGCGCCCTTCGCCGCCGATGGCGAGGCCGAGCAGCCGCTGGCCGCCTTGCTGCGCCAGTTGCGCCAACACCACCAGCTCGACGCCCTGCGCACGCTGCTGGACGCCTTGCGCCCGGCCGCCCAGCCCAGCCGCGCCTGGAACGCGCCGCTGCTGGCCGGCGTGCTCGTGCTGGCCCGCGAAGCCGACGACTTCGACGCGCTGCGCCACGCCGCCAGCTGGCTGCCCGAGCTGCTCGACGCGGCCGAGGCGCAGGCACCGCTCGACAGCGCGCACTGGCGCGAGCTGGGCAAGCTGGCGCTGCGCACGCTGCAAGTGCCGGCGATGCAGCGGGTGGCGCAGGCGCTGCTCGACGACGACGGCATGCTGCACGCCGAAACCCAGCCGCTGCTGGTGCAGTTGCTGGGCCTGCTGGCCGGCTTCGCCCCCGACGCGACGACACGCGCGCAGTTGGCGCAAGCCGCCGCGCAGCAACCCGGCCACCCGGCGATCCAGCTGGCGCGCGCCCGCATCGCCCATGGCGAAGGCGCGAGCCTGGCCGAGGTCGGCGCGCTGCTCGAGGGCCTCGACCCCGCGCAGCCGGCCTGGCCCAACGCCATCAGCTGGCTGGCCGGCACCCGCTTTCACGGCGGTGACGACGCCGGCGCGCTGGCGCTGTACCGCGAGCTGGCCGAGCGCCACCTGCTGGGCGCCGCCGACCGGCTGCGGATGAACCACCTGTCGGCCCGCGACGACGCCGCCGAACCCGGCGCCGCGCCCGATGCCAGCGCCAACGGCACGCCGACCACCGAGCCCCCCGCAGCCTGGTCGGCCGAGGCACTGGGGCCGTTTGCCGCCGCGCTGGCGCCACTGATCGCGCTGCTCGACGAAGCGCCCAACCACGACGCGCCGCGCAGCGTCGAATCGCTGCAGGCCGCCACCGAGGCCGCCTGCCGCCAGTGGCAAGCCCAGCTGCCGCAGCTGCCCGACATCAGCATGCAGGCCTGCCTGCAGCTGGCGCGCCACCTCGCGCAGCTCGAAGCGGGTGCCTTCGCCAGCCACAGCCAGTGGTTGACCGCGTTCCCGTTCGCGCTCGGCCCGGCCTACGGCCGTGTCGACGCCCAGCGCTGCCGCCTGCTCGGCCGCGCGCTGCAGCAGCATGTGGTGGCGCTGTGCGACTTTGCGCTCGAGCGCCCGCGCGCGCTGCAAGGCGCCCCGGGCCAGGCCAGCCTGCGCCAGGTGCTGGACCTGGCCGAGCAGCGCTGCGAGGCGCTGTGGGCGCTGGCGCAGGCCGACGACGCCGCCATCACGCTCGAGCGGTTGCAGGGCCGGCTCGGCGCGATGGGCGCCGCGCCGCTGCACGAGCTGCAGGCCCGCGCAGCCTTGACCCTCGGCCAGCTGCCCCGCGCCGCCGAGCTGCTGGCCCACGCCGGCGAGCCGGTGGCGGCGGCCGACGTGTGGCCGCTGGCCGACTGGGACGACTGGCTCGCGACCGAGCAGCTGCACCCGCAGACCCTGGTCGACGACCCGGCGCTGGCCGGCCACTTCGAGGCGGTGCGGCCTGACGGCCAGGTTCAGCGGCACGCGCACCAGCTGGCGCCCACGCGGCTGACCGTGCTGCACCACACCGACCTGCGGGTGCGCAACTCGCACCTGCTGATCGGCCCGCGCGCCGGCATCCTGCGCCCGGGCCCCTGGCACCTGAGCATGGGCGACTACCCCTACGAGCACCGCCATGTGCGGCTGCGCGGCGGCGGCCCGCGCGCCGGCGGGGCGGTGCTGCGGCCGGCGCGCTGGCAGCGCATCGACACGCCGGTGCTGGTGCTGGCCAACATGGACGCCACCTACCACCGTAACTTCTATCACTGGATGTTGCTGCTGCTGGCGCGCATCGACGCCCTGCGCGCCCGCGGGTTGCTGCTGGGCGGGCGCAAGCTGCTGCTGCCGCGCGAGCTGTCGGGCTGGATGCGTTCGTCGCTGGCCGACATCGGCCTCACCGAGGACCAGATGCTGCTTTACGGCGGCGATGACGACCTGCAGCTCACCGACGCCCTGCTCGCCTCGCCGATCGACTTTGCCAGCCCGTCGCTGGTCGAAGGCCTGCGCCAGACGCTGTGGCGCCACGCCGGGCTCGACCCGTCCGCGCCGCCGCCCGCCTCGCGGCTGCTCTACATTTCACGCCGTGGCGAAGGCCGTCGCCCGCTGGTCGAAGAGGCGCGCATCCAGCGCGCCGCCGAAGCGATGGGGTTCGAGGCCGTTGCGCCCGAGACCCTGACGCTGGCCGAACAGGTGCACCTGTTCGCCACCGCGCGCGGCATCGCCGGGCCCCCTGGGGCCGCCTACACCAACCTGATCTGGGCCCAGCCCGGCACACGCGTGCTGTCGATATTCAAAGAGGAAGCCAATTTGCCGACCTTCATCGATCTGTCCATCATCCGCGGCCAATCGCACCGCTGGCTGCTGGGCCGCAACTTGGCCGGCTATGCGCTGATGTCCATCGTCAACGCACCGTTCAGCGTCGACCTCTCGTTGGCTGAGCGCGAGCTGGCCTGGGTGGCCGGTGGGAGTGACCACGAATGAGCAGTACCCAAGCAGTGGTGCCGGCGCTGGGCCGGCTGTGGTTCGACGAGCTGAGCCAGCGCTGCGCCAAAGAGGGCGTGGCGCTGCCCGGGCCCGAGAACCTGCACCAGAAGTTCCAGCAGCCCGAGGTGCCGCCGGCCGCGCGCGGCAAGCTGGCCCAGGTCATGCACGTCGAGTGGGTCAAGGGCCGCGCCGACGTGCCGCACTGGCAGTTGCAGGCGCTGGTCGACGCGATCGAGGCCTGGTGGCAGCTGCTGCCCGAAGGCAGCACGCCGCTGACCGCCGGGCTCGCGCCGGCCTGGGTGCGCGCCCAGGGCAGCCTCGGCCACATCGAGCCGCTGGCCGAGGCCGCGCTGCGTTGGCAGGCGCAGCTCGCCCTGCCCGACCATGAAGCCGTGGCGCTGGGCTTGCTGCGCCAGCTGCGCCGCCTGAAGGGCGAGGCCAGCATCGGCCCCAGCCTGGCGCTGATCGACGCGCTGGGCCAGCGCTGGCAGCCCGAGGCCGCCTGGACGCAAGAGGTGGTCGGCACGCTGGCGATGGTCGCCCGCGCGGCCGAAACGCTGCCGCCGCTGCAACGCGTGGCCGCCTGGCTGGACCGCCTGGCGCCGCACGCCGGCCGGCCCGACGCCCGCGGCTGGCAGGCCCCGCTGACCGCGGCCGCGGTGCGCTGCGCCGCCCTGCCGGTGCTGCGCCAGCTGGCCGAAGCGATGCTGGACGACGACGAGCCCGATCCGGCCGGCGGCTTCTCGCTCGCCGCGGCGCTCGAGGCGCTGGGTGAACTCGCTCCCAGCCCATCGGTGCACGCGCTGGTCGCGCGGGCCGCCAAGGCCTGGCCCAAGCAGCCGACGATCCAGGTTGAGCAGGCCAAGCTCAAGCGCGCCGAAGGCGCCACCGTGCAGCAGCTGGCCACGCCGCTGCTGAACCTCGAGGCCGCGCACCCGGCCACGCCGGCCGCCTGGCAGCTGCTGGCCGAATACGCCTTCCACGACGGCGATATCGCGCTGGCCAAAGAGACCTACCAGCGCCTGGCCGAGCTGGGCCAGCTCGACGAGCAGTCGCAGCTGCGGCTGGACCACCTGAGCCTGCACCAGGCCGGCGCCGTGGCCGCCGCCAGTGCCACCGGCGCCTTCCCCGAAGCCGGCACGCCGGTGCTCGACCCCGCGCAGCTGGGCCCGCTGGCCGAGCCGCTGGCCGCGCTGGGCCTGGTGCTGGCGCAAGCGCCGCGCCACGACAGCCCCGTCAGCCTGGCCGACACCGAGGCACGCTGCGCCCAGGCGCTGGCCTCGTTCGAACGCATCCTGCCAGCGCTGGACAGCCTGACCCTGGCCGAGGTCGGCCAGGCCGCCAGCCACCTGTGGGCCCTGGCCAACAGTGGCGCGCTCGACCTGGCGCACTGGGAAGGCGTGTTCCCGTTCGAGATCGGGCCGGCCTTCGGCACGCTCGACGGCCACCGCTGCCGCGCCCAGTGCCTGGGCGTGCTGCGGCACCTGGTCGCGCTGTGCCGCCATGCGGTGCAGCGTGAACGCCCGTTGCAAGGCGCACCGGGCGACGCGAGCCTGGCGATGCTGCTCGACCTGTTGCACCAGCAGCAGGACGCGCAGGTGGCAATGAAACAGGCCGACGCCGCGCTGGCCGACCTGGACGACGCCACCGCCCGCCTGGGCGGCCTGGGCCGCACCGCCACGGCGGCGCTGCGCGAACGCGCGCTGCTGGCCGCGGGCCGCATCGACACACTGCGCGCCGAGCTGGAAGCCACGCAGCCAGCCGACGCCGCGCAAGCCCCGCGCCACCCCGAGGCCTGGCCGCTGCGCGAATGGGACGACTGGCTGCAGGCCGAAGGCGTCACCGCCCACCCGCTACTGCACGACGAGCCGCTGGTCGGCCAGTTCGACGTGGTCGACGTCACCGGCCGCGTGCGCAGCCACGCGCACGAGATGGTCGGCACCACGCTGAGCCTGGCCCGCGTGACCGACCTGCGAGTGCGCAACGTGCACCTGCTGATCGGCAGCCAGGGCGGCGTGCTGAAACCGCACGCATGGCACTTGCAGATGGGCGAGTTCCCGTACCCGCACCCGAACGTGCTGGCGCGCGGCGCCGGCGGCACCGTGCTGCGCGGCGCGGGGCTGTGGAAGCGGCTGGACGAGCCGCTGGTGGTGCTGGCCAACATGGACGCCCCGTTCCACCGCAACTACTACCACTGGATGGTGCTGACGCTGGCGCGCATCCAGGCGCTGATGTCGCGCGGCATCCTGAAGACGCGCAAGCTGCTGCTGCCGCGCGAGCTGACCGGCTGGATGCTCAGCTCGCTGCACGACATCGGCCTGGACGAGACCCGCGTACGCTGGTACTCGGCCGACGACGACCTGCGCCTGACCGACGCGGTGATCGCATCGCCGTCGGAGTTCGCCAGCGCGACGATGGTCGAGGGCCTGCGCCGCACGCTGACGCAGGCCGCCGGGCTGGACCCCGACGTCGAAGCCACCGGCGACCGGCTGATCTACCTGGCCCGCCGCGGCGAGACACGCCGCCCGATGGTCGAGGCCGAGCAGGTCATCAACATCGCCGAGGAACTGGGCTTCGAGATCGTCGCCGCCGAAACCTTGAGCCTGCTCGACCAGGTGCGCCTGTTCGCCAGCGCACGCGGCATCGCCGGCCCGCCGGGCGCGGCCTTCACCAACCTGATGTGGGCGCCCCCCGGCACCCGCGTGCTGACGATCTTCAAGCAAGACATCAACGGCCCGACCTTCTTCGACCTGTCGTTCCTGCGCGGCCAGCAGCACCGCTGGCTGCAGGCGCGCAGCATCGCCGGCTTCGAATCGGTGTCGATCGTGACCTCGCCGTTCTCGGTCGACGTCGACCTCGCGCGGCGTGAATTGCAATGGGTGCGGGACGGCGAATGAGCAACGGCATCAAGTTCCTCGACCTGCAGGCGATCTACCGGCAAGACCAGACCGCCTACGACGCCGCCTACCGACGCGTGATGGACAGCGGGCGCTGGATCCTCGGCCCCGAGCTCGAGGCCTTCGAGGCCGAGTTCGCGGCCTACGGTGGGCGGCGCCACGCGATCGGTGTCGGCAACGGGCTGGACGCGCTGGCGTTGGCGCTGCAGGTGGCCGGCATCGGCCCCGGCGACGAGGTGATCGTGCCGGCGCACACCTTCATCGCGACCTGGCTCGCGGTGCGCCAGTGCGGCGCCACGCCGCGCGCGGTGGAGCCGGCCGCGGGCTCGTACAACATCGACGCGGCCGGCGTGGCCGCGGCGCTGACGCCAGCCACCCGCGCCGTGATGCCGGTGCACCTGTACGGCGCGCCCTCCGACCCCGCGGCCATCAAGGCCCTGTGCGACTCGAAAGGCCTGCTGCTGCTCGAAGACGCGGCGCAAGCCCACGGCGCGCGCCACCAGGGCCAGCCGGTCGGCGGCTTCGGCCGCATGGCCGCCTACAGCTTCTACCCGGGCAAGAACCTGGGCGCCTTCGGCGACGCCGGTGCGCTGGTGACCGACGACGACGCGCTGGCCGCTGCGCTGCGCGCACGCCGCAACTACGGCAGCGCCGTGCGCTACCAGCACGACAGCGAAGGCGTGAACAGCCGGCTCGACGAGCTGCAGGCCGCCTTCCTGCGCGTGCGGCTGGCGCGGCTGGACGAGCACAACGCCCAGCGTCGGGCACAGGCAGCGCGTTATGCCGAGCGGCTGGCAAGCGTGCCGGGCCTGTCGCTGCCGGCGGTGCCCCACGGCGACGAGCCGGTCTGGCACCTGTTCGTCATCCGCCACGCCCGGCGCGACGCGTTGCAGGCCGCGCTGAAAGACCAGGGCATCGAGACCTTGATCCACTACCCGAAGCCGGTCTACCGGTTCCCGCCGTTCGCAGCGCACGCACCGGCGGGCCGCAGTGCCGCCGACGCCGTTTGCGACGAGTGCCTGAGCCTGCCGATCGGCCCGCATCTGGCGCTGGACCAGATCGACCAGGTGGCCGATGCGGTGGTGGCGTTCTGCCAGGGGCGCGCGGCATGACCGATGCCACGCTGCCACCCACTGGCAAACCGCTCGACGCCGACGAATACGCCGCCCGCCACGACGCCGAGCTGGACTTCGAAACTGTCTGCCTGCAAGCGCGCCAGCAACACAACCTGGCGCAGGTGCAGGCGCTGCAACCGGCTGTTGTGCTCGAGGTCGGCTGCGGCCCCGAGCTGCTGAGCCTGCAGGCCTTGGCGCGGCCCCATCGCATCTCACGCTGGGCAGCGGTCGAGCCGGCCCAGCGCTGGGCCGAGGCCGCCCGGGAGGTGAGCCTGCGCGAGCCGCGGCTGGCGGTGGTGCACGACTACATCGAGCGCGCCGACGCCGCGCTCGCCGCGCTGTGGCCGCAGGGGCCGGCGGCCGACCTGGTCATCGTCTCGGGCGTGATCCACGAGACCGCCGAGCCCGAGGTGCTGCTGCGCGCCAGCCTGAAGTGGCTCAAGCCCGGTGGCCACCTGCTGGTCAGCGTGCCGAATGCGCTGTCGTTCCACCGCCTGCTGGCGGTGCAGATGGGGCTGATGGACGCGCCGGAGGTGCTGAGCGAGCGCAACCGCCTGCTCGGCCAGCCGCGTGTCTACCGCCCGCAAGACCTGCGCGAGACGGTCACCGCGCTCGGCCTGACCGAGGTCGCGCTCGACGGCTACCTGTTCAAGCCCTTCACCCATGCGCAGATGGCGCTGCTGCTGCCGTCGCTCGGCGAGCGGGGTGTGCAGGGGCTGATCGAGCTGGGCCGGCAGTTCCCGCAGCAGGCCGCCGAGATCGCGCTGCTGGCGCAGCGGCCGGCATGAGCGTCGACCGGCCGATCCGGGGGCTGCTGCTCGACCTCGACGACACGCTGTTCGACGAGCGCTCGACAGCGCAGCGGGCCTTCGCGGCCTGGCAGCCGATGCATGGCGGGCATCGCCACGACGAGAGTGCCGAGCAGGCCTTTCAACGCTGGCGCCTCGTCACCGACAAGCACTGGAAGCGCCACAGCGCCGGCGAGATCTCGTTTTTGGACCAGCGCCGCGAACGCCTGCGCGAGTTCGTGGGCCAGGCGCTGACCGACGCGCAGGCCGACGCCTTGTTCGAGCCCTACATGCAGGCCTACCAGAGCAGCTGGTCGCTGGTGGACGATGCGGTCGAGTTCTTGCAGCGCTGCGCCCACCTGCCCAAGGTCATCGTCACCAACGGCCCGCGGGTGATGCAGGAGCGCAAGCTGTCGAGCCTGGGCCTGAACGATCACTTCGTCGGCATGGTGACGCCCGACGACTGCGGCCACGCGAAACCGCGGCCCGAGATCTTTCACCGCGCACTGGGCCTGATTGGCCTGCCGGCCAGTGCGTGCCTGATGGTCGGTGACGATCACGTCTGCGACATCGAGCCGGCGCATGCGCTGGGCATGGCGGCTTTCCACATCCGGCCGGGCACCCACGAGCTGCTGGGCGCGCTGGCGCTGCTGTAGTCAGCCAACCTTTTCAGCGCGAGCGTTCAGCGGCGCGGCGGATCAGTTGCTGCGCCTGCGCCGAGGCCTGCCAGCGCTGCGACAAGAACTCGGCCAGCCGCGGGTGCTGGGCATGGACCACGTTGAAGCGCAGGTGGCGCGGGTCGGCGTTGGCCACGTCGAACGCCGCGCCGGCCAGCAGGATGTGCTGGCGAAAGGCATCCTTGACCAATGCGTCGGCGTCGATGCCGGCCGGCAGCTCGCCCCAGAGGAACAGCCCGCCTTCGGCCGGCCGGTCGAGCAACAGGCCGGCGCCGCGCAGCGCGCGGGTGCTGACCTGGCGCGCGGCGGCGAGCTTTTGTTGCAGCCGGTCCAGATGCTTGCGAAAGCGCCCGCTGGCCAACAGCTCGAGCAGCACGTTCTCGTTCAGCGTGGCGGTCGTCAGCACAGACTGGATCTTGGCCCGCAGCAAGGCCTTCAGCAGCGCGGGCTCGGCCGCCATGTAGCCCACCCGCAGCGCGGGGCTGAGCGCCTTGCAGAAGCTGGAGTAGTAGACGACGCCACGCAGCTCGGACAGCTGCGCCAGCCTGGTCACGCTGCCGGCATGAAAGTGCCCGTGCACGTCGTCTTCGGCCAGCAGCAGCTGGTGGCGCTCGGCCAGCATCAGCACGCGGTGCAGGTTGGCCGCGCTGCTGCCCCAGCCGGTCGGGTTGTGCAGCACGCTCTGGATGAACAGCAGGCGCGGCCGGTGTTCGATGCAGGCGGCTTCGAGCTGGTCGAGGTCGATGCCGTCGTGCCGGCGCGCGATGCCGACCAGCTTCACGCCCGCTTCGCGCAGCCGGTCGAACAGCAGGTGGTAGCCCGGGGTTTCGACCAGCACCACGTCACCGGGCTTCAGGAACGAGCGGCAGATCAGGTCGATCGCGTGGGTGCCGCCATAACAGCTGAGCACCCGGCTCGCATCGACCGCGATGCCCTGGCCGCGCATCAGCATCGCGATGCGCTCACGCAGCTCAGGCAGGCCTTGCGGTGGGCAACGCGCCGCCATGCCGCCCACACTGCGCGCCAGCCCGCGCTGCACCACCGCGGCCGGGATCGCGTCTTCCAGCCAGCTCACTGGCAACGCGCCGCTGCTGGCCGGCAGCAGGCTGGCGCGCTGGTCGTGGGCCTGCTGCACCAACCAGACGGCGTCGTGCGCCTCACCGGCTTCGAGCTGGCTGGGCAGGGCTTCGGGCATGGTCGATTCGGCGACGAAGAAGCCGGCGGTGCCGCGGGTCTCGACCACGCCACGCGCCACCAGCCGGTCGTAGGCCGTGACCACCGTGTTCGGGCTGACCGACAGCTGCGACGCCAGCGCGCGGATCGACGTGAGCTTGGCGCCCACCGGCATCTGGCCCGACGCGATCAACGCGGCCAGGCGCGACTCGATCTGGTCGGCCAGCGGCACGGCGGAAGAACGGTCGAGCGGGGCCATCGTCAAAGCGGCATCAAACAAGCAAGGCCATCGCCAGCACCACCAGCGAGGCCGCCATGATGGCATTGAAGGCACGCTGGCGGCGCGGGTCGGTCAGCAGGCGGCGGATCGCAACGCCGAAAAGCGCCCACATCGAGATGCACGGCACGCCGATGGCGACGGCGATCACGCTGACCAGCGCCGACGCCGGCAACACCGCCATGCCCGGTGGCATGAAGACGGTGGCCACGGTGATGGCCTTGACCCAGCCCTTCGGGTTGACGAGCTGAAAGGCCGCCGCCTGCCACAGGCTCAAGGGCTTTTGCACCTCCTTATGCCCGATCGCCGAGCCGGCCAGGCGCCACGCCAGGTAGACGAGGTAGGCCGCGCCCACCACGCGCAGCACCTGGTGCAGCACCGGAAAGGCCTGGAACAGCGACCCCAGGCCCAGGCAGGTGATGAAGATCTGCGGCCCGTGGCCGGCGGCGATGCCCAGGATGTGCGGCAGCGAGCGGCGGTAGCCGAAGTTGGCGCCCGACGCGGTCAGCATCAGGTTGTTCGGGCCGGGCGTGCTCGACATCACAAACGCGTAGGTCATCAAGGGCAGCAGTTCGATCATGGCGCGGGGTGTGAAGAGGTGCCGCCAGCCTAGGGGCCCGCGCCCGGCGGGTGAAGCCACAACGCGCCCCGCCACCGAATGCACTGTGTCAGCCCGCGCAGCCACACAGTTTCAAGCGCGAACCCGGGTGATACCTTGTCGGCCATGACTTCATTGGCCATCTCCTACGACGACGTCGCGCAGGCCCACGAGCGCCTGGCCGGCATCGCCCACCGCACCCCGGTGCTGCGCTCGACCACGGCCGACGCGCGCACCGGTGCCTCGCTGTTCTTCAAGTGCGAGACCCTGCAACACATCGGCGCCTTCAAGATCCGCGGCGCCTACAACGCGGTCGCCCAGTTCACCGCGGCCCAGCGCGCCGGTGGCGTGGTGACCTTCTCGTCCGGCAACCACGGCCAGGCGATCGCCCGCGCCGCGCAGCTGCTGGGCGTGCACGCGGTGGTGGTGATGCCCAAGGACGCGCCGGCGATGAAGGTCGCCGCGACCGAGGGTTATGGCGGCGAGGTGGTCCGCTACGACCGTTATGCCGAAGACCCCGCGCTGATCATCGAGCGCATCGTCGCCGAACGCGGCACGACCTTCATCCCGCCGTTCGACCATCCGCATGTGATGGCCGGCCAGGGCACGGCGGCCAAGGAGCTGTTCGAAGACGCCGGCGAGCTCGACATGATCGTCACGCCGCTGGGTGGCGGGGGCTTGTTGTCCGGCACCGCGACGGTGGCGCGCTACCTGTCACCACGCTGCGAGATCATCGGCGTCGAGCCCGAGGCCGGCAACGATGGCCAGCAAAGCCTGGCCCAGGGCTGCATCGTGCGGATCGAGACACCGAAGACGATTGCCGACGCGGCGCAGAGCCGCTCGCTCGGCCAGCACACCTTTCCGGTGCTACAGCAGCTGGGCGCGCGGGTGGTCACCGCCACCGACGATCAGCTGGTCGAGACGATGAAATTCTTCGCGGCGCGGATGAAACTGATCGTCGAGCCCACCGGCTGCCTCGGCGCCGCAGCGGTGTTCAACGGCCAGCTCGATGTGCGTGGCAAACGCATCGGCATCGTGCTGTCGGGCGGCAACATCGACCTGGCGCGGTTTGCGGCGTTGGTGGGGGCTTGAGGTAGCTGGCCTGCCTGCGTCGCGCTTGGGCAGGCGACTCGGGGCACGTTTTCCGGCCTGGCTCGCGGGGAGCCGGGGTGCGCTGGCCATGGTCTCTCGATCGGCCGCGTGTTCACGGGACGTCGGTTGGGGCGACCGCGAATGAAGGCCTGCAAACGCACCCCGAATCCCCTGCCCCATCCACCGCCTGTGGCATGCCACGCGGTGCCCTGCCACGGTCGGTGCCTCAGGGTGGCGGTGGTGCCCCCGGGCACCGGCCTTCATTCGCGGTCGCCCCCACGCATCACGGGCACGACGGTGTTGATGGGCAGCCCGCCGATCACCTCAAGCAGTGGCCCGCGAGCGGGCCGGAGACCGGGGGCACCGCCGCCGCCCTGCACGCCAACCTGCGCAGTAGGTGAGTCGACAACAACCTACGCCTTCGAGCCCTGCACCCACTTCATGAAGTCCGCATGCTCGCGGATGTAGTCCGCCTCGTCGAACAGCTCGGAGGCCAGCACCAGCAGGCAGGCGTTGGACGAGAAGCCATGCAGCTCGCGCCAGATGCCCGGCACCATCAGCA
Source organism: Ideonella sp. (assembly GCF_041914305.1). Lineage (NCBI taxonomy): Bacteria > Pseudomonadati > Pseudomonadota > Betaproteobacteria > Burkholderiales > Sphaerotilaceae > Ideonella > Ideonella sp. The sequence goes on from NZ_JAYSDQ010000019.1 coordinate 79,502, forward strand.
GCCCCTCGCTCGGGTGGCTCAACGTGACGACACGCTGGTGCACGCCATCGTCCATGTGAACCTGGAACGAGCCCGAAATCGCGACGTAAAGCTGGCGCAGGTTCAGGTGCGCGTGCCCAGCGCGTGACGCGCGCGAGGGCACGTCATAGGTCCAGTAGGCACGCTTGATCGGGAACTCGAAGTCGACGCCGGATTCGACGAAGGAAATGGAGCCGCGGTGGTCATAGACCGTGCGCAACTCGACAGCGCGGCAATCGTCGACGTGGGCCAAGGCAGGAATCCTTTCGCGTTCGCAGTCTGGGGCTAGCAGGGCAACAGATAGTGGTCGTGCACGACCGTGCTGGCGCCGAAGCTTTCCTTGTAGAAGGCCAGGCCAGTGTTCAGCACCCGGCCCTCGTCTTCGTTCGAGTGACCGAAATCGAACCACTTGGACTGCGCCTGCGCACCGGCGATGGCCTGTTCCAGCAACAGGTCGAGCGCCGCACAGCGGCGGCCTTGTTCGTCGGCGGCCATGTACTGCAGGTGGCAGACGGCGGGCGTGTCGAACAACACCAGGCCAGCCACGATGCGGCCCGACCAGCGCGCCAACCGCAGGCTGATCTGCGCGGGAAAGCGGCTCGCCAACATGCGGATTTCAGCGAGCGTATGCACCGGCCGGCTGCCATGGCGAGCCTGCAGCTCGTGGTCGAGCAATTGCCAGAACGCGGCCCAGTCTTCGGTCGCCTCGTTCGGCGCGCCGTCATGGGCCGACAGGCTCAACTCTTCGCGCTGGCGCGTGGCCTGCGTGATGGCGCGGCGGCGCTTGGGCGGCCAGTGCGCCGGCGTCGGTCCGATCACCGACAGCGCGTCGCGCCGCACCAACTGCGCGCCGCAGCGCAGCAGCGCATAACGGTCGTCTTCGCACGGCAGCCGGTGGTAGATCGACGGCATGGTCTTGTACAGCAACTCACGCACGCCCTGCCCGCGCCAATGCGCCTGCAAGGCCCGCATCAGATCCCAGGTGGCCTGCGCGCCCAGCGTGTCGGCCAGCACCAGGCCGCCGTAGCTCAAGCCGCCGTGGCTGGCGACGCGCTCGCCTTGCCGATGGGCCGGCAGCACCGCCACCAGCTTGCCGCGCCGCTCGACCAGCAGCGACGCGTCGTCGAAGCGGTCGGCGTGGTAGCCCATGAAGCGCCGGTCGAACAAAAAGGTGCCGTTCTGGCTGGCAGCAACGAGCGCGTTCCACGCGGCTTCGTCGGCATCGCGGTAGGGGCGGAAGCTGAAGGCATCGGCCATGGGCCCGGCCACCGTCGCGCGGGTCAGCGCAACACGCCGTGCTGCGACGGCGCGTGGGCGAAGTCGAGCACGCGGCGCACCATCGGGTGGGCCGGGTCGAACTCGGCCTCGATCTCGGCCAGCACCTGCGCGAACGGGCGCTCGGTGCCCTGCAGCTTGGCCAGCACCTGGCGCACGATGTCGATGTCCTCGCGCGAGAAGCCGTGCCGCTTCAGCCCGATCAGGTTGGCGCCACGCAGATGCGTCGGGCCCTCGGAGCCATAGGCGATCGAGTACGGCAGCACGTCCTGCGTCATCGCCGACATGCCCGAGATGAACGAGTAGGCGCCGACCCGCACGTACTGCTGCATGCCGACCATGCCGGCGATGACCGCGTGGTCGTCGATCGTGCACAGGCCGGCGATGCCGGTGTAGCTGGTGATGCGGGTGTGGTTGCCCAGCACCACGTCGTGCGCCAGGTGCACATAGGCCATCACGAAGTTGTCGTTGCCCAGCACCGTGCGCCCATCGCGGCGGCGGGTGCCGCGGTGGATGGTGACGAACTCGAAGACGTGGTTGCGGTCGCCGATCACGACCTCGGTGTCGTCGGCCTGCTTGTAGAGCTGGTCGTGCGGCGCGCCGCCGATCACCGCATGGGCACCGAACACGTTGTCGGCGCCCACCGTCACCCGCCCCTGCAACGACACGCCATTCATCAGCCGGGTGCGCGGGCCGATCGTGATGTCGCCCTCCAGCACGCACCAGGGGCCAATCTCGGCGCTGGGGTCGATCTGGACGTTGCCGGCGATGACGGCGCTCGGGTGGATCATGGCTGGCGCGGCCCCGCTGTCAGCGGAACCAGAACTGCAGCGAGCAGCCGGCGGTCATCGCGTCGTACGGGCGCGTCACCAATTGCTCGGTCAAGGTCTGGGCGTTGGTCTCGCGCTTCTCGGTCGCCACGTCGCAACCCAGGTCGAGCGCTCGCAAGGGCGTGTAGCGCACGCCGAGCGTGAAGGCGGTGGTGCGGTCTTCGATGCGCGAGCCGGTGGCGGTGAACTGGTCGTTGAAGCGCCGGCGCGACCATTGGGCGGTACCGATCAGGCTGATCTTGGCCGAGGCGGCCCATTGCGCCGACCACAGGAACGCGTCGCGCAGCTGGTCGCCCGCCGGGGCGGCCGGCATCGTGGCCTCGAGGTTCGTCACGTTGCCGCTGCTGCCTTCGGTGTCGCGCAGCAGCTGGGTGCGAAGACGCAGCTTGCCGCTCGGCGTCCAGTCCCAGCCGATGCCACCGGTCCAGAAGCTGCGATCGTCCATCACGGCATGCTTTTCTTCGGCCCGGGTCACGCGCGCGTCCAGGCGGCTGGCGCCGGTGGCCTGCCAGACCACGCCCAGCTCCAGCTGCTTGCGGCCGACGTCGTCGCCAACCCCCAGGTCGGAATCCGGCCGCGAGATGCGGGTGTAGCGACCCAGCGCGGTGAAGCCCAGGTCGGGGCTGGGCCGGTAGCCGATGCCACCTTCGGCGCCCCATTGCGACAGGTCGTTGAGCTTGGCAAAGGCGTCGGCCGAGTATTCGCGGTGCAGCGCATTGAAGCCGGCCTGCAGCGCCCACTCGCCCATGCCGCCCAGCCTGCCCTGCGCGAAGGCAGACTGCGTGCTCTCGATGTTGAGGCCATCGAATGGCGTCACGCTGTCCAGCCCGTAGCGGTACTGGCGGCGCGCCGATTGCACACCGAGCGCGCCGGACAGGTTGGCGACGGTTTCCCAGTCGAGCTGCAGGCCGACGTCGTGGCCGGTGTTGTTCAGCTCGTCGTGATCGCGGTAGCGGTTCATCTGCAGCGCGGCGCTGCCATGCAGGCGCTGGCGGCCGATCGGCTGGTCGAGCGCGAAGTTCAGCGCAGTGACCGAGTTCCAGTCTTCCTCTTCGTTGGCGCTCTCGCGAAACAGGTTCGACTCGTGCATCAGCGTCTGCGACAGCCCGAAGCTGAACGGCTGGGCCGGCCCGCTGGGCGACGGGCTGAGCGGCGGCGGCGGTGAGACCGGCGGCGGGGCGTCGGCTTGCGCCAACGCGGCACCGGCCAGGGCCCAGACGGCCGCCACCGCCAGCAGGTGCATCGCGAAGCGGGGGGCGAAGGAAGGGGTGGTGCCTGTCATGTGCGCCTCGTCGTGTCGTTGTCGTTTGCGTCAGCGCCGGTGCGGCGCGTTCAGGAGCGTGGGCTGCTGAAGGCCGGCCGTCAATACGCCTTGCGGTCGAAAAACATCAGCTTGGCGGTGCGGGCGATGATCAGCAGATCGAGCCCGAGCGACCAGTTGCGCAGGTATTCGAGATCGTACTCGACCCGCCGCGCCATCTTGTCCACCGTGTCGGTCTCGCCGCGCAGGCCGTTGACCTGGGCCCAGCCGGTGATGCCGGGCTTGACCTTGTGGCGCGCCATGTAGGCCTTGACGATCTTGCGGTACTGCTCGTTGTGCGCCACCGCATGCGGGCGCGGGCCGACGATGCTCATCTCGCCCTGCAGCACGTTGACGAACTGCGGCAGCTCGTCGAGCGAGGTCTTGCGGATGAAGGCGCCGAACTTGGTGATGCGCGGGTCGTTGCGCGTGGCCTGCTGGACGACGGGGCCGTTGTCCTGCGTGACCATCGAGCGGAACTTGAAGACCTCGATGATCTCGCCGTCCAGCCCGGTGCGTCGCTGGCGGAAGATGATCGGCCCCGGCGAGCTGAGCTTGACGCCGATCGCCACCGCCGCCAGCACCGGCGAAATCAGGATCAGGATCAGCACCGCCAGCACGATGTCGCTGGCGCGCTTGAGCAGGCCGTTGATGCCGGTGAACGGCGTCACGTGCAGGCCGACGACCGGCACGCCGCCCATGTCTTCGAGCCGGCCCTGGATGATGCTGACACCGAACACGTCGGGCACGAAATGCACCGAGGCGGTCGAGTTCTGCAGCGTCTCCATCAGCTGCAGGATGCGCGGCTGCGAGGTCAGCGGCAGCGTGATGAAGACGTCTTTCACGCCGTGCTGCTCGATGAACTCGGGCAGCTCGTTCAAGCCGCCGATCAGCGGGTCGGCCCCGGGCAGCTCCAGCCGCTCGGCCGAACGGTCATCGAAGAAACCCAGCAGGTCGTGGCCATAGCCCTTGCGCGCCTGCAGCATCTCGGCCACGCGCTGGCCCATGCGGTGCGCGCCGACGATGACCGCCGGCCGGCGGAACTCGGGCAGCGCCGCGCGGTGGCGCATGTACGCGGTGCCCAGCACCACGAACACCCAGTGCACCAGCGGCGTCGCGATCGCCCAGCCCAGCAGCAGGCGCGGCTCGAAGGCGCCCAGGCCGCCGGTGGCATAACCCACCATCAGCAGCACTGCGAGCACACCGACCCACGACAGGATGATGTCGATGCCGACACCGATGCCGGTCTTGCCGAAGCGATTGACGCCCGGGAACATCAGCACCAGCAGCAAGATGGCCAGCGCCATCGCCGCGCCGCCGAAGGGCTCGGCGAAGATGCCGTGAAAGACCGCCAGGTTGACGGCCGCCAGCACCGGCTCCAGCACCGCCGCGATGGCCGACGGCACGCTCGGCGGCGCGCTCAGGAATTGTTTGCGGGCGGTTCGTTCTTCAAACATCGACTCAAGCGCAGCGGTTTCCGTGCAGGGCACTCAGTTGCCGCCGGGCTGTCACCTGGCGGCGGGGCCGCAGCGCCGAAGCGCGGGGCCCTCGCCCAAGGTGACGCAGGGGCCACAGATCAGGCCGTACGGCCGTAGGTGTCCTCGTAGCGAACGATGTCGTCTTCGCCCAGGTAGCTGCCGGATTGCACCTCGATGATCTCGAGGTCGACCTTGCCCGGGTTGGCCAGGCGGTGCACTTCGCCCAGCGGGATGTAGGTGCTCTGGTTCTCGGACAGCAGGATCTTGCGCTCGCCGCAGGTCACTTCGGCGGTGCCGGTGACGACGATCCAGTGCTCGGCGCGGTGGTGGTGCATCTGCAGGCTGAGCGAAGCACCCGGGCGCACCATGATGCGCTTGACCTGGAAACGCGGGCCGGCGTCGATCGAGTCGTACCAGCCCCAGGGGCGGTGCACCTTGCGGTGCAGCAGGCCCTCACCGCGCCCGTGGGCGGCCAGCTTGTTGACGATCTTCTTGACGTCCTGGCTGCGGCCGGCATCGGCCACCAGCACCGCGTCGGCGGTCTCGATCACGACCAGGTTGTCGACACCGACCGTGCTGACCAGCCGACCCGACGCGTGGACCAGCGTGTTGCGGCTGTCTTCCATCATCACGTCGCCGACGAAGGCATTGCCGGCGCCGTCCTTGGGCGACACCTGCAGCACCGCGTCCCAGGCGCCGAGGTCGTTCCAGCCGGCGGCCAGCGGCACCATGCGGATGTCGAACGCGCTGCCGGGGCAACGCTCCATCACCGCGTAGTCGACCGACTCGGCCGGCACCTGCTCGAACTCTTTCTTGCCCGGGCGCACGAACTTGGCGTCGGCCCGCTTGGCTTCCCACGAGGCCTTGGTGGCTTCGAGGATGTCGGGGCGGAAGGTCTGCAGCGCCTTCAGCCAGACCGAGGCCTTCAGCACGAACATGCCGCTGTTCCAGTAGTAGCCGCCTTCGGCGAGGTAACGCTCGGCGGTGGCCTGGTTGGGCTTCTCGACGAACTGCGCGACAGCGGCCAGCTCGTTGCCCATCGCACCGGGCTGCACGCGGATGTAGCCGTAGCCGGTTTCGGGCCGATCGGGCGTGATGCCCAGGATCACGATCGAGCCTTCGGCCGCGCCGCGCACTGCGTTCTGCAGCGCGTGGTTGAACGCGGCGCTGTCGGCCACCGTCTGGTCGGCCGGCGTGACGACCAGCACCGGATCGGCGCCGCCCTCTTGGGCTTGCAGCGCCGCCAGCGTCAGCGCCGGCGCGGTGTTGCGGCCGGACGGCTCCAGCACCACGGCGGTGCTGTCCATGCCCAGCTCGCGCAGCTGCTCGAGCACCATGAAGCGGTGCTCGGCGTTGCCGACGACGACCGGCGACTCGACGACGATGTCGTCGCAGGCCAGTTGGGCCACGCGCTCGGCGGCTTGCTGGAACAGGCTGGTCTCGCCGGTCAGCACCAGGAACTGCTTGGGATAACCCGCGCGCGACAGCGGCCACAGCCGGGTGCCGCTACCGCCGGCCATGATCACCGGCAACACGGAAATGGATCGGGACATGGGCAACCTCTTTGGCAAATCGATATAGGCACCGCGGCGCATTCAGCCGCCGCAGTGCAAGTGCGGGCTATTGTGGCAAAGAACCCTTGCCCCGCCGGCCCCCTAGTAGGCAAGGAACGGGCCGTGTTATATGGGCATTCCGTCACGCCGGCCGGGCCGGAATGACGGACGGTCAGGCGCGACCAATCGAGCGGTAGTCGAGCCCGAAGCCGCGGACCAGGGCCGGGTCGTAGAGGTTGCGCCCATCGAAGATGCGGCGGTCGGTCAGCGTCGACGACATCGCCTCGAAGTCGGGGGTGCGGAATTCCTTCCACTCGGTCACGATGACCAGCGCGTCGGCACCGGCCAGCGCCGACGGCGCAGAGGAAACAAAGCGCAACTGTTGGGCCAACGCCTCATCGCCGAGGTCCAGCCGCAGCACGCGCTCGGCCTCGGCCGCCGCGACCGGGTCGTAGGCCCGGACCACCGCGCCGCGGCGGATCAGCTCGGCCACGACCACGCGGCTGGGCGCCTCGCGCATGTCGTCGGTGTTGGGCTTGAAGGCCAGGCCCCACAGCGCGAAGGTCTTGCCGCGCAGGTCGTCGCCGTACTGGGCGACGATCTTGTCGACCAGCACCAGCTTCTGCTCGTCGTTGACCGCCTCGACCGCGGCCATCATCTTGCTCGGCAGGCCGGCGTCGGCCGCGCTGCGGGCCAGGGCTTTCACGTCCTTCGGGAAGCAGCTGCCGCCGTAGCCGGCACCGGCATAGAGGAAGTGGGTGCCGATGCGGGGGTCGGAGCCAATGCCCACACGCACCTGCTCGATGTCGGCACCGACCGCTTCGGCCAGCCGCGACAGCTCGTTCATGAAGCTGATGCGGGTGGCCAGCATCGCGTTGGCGGCGTACTTCGAGAACTCGGCGCTCTTGATGTCCATCACCAGCAGCCGGTCGTGGTTGCGCACGAACGGCGCATACAACGCCCGCAGCAGCAGCGTGGCGCGCTCGTCGTCGGTGCCGATGATGATGCGGTCGGGCCGCATGAAGTCTTCGACCGCGGCGCCCTCTTTCAGGAATTCGGGGTTCGAGGCGACCGAAAAGGCGAGGTTGACCCCGCGCTTGGCGAGCTCGTCAGCCACCGCGGCGCGCACCTTGTCGGCCGTGCCGACCGGCACCGTGCTCTTGTCGACGATGACCTTGTGGTCGGTCATCAGGCGGCCGATGTTGCGCGCCGCCGCGGTCACATACTGCAGATCGGCCGAGCCGTCTTCGTCGGGCGGCGTGCCGACCGCGATGAACTGCAGCGTGCCGTGCCCGACCGCGCGCGCCACGTCGGTCGTGAATTCCAGCCGGCCGGCCGCGGCGTTGCGGTGCACGATCTCTTGCAGGCCCGGCTCGTGGATCGGGATGCCGCCACTGTTCAGGACCTCGATCTTGCGCGCGTCCACATCGAGGCAGACCACGTGGTTGCCCATTTCGGACAGGCAGGCGCCGGTGACCAGGCCGACGTAGCCGGTGCCGATGACGGTGATTTTCATGGTGCGGGTGTCGGGTTCAAGCGGCCAGTTCGCGCAGGCCCGGCGCCACCGCGTCCTTGGCCGACAGCACCGGCGCCACTCCGGCGTCGGGCCAGGCGATGCCCAGGTCCGGGTCGTCCCAGCGCAGCGAGCCTTCGGCCTGCGGGGCGTAGTAGTCGGTGGTCTTGTAGAGGAAGTCGGCCGAGTCGCTCAGCACCAGAAAACCATGGGCCAGGCCGGGCGGGATCCACAGCTGGCGGTGGTTGTCGGCGCTCAATTCGACCCCGACCCAGCGGCCGTAGGTGGCGCTGCCGGGGCGGATATCGACCGCCACGTCGAACACCGCACCCGCCGCCACCCGCACCAGCTTGCCCTGGGCATGCGGCGCACGCTGGAAATGCAGGCCCCGCAGCACGCCGCGGGCCGAGCGGGAGTGGTTGTCCTGCACGAACGCGACCGGCGCGCCGACGGCGTCATCGAACAGGCGCTGGTTGAAGCTCTCCATGAAAAAGCCGCGTTCGTCGCCGAACAGCTTCGGCTCGAACACCAGCACGCCCTCGATGGCGGTTTTCTCGATCTTCATGGGGCGGGATTGTCCCATGCAGGCCACGTTCGCCGGGCCGGTAACCACTTGTTCACGCTTTGCTTGCGGTGGCCCACTCCAGTGCCGGCGCGACAAGCCGATCATCAAGTGGTCAGGTACCCGCATGCCCGCTTCTCGCAAGACCACCACCATGAACCTCGAGTTGGCCGCCCTTGAATCCGAACTCGCCTACCGAGGGCCCGAGCGCCGCGGCGGCGAAAACGCCGGCCTGGTGCGGTTGATGGCCTGCGTGCTGGACGAAGTCGACTACGGCCTGATGCTGCTGTCGGCCAACGCGCTGGTGGTGCATGCCAACCATGCCGCGCTGCGCGAGATGGGCTCGAACCACCCGCTCGAACTGCGCAGCCGCCGCCTGCGGGCGCGCGACAGCCTGGAACAACAAGCCTTGGGCGACGCGCTCGACGCGGCCCGCCACCGCGGCGTGCGCTGCATGCTGAACCTCGGCACCGCGCCGGCGCGGGTCGGCCTGTCGATCGTGCCGCTTCCGCTGCCCTTGTCGAACAACGCCAGCGGCAACGCGGTGCTGCTGACCCTGCAGCGCGCGCAGCTGGTGGAAAAACTCTCGGTCGGTGCCTTTGCCCGCGCCCGCGGCCTGTCGCAGCGCGAAGAAGAAGTGCTGACCGCCTTGTGCGAGGGCCTGCGGCCGACGCAGATCGCCGAGCGCATGGGCGTGGCGGTGGCCACCGTGCGCAGCCACGTGCACAACCTCAAAGAGAAGACGCACTGCAGCAGCATGGTCGAGCTGGTCAAGCAGGTGGCCTTGTTGCCGCCGATGGTGACCGCGCTGAAGACCAGCCCGCTGATGAGCTGACGCGCCCCGCGGCGGCTGGCGCCGCAGGCGCTCAGAACACCCGGTCGCGCAGCACCTGCTGCAGGTAGCGACCGTAGCCGCTCTTGGCCAGCGGCGCCGCCAGCCCGGCCAGTTGCTCGTCGTTGATCCAGCCCTGGCGCCAGCAGATCTCTTCCGGGCAGCAGACCTTCAGGCCTTGCCGCTTTTCCAGCGTCTGCACGAACGCGCCCGCTTCGAGCAGGCTATCGTGGGTGCCGGTGTCGAGCCAGGCGTCGCCGCGGCCGAAGATCTGCACATCGAGCTGGCCGGCCTCAAGGTAGCGGCGGTTCAGGTCGGTGATCTCCAGCTCGCCGCGTGGGCTGGGCTTCAATGCCTTGGCGTGGTCGACCACCTGCTCGTCGTAGAAATACAGGCCCGTCACCGCATAGCGGCTCTTCGGCGCCTCGGGCTTTTCTTCCAGGCTCACGGCGCGGCCGGCCGCATCGAACTCGACCACCCCGTAGCGCTCGGGGTCGGTCACCGGGTAGGCGAACACGGTGGCGCCGCTCGGCCGCGAAGCCGCGGTCTGCAGGCGCCGACCGAGATCATGGCCGTAGAAGATGTTGTCGCCCAGCACCAGCGCACTGGGCGAGCCGGCCAGGAACTCTTCGCCGATCAGGAAGGCCTGCGCCAGCCCCTCGGGGTTGGGTTGCACCGCGTAGCGCAGCGACACGCCCCAGCGCTCGCCGTTGCCCAGCAGCTGCTCGAAGCGCGGCGTGTCCTGCGGCGTGCTGATCAGCAGGATGTCGCGGATGCCGGCCAGCAGCAGCGCCGACAGCGGGTAGTACACCATCGGCTTGTCATAGACCGGGATCAGCTGCTTGCTGATCGCCAGCGTGGCCGGGTGCAGCCGCGTGCCGGAGCCGCCGGCGAGGATGATGCCTTTGCGGGCGATGGGGGTGCTGGTCATGGTCGGGCTCCAACAGGGGGCCGCGGTGCGGGCACGGCCTGGGGAAAAGGGTCTTTGTACTGGCCGGCGCGGGCTTGCGCCATCCACCACAGGAAACGGGCGTTGCGCAGGTAGCGCATGCCGTAGCGGCGCGGTTCGCTCAGCACCCGGTAGGCCCATTCGAGGCCGAGCCGGCGCATCCAGACCGGCGCGCGCTTGACCTCGCCGGCTTCGTAGTCGATCGTCGCGCCGACCCCCATCAGCACGCGCACCCCGGGCAGTGCATGGCGATAGCGGGCCAGCCAGATCTCTTGCTTCGGCGCGCCCAGGCCCAGCATCAGCGCGGTCGCACCGCTGGCGCGCACCATCGCCAACACGCTGGCGATCTCGGCCTCGTCGTCGACGAAACGCATCGACGGGCCGTGCGCGCCGACGACCAGCTCGCGGCCGGCCATCGCGTTCAAGGCCTGGCGCGCGCGCTCGGCCACGCCGGGCGCCGCCCCGAGCAGGAAGATGCGCACCGCCGGGTTCGCGGCGTGGCGCCGGCAGTAGGCCGGCATCAGGTCCGAGCCGGTGATCTTCTCGGCCACGCCCTGGCCCTGCCAGCGCAGCGCCAGGTCGACGTAGTGGCTGTCGACGGTGATGATGTCGGCGTCGCGGTAGGCCGCGGTGAACGCCGCGTTGGTCTGCAGGTGGTACAGGTGGTCGGGGTTGATCGTGAAGACCATGCCGCCGTCGGCGTCGAGCCGGTCCAGCAACTGCGCCATCGTCAGGTCATCGGCCCAGACGTTGAGCAGCGGCACGCGCCGCCACGCCCGCGGCGCGATCTCGAAGTGCGGCCGGGCGCCCAGCGGGGCGACGGCCTGCGGTTCAGAACTGGTCGACATTCGGCTCATGGCCGCGACGCGGCGAACGGGGGTCGTGAAAATTCTGGCATGGCGTCATTCGCGGTCGGTGCGGACCCAGTCTTTTTGCCGGCGCGACCAGAAACGCAGGTAGATCGCCAGCTTCGACAACGCGTACCAGGGCGCACGCAGCAGGTCCCACGGCGCCAGCACCGCCCGGCCCCACCCGGCCCACGCCGCCAGCACGGCGGCCGACAGGACGGCGAGCAGCCCGCAGGCGCCCCACACCGGCCCGGCGCCCGTGCCGGCGAAGCCCAGCACCAGCGCCAGCAACCACAAGGCGCCGGCCAGCATCACCAGCAACGCCAGCGGCGGCACCGCCAGGTCGAGCGCCAGGCCCAGCAGGCGCCAGTCGGCACGGCGCAAGGCCTGCTGCAGCATCGGCCACGCGTGGTCGACCAGCATGCCCAGGTGGCCGTGCTCCCAGCGGGTGCGCTGGCTGGCGATCGCCGCCGCGCTGGTCGGGAAGGTGCTGCGCACCCCCGCCGCTTCGCAGAACTGCGGCGCGTTGCCGGCCCGCGCCAGCACCAGGCCGAGCTGCATGTCTTCGACGATGCTGCTGTTGGCCAGCGGCGCCGATGCGATCAGCGCCCATGGAAACGCCATGCCGCTGCCGGTCAGTTGGCAGGGCCAGCCCAGCCGCGCGGCGCCGCGCGGCCGCACCCAGTTCTTGACCCGCCAGGCGAACTCGGCCACGCGGCCGTTCAGGCCCACCGCACCTTCGTGCGTCATCAGGTACTTGGCCTGGATCGGCGCGCCGCTGCGCTCGCAGGCCGCGGCCAATGCGTCCAGCGCGCCCGGCTCCAGCTGGCAATCGGCGTCGACGATCACCACCACCGGCGGCGGCGCCTGGCGCAGGTGCTCGACACCGAAGGCCAGCGCATAACCCTTGCCGCGCTCGGTCGCATGCTGGCGCTCGATCACCTCGGCGCCCTCGGCGCGGGCGCGCTCGGCGGTGTCGTCGCTGCAGTTGTCGGCCACCACCAGCACCCGGTCGCCGGGGCGCAGCTGGGTGCGCAGCGTGCGCAAGGTGGCGGCGATGCCCAGCGCCTCGTTGTGGGCCGGCACCAGCACCGCCAACGTGGGCCGCGGCGCCGCGCCGACACCGCGCCTGGCCGGCAGGCAGGCGGCGGCGATCTCGACCGTGAACACCAGCACCGGCACCGCCAGCACCAACACGGCCAGGCCCAGCAGCACGCCGACCAAGCTGGCGACGATCATGCCGCCCCCCCCGCGGCCGCGTGCGCATCGCGCCAGGCGCCAAGCAGCTTGGTCGCCTCGGTGTCGACCTGGTGGCGCGCCAGCACCCGGGCGCGCCCCGCCGCCCCCATCGCGCCCAGCGTCTCGGGTGTCGCAGCCAGGCAGGCGCGCATCGCGCGGGCCGCGGCCTCGGGCGAGCCGGCTTCGAACAGCCAGCCTTCGACACCGTCGCGCACCAGCTCGGGAATGCCGGCCACATAGGTGCTGAGCACGGGCCGGCCGACGGCCATCGCCTCCATGATGACGACCGGCAGCCCCTCGGCAAAACTCGGCAGCACCAGGGCGCGGGCGGCGATCAGCTCGTCGCGCACCTGTGCGCTCGAGATCCAGCCGGTGATGCGCACCCGGTCGCCCAGGCCGTGGCGGCGGATCGCCGCTTCGACCTCGGGCCGCATCTCGCCGTCGCCGGCCAGCACCAGCTCGAAGTTCAGCCCTTCGGCGGCCAGCTGCGCCGCCGCGTCGACCAACAGGAGCTGGCCCTTCTGTTCGCACAAGCGGCCGACGCACACCAACCGCGGTGCCGCACTCGGCGGCGCCGCGGCATCACCGAAGAACGAGGCTTCGAGGCCGCAGTGCACGACATGCACCTTGGGCCAGTCGGCCAACGCCGCCCAGCGCCACAGCTGGCTGCGGCCATAGGCGCTGATCGCGACCACGCCGTTGGCACGCTTGATCTTTTCGGCCAGGCCCAGGAACTGCGGCTTGTCGAACTCCTCCGGCCCGTGGACCGTGAAGCTGAACGGCGGGCCGCCCAGCGCATGGGCCAGCATCACCACCTCGGCCGAGTTGGTGCCGAAGTGCGCGTGCAGCTGCTCGGCGCCGCCTTGGCGCTGGAGCTCGCGCACCAGCGCGCAGGCCTCGGCCAGATAGATCAGGTGAAACGGCCACGGCCGGTCGGCCCGGCGCGCCATGCGCAGCGCCAGTGCCAGCGCGGCGAAGAAACGCCCCGGCGCGGCCAGCGCCTGCGCCAGCGTGGCGATCAGCAACTGCGCGACGCCGCTCTGCAGCAGGTAGTGCGTGCGGCCGCGCTCGGCCTGGTCGTCGGGGTCGACGACTTCGGCGTCCCAGCCGCGCACCGCGAAACGCAACACGCTGGCGCCCTGGCGCTCCAGCGCCGCGATCTCGCGCCGAATGAAGGTGTGGCTCACCTTCGGGTACTGGTTGACCAGGTAGGCCACACGCATGTCGACGCCCCTGCCGCTCAGCGCAGGTAGTGCCGCACCGACGCAGCGATGCCGCGCTCGATCAGCCCTTCGCGCGTGCCCACCGGCTGCCAGCCCAGCACTTGGCGGCTGTGGCTGTTGTCGAAGCGTGCCGTCAACTGGCGGCAGGCCCAGTCGTGGTAGCTCGGCACCTTGCGGTTCGGGTGGCGGATCGCGTTCTTGACCAGCTCCTTGGCCACGTCGAGCAAGAAGAACTTCCAGATCGGCGTCGGCGTGGCGCGCAGCTTCGTCTGCGTCAGCGTCGACACCGCGTCGACATACTCACGCGCACTCAGCAGCGGGCCGTCGGTCAGCAAGAACGACTGGCCCTCGATGCCGGGCTTGTCCAGCCCCAGCACCAGCGCGTCGGCGACATCGTCGACCAGCACCAGCGGCAGCTTGTTCTGGCCGTCGCCCCAATACTGCACCCGGGTGTCGCTGTGGAACATGCCGACCCCCCAGTGCGCCGGCGGGCAGCCTTCGCCGATCACCACCGCGGGGCGGAAGATCACCAGCGGCAGGCCCTTGCTGCGGTGCATGTCGAGCAGCAGCGCTTCGCAGGCGGCCTTCGAGCGGGCGTAGAGGTTGCGTGTCTTGATCGCGGCGTCCAGCGGCGTGCTGCCGTTGATCACCGTCGACGGGTTGGCGGCATCGTAGGAATCGATCGTGCCGGTGTAGATGAAGCGTTTGACGCCCGCCGCAAGCGCCGCCTCGGCCAGCACCTGGGTCGGCTTCAGGTCGTTGTCGACGTAGTCCTGCCAGCGCTGGCCGACCGCCTTGGCCAGGTCATAGACCACCTCGATGCCCTGCAACGCGCGGCCCACCGCTGCCGCGTCGTCGAGCGCACCTTCGGCCACCTCGACCGGCAGCCCCTCGAGCTCGTACAACGCCGTCGCCTTGCTGCGCGACAACACACGCACACCATGGCCCTTGGCCAGCAGGGCCTTCACCAGGCGCTTGCCGATGAAGCCGGTGCCGCCAATGACCAGCACGTTGGCCGGCTTCGACGGCGTGGCCTGCGCCGCAGGTTGCGCGCGCGGCGTCAACGACACGCCGGCGCTGGCGGCCACACGCTCGCAGGTGCGGATGACCTCGGCGCCGAAGCGGCCGTCCAAGCGCTCGTCCAGCGTGCCGGCGCGCACGCCGGCGTAGAACGCGGCCACGCTGCGCGCGATGCTGTCGAGGAAGACATTGGCCTGCGGGCCCTTCTTCAGCGTCGAGATGAACTGGCGCTGGAAATTGCCCCAGGCCTGTGCGCGCAGCGAGGCGCTGCTGCGCCGGCCTTGGCCCAGGCCGTCGAACAGCGCACTGTTGGTGCGGGCCTCTTGCACCTGCAGCAGGTCACGGTCGAAATCGAGGTCGGCGCTGGCGGCATAACCACGCACCCGCACGCTGCGGTCGGCCTGGCCCGGTTGTACCGACAGCTCCAGGCTGACCCCCGTGCCACCCTTCTGCCCCGTCAGGCTCCAGTGGCGGAACACGCGCTGCGCGCCGGGCAGGTCGATCGGCAGCGAGGCGCGCGCCTGCAGCTCGTCCAGCGGGCCGACCAGGTCGAGCAAAAAGGCCACCAGGTGCGGCCCCAGCTCGTAGAACAGGTTGGCTTCGGCGCGCAGCATCCAGTTGTTGTACGGGCCGAACTGGATCAGGCCGAGCGGGTACAGCCAGCGCAGCGCGACATGGTCGAGCCGGCCGATCGTGCCGTCCTTCACCTGCGTGCGCAGGCGCTCGTACGACGACAGGAACAGGAAGTTGTGGTTGACGCCCAGCTTGACGCCCTTGGCCGCGGCCAGGTCGGCCAGCGACGCACAGGCCGCCGCATCCAGCCCCATCGGCTTTTCGACGAACGCGTGCACGCCGGCTTCGAGGATCTGCCGCGTCACGTCGATGTGCAGCTGCGGCGGCACCAGCACGTGGACCGCGTCGACGCCGGACTTGAGCATGTCGGCCAGCGAGGTGAACACGCCCGCGATGCCGAAGCTGGCGGCCGCCGCTTCGGCGCGGCCGCGCGAGACATCGCAGACCGCGGTGATCTCGACCTCGGGCAGGGCCTGCAAGGCCTTGGCGTGGGCTTGCAGGATGTAGCCGGCGCCGAGCAGGCCGACGCGCATTCGTTGGGTGGTCATGACAGTTCTTCTTTTCGCTTGTTTACTTGTATTCGATGATGCGGAAGCGCCCCCTCAGGCGGTTCCATTGAAAGCGCAGCAGCCCGCGGCCGTTGGCCAGCTTGGCCAGCAAATTGAAGCGGGTGTAGAGCCAGGCGTCGGCGGCGCTGTCGCCCCGCCCGCGGCGAAAGCGAAAGATGCGCCAGCCCAGCAGCACATAGCCCCCCAGCAGCAGCAGGCTCAGGCCGCGCGTGGGCCAGGCGGTCAGCAGCACCAGCAGCGGCAGCGCGATGCCCCAGAGCCAGGTGCTCTTGCGCTCGCGGGCACAGTCGCGCAGCGGGCCATCGCCATGCAAAAAGGCGCGTTGGCCGATCGCATGGCCGGCGCGCACCGAGCGTGTCCACCATTGTGAGAAGCGGTGGATGTCGGCATCGTGACGGGCCATCGCGACGTCGAGCTTGCGCACCTGCAGGCCCGCTTCGCCGACACGCACGCCGAACTCCGAGTCTTCGCCGGCGATCACCTCGGGGCGGAAGCCGCCGAGCCGCTCGAACACCGCGAGCTTGACCATCATGATGCCGCCCAAGGCACCGAAGTTGTCGATCAGGCCGGCCGGCGACTGCCACTCGAGCGCGCACAGCCGGTTGTAGACCGAGGCCTCGGGCTTCATCTCTTGCAGGTGACCGATCACGACCGCCAGCTTCGGGTCGGCGTCGAGCGCGGCCTCGGCGGCATCGAGCCAGGTCGGCTGCATCAGGCAGTCGCCGTCGATGAACTGCACGTAGCGCAGGCCAGGGTGGCGCTGGTGCAGCAGCGCCGCGCCTTCGTTGCGCGCACGGGCGGCAGAAAACGGTTTCGCCGGGTCCAGCGGCAGAACCGCGTCGCACAGCGGGCGGGCGCGCTCCGGGCTGCCGTCGGACGAGCCGGAATCGACGTAGACCACCGGCCGCGGCTGCGCACGCAGCGCCTGCAGGCAGGCCACCAGCCGCTCACCCTCGTTGCGGCCGATCACCACCACGCCGGCGGCGGGCACCCCGGCGGCCTCAGGCGGCGTCATGGCGCGAGGCAGGGGATTGCGGGGGACGAGCGGGGTGGAAAACGGTGGCCATCGGTGGGGTGGCGCCCGGCTGCCGACGTTGGCAGGCCGGCCGCGGGGCAGGAGCAGCGCGAACCCGCTATTGTTGCTGACGCACGGCCACCAGCCCAGCGGCCGGGTGCAGCGGCTGCCTTTCGGGGCGGTACAAGCGTGCACAGGACACGCCCAGGCCGGTCAGCATGTAGGTCAGTTGCAGCACCACGACGATGCTGCTGGTGGTGACCAGCGTGAACATCACGGCCAGCGTGGTCGCGAGCAGGCAGGTGGCCATGTGGCGGCCCTCGGGCGACGCGTCCTTGTTGCGCCTGACGCCCCACAGCCCGAGCATCATCGACACCAGCATGCCGACGAAGCAGAACAGCCCGACGACGCCGGTGGTCAACGCCACCGCGAGGTACGAGTTGACGATGTCGATGATGCCCTGGCCCTGGCGCAACTCTTCCATGTAGTTCAGGTAGCCCGGCACGCCCAGCCACGGGCTCTGGCGGATCAGACCGAGCGAGATCTCGAGCAGGCGCTGGCGGTACTCGACGTTTTCGCTGTCCACGTTGCCGACGAAGGGCAGCATGTCGATCACGAAACCCATGCCCGGCACCACCGCCGCGATGCCCAGGAAGACCACTCCGCCCACAGCCAGCAGCAGCAGGTGCTTGACCGGCGCGCGGCCCATCGCCAGCATCAGCACAGTCAGCACCGCCGCACCCAGCCACGAGCCGCGGGCCAGCGACGCGGCCAGGCCGGCGATCAGGCCCAGCGTGCCGAGCCAGACCCAGGTCTTGCTCTTCAGCTCGGCGCGCACCACGCCCCACCAACCCCAGGCGATCAACAGCACGCAGCCCAGCATCAGCGAGTGGCCGGCCGAGGCCTTGGCGCGCAGGAAACCGGCCCGTTCGAGGAACACGATCATGTCCCAGTCGATGCCCCAGTGCACCGACACCGCGTCGTACAGCGGCCAGCGGCGCACCGACTCGAACATCGCCAGCACCGACAGGATCAGCGCCACCAGCACATAGGCGCGCATCGCGCCGGTCAACGCCTCGGGTTGGTTGAAGGCCCGGCTGAACACCCAGTACGGCAGCAGCGTGTCGATCGACAGCACGAAGGCCTGGCGGATCAGGTCGGTGGTCGACGCATAAGGCGCCATCACCGCGATCTGCACGACGAAATACGCGAGCACAAACCAGTCGGTGCCGATGCCCAGCAGGCCCGGGCGACGCGGGCCCTTCTTCGGCATCATCATGATCGCCGGCACCAGCAGCGCAAAGCTGAGCGCCCGCGAGTGGGTCATTTCGAAGAAGTTGCTGATGCCGCCCAGGCCCGGGATGTACGCCCCGGCATTGGGCACCGCCATCAACAGCAGCGCCCACAGCACGGCCGCGCGCTCGGCGCGGTCGCCCTCGGGCGCGAGGAACATGGCCACGACAGCAGGCATCGCCACGGCATAGACCCAGATGCTGGGCGTGACGAACGACAGGGTGGTGACCAGCAGGAAGGCCCAGCGCCACCGACGGATCTCGGGGCGGGCCGCTTCCGGCCAGGCCGCGCTGGCCATCCAGAACACGGGCAGCGCGACAGCCAGAATGACGATCAGCGCCTTGAGGTGAGCAAGCATGGAGCGGGGAAATGCCGCGACAGGCGGCGTGGCAAGCGTACCTCATGGCCTGTGCGGCGCCGCAGCGGCGGGTGCGGCACTGTTGGCGCCGACGCCGTCCGCATGCCATCTTTGGCCGGGATCACCCCCCAAAGGCAGTTGTCGAACCGGTTACAGCGCGAGTTCTTGGCGACAATAGGCGGCTTTGCCCAGCCCCAAGCCCCAAGCCCCAAGCCCCATGCCTGACGCCACCCCCGCCGACACGCCGGCCCCCAGCAGCCTGCGCCAGCGGGCCGGATCGGCGGCCCTGTGGATCGGCCTCGGCTTCGCGCTGACGCAGGCGGTGCGGCTGGGCAGCAGCATCGTGCTGACACGCCTGTTGGCGCCCGAGATGTACGGCCTGATGACGATGGGCACCGTCGTGATCTCGGCCGTCGTGATGATGTCGGACTTCGGCTTCTCGCAGAGCGTGATCCACAACCCGCGCGGCGACGACCCCGAGTTCCTCAACACCATCTGGTCGCTGCAGATCGGCCGCGGCCTGGCGTTGTGCCTGCTGATGAACCTGGCGGCGCTGGCGATGTACACCTCGCACAACTGGTGGCCCGGCCTGCTGCGCGGCAGTTATGCCGACCCCCACCTGCCGGGGGTGGTGGCGATCCTGTCGCTGGTGCCGATCGCGATGGGGCTCGAGTCGACCAACCTGGCGCGGGCCCAGCGCGCGCTGGCGATGGGCCAGGTGGTGCGCAACGAGGTCATCGTGCAGCTGGGCGTGACCACGCTGATGATCGTGCTGTCGATGCACTGGCCCGAGTTCTGGGTGCTGCCGCTGGGCTGGGTGGTGCTGTCGAGCAGCATCACGCTGCTGAGCCACCTCACGCTGCCAGGGCCCCGCAACCGGCTGGGCTGGGACCGCGCCGCCGCCAGCGCGGCCTGGCATTTCTCGAAGTGGATCCTGCTGTCCTCGCTGCTGACCTACCTGTTCCGCGAAGGCGACCGCATCCTGCTGGGCGGCCTGCTGACCTCGGCCGAGCTGGGCATCTACGCGGTCGGCGCGTTGCTGGTCAATGCGACGCGCGAGGTGATCTACCGGCTGGCGGCGTTCGTCGGCATGCCGGCGCTGGCCGAGGTGGCGCGCAACCAGCCCGAGCAACTGCGCCGGTCCTACCGCCAATGCCGCCTGCCGATCGATGTGGTTTGCCTGTTCGGCGCCGGCTTCCTGTTCGCCGCATCCGACCGCATCATCGGCGTGATCTACGACGGCCGCTACGGCGCCGCAGGCCATGCGCTGGCCATCCTGTCGCTGGGGCTGATCGCCTTCCGCTACACGATGATGGACCAGTACCTGATCGCCACCGGCGAGACCAACCAGCTGTTCAAGCGCGGCGTGCTGCAAAACGTGATGCTCTACACCGCCGTGCCGCTGGGCTTCTGGCAGTGGGGCATGACCGGCGCGCTGGCCGGCATCTTGCTCGCCCAGTCGGCCGTGGTGCCGTTCATGTTCAAGGTCCAGCACGATCGGGGGCTGCTCGACTGGCGCTTCGAGATCGGCACCCTCGCCATCTTCCCGGTGGGTTGGGGCCTGGGCTGGCTAGTGAGTTGAAATGCCTCCTGCGATGCAACTGACCACCATCATCGTCAGCTACAACACCCGCCATCTGCTGGACGAGTGCCTGGCCGACCTGCACCGGGCTGAAGCGGCCATCGGCGGCGGCGTCTGCGTGGTGGTCGACAACGCGTCACGCGACGGCTCGGCCGAGCACCTGCAGGCCCACCACCCGGACGTGCAGTTGATCCAGCTGGAGCAGAACGTCGGCTTCGGCCGCGCCAACAATGCGGCGCTGCCCAAGGTGCACACGCCGTTCGTGCTGCTGCTGAACACCGATGCATTCATGACGCCGGACTCGATCCGGCTGTCGCTGGACTACATGCAGGCCCACCCGCGCTGCGGTGTGCTGGGCGCCCGGCTGCTCAACCGCGACGGCAGCCCGCAACCCAGCGCGCGGCGCTTTCCCACGCCATGGAACGTGTTCCTGCTGCAGGCCGGGCTGGAGCGCTGGTTCACCGGCACGCCCCGCATCGACCCGGCCGACTTCGACGCCGAGCGCGCACAGGAGTGCGACTGGGTGCCCGGCTGCTACTACCTGATCCGCAAGTCGGTGATCGACGAGGTCGGCCTGTTCGACCCGCTGTTCTTCCTCTACGCCGAAGAGGTCGACCTGTGCCGGCGGGTCAAGAACGCCGGCTGGCAGGTGCATTACTTTCCCGATGCGCGCGTCGTCCATCTGGGCGGCGAGAGCGCCAAGTCCGACGGCGAAATCACCGCCAGCCGGCAGATCGACGCCCTGTCGATCGAGAGCAACCTGCTGTATTTCCGCAAGCACCACGGCCGCGTGGGCCTGGCGGCGCATGTGGTGTTCGAAGGCCTGGCCGCCCTGCTGGTCGGCACGCGTGAGCTGGTACGCCGCAGCAGCATCGCCCGCTTGAGCACCGGCATGCACCGCTGGCGCGCGACGCTGGGTCTGCTTTGGCAGACCAAGTTCGGAACAACGCCCACGCGCTGACCCCAAGGCTCAAGGCGCTCCGCCAGGAGCCGCCTTCTTCAAGTGGCGTGCGCGGATCTGGCTTTGCCAGGCCGCTGCGCGAGCCCCCTCGGGGGGCAGCCCCGACAGGGGCATGGGGGTCACAGCTTCTTGTACAGCGCCAACCACTGTGCCATCACCTCGGGCCAGCGCCAGGCGCGGGCCTGTTCGCGAGCGGCGATCGACATGCGCTCGGCCAAGGCCGGGTCTTCGGCCAGTTGGTCCAGGCAGGCGGCGATGCCGTGGGTGATGCCCTGCAGGCTGTCCGGCGCGACCAGGAAACCCGACTCGCCGTGGCGCACCAGCAGTTGCGGGCCGCCCCAGTCCAGACAGACCGGCGGCAAGCCCAGCGCCATCGCCTCTTGCACGACGATGCCGTTGGCGTCTTCGAGGCTCGGCAGCACCATGCCACGGTAGGCACCGAAGCTGGCAATCAGGTCCTCGTGCCGCTCGTACCAGTCGAGAAATCTCACCCGCTGCTGCAGCCCCAGCTCTTCGACCAGCGCGCGGCAGGCTTCGAGCTCGGGGCCGCGACCGACCACATCGAGCTCGATCGGCAAGCGCGTGTGCACCAGGCTGCGCAACGCCAGCGCCGTGCCCTTGTGAAACACCAGCCGGCCGAAGTGCACGAAGCGCAGGTTAGTGCCCTGGTGCGTCAGGCGTGGGCGCTCGAGCAGGGCCTGCGGCACACCGCAGTCCACCGTGTCGACCAAGGTCGCCGGGGCGATGCCGGCGGCCAGCAGCGACTGGCGCGTGCGATCACCGCCGGCCACCAGGATCAATTCGGCCCCGCGCCTGAACAGCGGCTGCCAGCGCCGCAGCCACTGCAGCGGCATGTGCAGCCGGCGCCGCAGCGAGGCACTGACGCTCTCGCGGTGGCGAAACAGCGCCGGGTAGTAGATGTTGCCGTTGACGGGCCCGAGCACGTTCGGAAACCGGCGCGACAGCCAACGCGGCATCACCGGCGAGTTCGGCTCGACTTGGTGGATCACCACCTTCTGGCCCGGCCGGGCGCGCTCGGCGGCCAGCCGTTCCGCCATGCGGACGGCCTTCCAGCAGAACCAGGGGTTGAGCAGCGCGCGCAGCACCACCGATTCCCAGATGGTGCGCGAGACCCAGGTGTCGGCGACAAAGCTGACGCCGGTCAGGCCCAGCCGATCGGCGACCTCGGCGCGGTTGCGGTCATGGGTGATCTGCAAGGTGTTGGGCAACACCCGGCGCAGTTCGCGCAGGATCTGCAGCGCCTTCATCGCTTCGCCGCCCATCTGCTCTGAGACATTGGGCGCTATCAGGATCACGAGCAAATCGGTCTCGGGCACGGTCGGGTTCAAGGTCGGGAAGCGGGGGCAGCGGTGATCGGCCGACGACAGGCGCCGGGCCCGCAGCATAAAGCCTCGGCGCCCGTGGCCTCGCTGCCGCCCACCAGCACGGCCTGCACGGCCGGCACGGGCCTCGACCACAAGCAAGAAAACCGCCGGCCTTGCAGCATCGACGGCCGAGGGCCACCAGAGCCCGGGCGCAAAGGAAAAGCCGCCGGGCTTTGCAGCACCGGCGGCTTCGGGATGTGCGCTTCAGCTCAGCTTAGCGGGTGCAACCAGCCCACCAGCATTGCTTGGTGTCGCGGTACGGCAGCACAGCTTGCCACTTGACGTTGCCATTCTGGTTCTGCGTTTCCTTCAGGCCCCAGATGCCGTACTTGCTGGGCTTGTACACGTGGTTGTACAGCGTGTAGGCCTGGCCACCAACCGCTTGCCAGTCGGCCAGCGTGCGGGAGTAGGCGGTGCCCATGCGGGGGTCACGGTTGGCGGCGGTCATCAGGTTCAGCCATTGCTGGTCGGTGTCGCCGGGGGCCATGATCAGGTGCTGGCCACCTTCGTAAGCCATCAGCGGCAGGCCGCGGGCGGTGGCTTCGTTCTTGTTGGCGTTCATCCAGGTCTTGACTTGGGCGACGGCGCCGTCGATGTACGACTCGCGGGTCTTGCCATACAGCGGCGGGGTCACCTTGTTGCCGTTGGCGTCCTGGCCCAGGATTTCCTGGAACAGCTTGTTCAGACCACCGTCCGGCTCGGCGTACCAGGTCTTGACCGTGCTGCGCACCGACAGGTCACCGATGTAGCCACCGAAGTAAGGCGCCACCGTCATCGCGTCCATGCCCTTGTAGCAAGCCTGGCCGACCTGGGCCACCGCGTACGGGCAGTCCATCTGCATCTTGCTGACCCACGAGTTCGAGGCCTGGCCGTTGAACACGCACTTGAGGCGGTTGGCATCGGCACCGAATTCGGCCTTCATGATCTTGCACAGCTGCGCCGAGCGCATGCCGTACCAGCTGGGCTGCAGGTCATAGACGCTGACACCCTTCTTGATCTGGTCGGGCCAGGTCGCTGCGGCCTGCTCGCGCATCCACACCGCTTGGCTGAAGGCGTAGTTCCAGGGCTCGTTGCTGTATTCGACGATCAGGTTCAGCTTCGGGGCCAGCGTCTGCTTGAGCTGGCGGGCGAACTTCATCGCGTAGTCATCGGTGGCGTGGGTCGGCAGGTTGATCCAGGGATCGGCACCCACTTCGTTGGCCAGCGACACCATCGCGTTCACCGGCACACCGGCAGGGCCCGTCCACAGCGCGTCGTTCCAACGCGGGCGGTCTTCCCAGTTCGCCAGCGGCGAGCTGTTGGTGCGGTTCCAGTCGAGGAAACGCAGCGTGCGGAAGCCCTTCAGGTCGGCCACGTAGTTCGGGTGCCAGGTGCGGCCCGAGAGGTTCTCGAAGGTGACCAGCGTGCCCAGGCCCTTGGCGGTGCAGTCGGCGGTCGACAGCGAGAACACGGTCTTGTCACCGCTGCAGACGCCACCCGGGGGCAGCACGCGGATGTTGCGGATGTAGTTGGTCGGGTCGGTGGCGCGGATCGTCAGCAGCAGGCCAGCGTTGTCGCTGTTGGTGACGTTGACGATGTCACGGCCCGGGGTGGACTCGGCCGCCACCTTCGAACCGGCCAGGCCGTATTCGACGGTGCCCGAGCCTTCGTACAGCACGGTGTACTTGCCGGCGGCGTGCACACGGGCGTCGTCCTGGAACATCAGCACCGACACGGTGCGGTACTTGACGCTGGTGTCGTTGGAGGCCGGCAGGCTGGTCGGCCAGCCGTTCGCGTCGACCTTCATCTTCGACTGTTCCAGCGTGTCCCAGCTGCTCTGGCCGTTCGTGAAGTCCTTGCAGCCGGCATCGCGCGGGTAGCTGCACTGGGTGAACCAGCCGCCGGCGCGCTTGAATTGGTCGATCGTCGCCACGTCGGGCGAGTAGTAGTCGAAGCTGTTCAGGTTCACGCCCACGCCGTGGTTGGACGGGGTACCAGCAGCTTGCGCCGAAATCGAAGCGGTCAGCGCCAACACCGTGGCAGCGGCCAGCGAGGCGGGGCGGGAGATCAGGTTGAATTTCATCGTGTGTGCCTTTTGGTGAACGTGGGCTATGCAGTCAGTCTTGGGTTTGGGGCTGTATCGCTACACCGAACTTCTGCATGAGCGACGCGTTGTGATTCGTCCGGTCGGAGGCCTCGCTAAGCCGCCATCCGCAAGAAAACCTACGGTTCTGAAACCAAAGGCAACTCGGGTCTTTTTCATGTTCTTTTCCACAGATCAAGCATTCAAGTCGGCTGATAAGGCCAACTCAGAAGGGCCAAAACTGCAGCCCGCGTACAAGTTGTGACGGGCGTTTTGCCCGTCGGCGGTGATCCAAAACAAGCTCGGTAGGCGCGTCATTGCAGGCACCCCGCCCACCAGCAGGGCTGGTTGTCGCGGGCCGACTTGACCGCCTGCCACTTTGGGAAAGCGTCCGAGAACTGGGTCTCTTTCAGGCCCCAGGCGCCCCACTTGGAGGGCCGCCCGGCATGGTTGAACCAGACGAACAGCTGGCCGCCAGCGGCTTGCCAGTCGGCCAAGTGGCGCTGGTAGGCGCGGCCCATGCGGGGGTCGCGGTTAGCGCTCGCTATCAGGTTCACCCAAGTGGGGTCATCGTCTTTGCCCGGCGGCACGGTCAGGTGCTGGCCAGCCTCGTAGGCCCACAACGGCAGGCCCTGGGCGTCGGCGAGGGCCTTGGCGCTGCCCATCCAGCCGCGCGACTGGGCCAGCGCGCCGCCCTCGGGCGCCTGCGCATGACGGCCTTGCAGCGGGGTCTTGGCGGCCCGGCCTTGGGGGTCTTCGGCCAGCAGTTCCTGGAACACCCGGTCGACACCGTCGGCTTCGCGCGGCCAGCTGCCGACCAGCGGCTGCAGCTCGGCGGTGCCCAGGTAGCCGCCGAAATACGGGGCGATCGCGAGCGCGTCGACCCGCTTGGCGCACGCTGCGCCCAGGGCCGGCGCGGCCTGCGGGCAGGCCAGGGCCTGGCGGATCAGCTCGGGGTTGGCGGCCTGGGCATTCAGCACACAGCGCACCGGTGCCGCCTGCCCGGCCCATTCGGCCTTGATCGTTTGGCAGATCTGCGCCGACCGCCAGGCGTGCCAGTTCACGGCCAGCGCGGCGTCGCTGTCGGCCTTGGCCTTCGGCCATTGCGCGCGGGCCTGCTGCAGCATCCAGCCGGCAACCGGGAAGGCCTGGTTCCACGGCTCGTTGGCGTATTCGACGATCGCGGTCTGGCCCGGCGCGAGCTGGGCCTTCAGCAGCTTGGCAAAGCCGCGCACGTAGTCGTCGCTGGCCCGCATCGGCAGGTTGAGCCAGGGGTCGGCGTCGGCGACACGGGCCAGGTCCAGCATCGCCTCGACCGGCACGCCGGCGGGCGAGGCCCAGGTCGCCGAGTCCAGCCGAGGGCGGTCGGCCCAGTGGGCCAGCGGCGAGCTGTTGGTCTTGCCCCAGTCCATGAAGCGCAGCACCCGGAAACCGCGCAGGTCTTGCACGAAGCGGGGGTGCCAGCGCCGGTCGGCCGGGAATTTCTCGAACGGGACGAAGGCGCCCTGGGTCTTGGCGTCGCAGCCGGCCGGCGTTTCGGCGTAGTGGCCGAGGTCGCGCTGGCAAGCGCCCCCGGGCGGGAACACGCGGATGTTGCGCAGCGGGTTCTTCGGGTCGGTCGACTTGATCGCGATGCGCCAGCCGCCGTCGGTCTTGTTGTCGACCTGGACCACGTCGCGGCCGGGCGCCGATTCGCGCTCGATCTTGCGGCCGATCAGGTCGTGCACCAACACGCCCTGGCCTTGGTAGGTCACCACGTACTTGCCTGCCGGGTGAGAGCGGCCGTCGTCGTTGAACAGCAGCACCGCCACCGAGCGAAAGCGTGTCTGGGCGTCGTCGGCGTTCGGCAGCCGGCGCGGCCAGCCCTGCTCGTCCAGGTCCAGCTGGGCCTGCTCGCGGGTGTCCCAGGCGCTGGCGTCTTTGCCGAAACCGCGGCAGCTCTTGTCTTGCGACGGTTCGCACTGGGTCAGCCAGCCGGAGCTGCGCTTGAACTGGTCGACCAGCGGGAAGTCGGGGCTGAAGTAGTCCCAGGCGGCGAGGTTCAAACCCAGCCCGGAACGAAAGGGGCGCGCAGGCGCGTTGGGCCCACCGGCTGCCACCGCACCGGCAGCACCGAGGCACAACAGGCTGGCAACGCTCGACCGACGGCCCCGGGCGCTCAAGCGCCGCATGCCATCAGGCTGCTGCCAGCGTATTCCCTCCTCCGAGCCCTCCAACAACTGCCAACTCCGTCATCAATTTGGTGTTGCCGCCTCCCCAACTTAGGGGGGCGAGTCCAGCGGCGGATGATGCATGGGAGCAAGCCCGTTAGGCGTGACAGCCCCGGCTCAATTGGTAAGCGAATGCTGCAAATTAGGGGTTAGCCCCGACCCGGGGTAACGATCGACACGCCGGGAAACCCCGGCCGTCAGGGCAGCGCAGCCAAGCGCCGCCGGTCGGCCGGCGGCAGGCTCATCAGCAGGTCGCGGATGAATTGGTCCTGCAGCGCAAAACCTTCGGCCGAATTGACGGTGATCGACGAGACGCGCACCAGCATGCCGTCGACGATCTCGCCCTGCAGCCCGTGCCGGATCTCGGCCAGGCGCTTGTCCAGGCCGCTCATCGTCAGCTCGTCGCCAATGACCGTCCAGTAGGTGACCGGCTCGTGCCGCACGGTCGAGAACACGGTCTCCAGCCGCCGCACCGGCAGGCGCCCCATCGGCAGGTCGAGCACGTCTTCGCGCCGGTTGTTGAGCTGGAAACCCTGGGCCGGGTAGCAGACCTCCGGGTAGTGCATCTGCAGGCTGACGTCGGACTGGTCGGCGCCATAGGCGATCGACAGCATGATGCGTTCGCCCGGCCCGCGCACGTAGGTGCGCTCCAGCGTCTCGGTGTAAAGGCGCCGCAGCAACGCCTCGGTCTGCGGATTGACCACCATGCCGCGGGCCCGGTCGTCGAGCGTCCAGCCCCTGAAGTGGGTGGGCACCGCGTCGGCCAGCTTGAACGGCCCGCGCCGGTCGGCCATGCGCCGGGTCGGGATCATCGCCGTGCCCAGCGCCGATGCCACGGCCATCAGCGCCGCCGCCAGCGCGGCGCGGCGGGTCAGCGGCGGCGAGGCGTCGTTGGCCATGGTCAGGCGGCCGGCCGGTGCAGCCAGCGCAGCACCGAATCGAAGGCCACGATCAACAGCAGCGCAGACAGGAACAGCACGATGCCGGCCAGGCCGTGCAAGAACCCCTGCCCCGCCGCGTCACCAAGGTGGTAGGTGATCAGCGCCAGCGCGATCACGCGGATCACGTTGGCCGCGAACGAGATCGGCACGATCAGCAGCGCCAGCGTCAGGTTGCGCCACAACGAGGCCGAGCGCACCACGTTCAGGTACAGCAGGCCCATCGCCTCGAGCGTGAACAGCGTGTAGAGCCCAGCGCAGGCATCGGCCACCAGCAGCTGGTACGGCCCGACCTGCAGGATCACGCCGCTGCGGGCCACCGGGTAGCCCACGCTGTACAGCAGGTTGGCGGCCACGGTCGACACCGCCAGCTTCATCGGCTGCGTCACCGCCTCGACCAGCGCCGCCGGCAGCGGCACCAGGAAGAGCATGAAGAACAGCGGGAACCACATCGCCTTCAGCGGCCGAGTGCCCCGCATCAGCAGCAGCAGGGCCGCCAGCGCCGGCAAGGCCGACAGGGCCTGCGCACTGAGGATGCGCTGCGAGCGGCCGAACACATGCATCAGCAACGCCAGCGCCAGCAGCGCCCAGCCCCACCCGGGGCGGGTGGCGTCGGTGCCCGGCTGCCACGCCATCGACTCGCGCTGGCGCCAGAACAGCCACAGGCACAGCGCCAGCACCACCGGGCCGTGGCCTTGCTCGTCGGTCGACCAGATCACCGTCATCAGGTCGCGCAAGGTCGGCGCGTACAACGCCGCCAAGCCGGCGACCACCAACGCCACCTGCAGCCCGAAAGGGGGCAGGCCCATGCCCGGCGGCGACGAAGAGCCCGGGTTGACAGCGGGCTTCGACAAATGGCGCCTCGGTACGGCTCAGAACTCGTTCATCACCACGCCGGCCAGGCGTGATTGGCCGGCCTGCAGCGAGACCACCAGGTCCTGCAGCCTGGCCACCTTGCTGGCATTGCGCCGCGCGACCACCAGCGCCGCGCCGCAGCGGGCGGCAATCACGACCCCGTCGGTGCCGAAGACGGCCGCCGGCGTGTCGATCAGCACGTGGTCGAATTTCGAAGTCAGCTCGCGCAGCAGCAGGCCGAAGGCCGGCCCTTCGACCAGCTCGAGCGGGTTGGGCGGCTGCACGCCGACCGGGATGACCCACAGGTTCGGCACGTCGGGCACCGCCTTGACGACGTTCTTGCCCCCGCGCCCGGCCAGCAGGTTGGACAGCCCGCGCGAATTGTCGATGCCGAAGATCTGGTGCATGCGCGCACCGCGCATGTCGGCGTCGACGACCAGCACCTTGGCACCGAGCTGGGCCAGCGCCACCGCCAGGTTGGCGCAGAAGTAGGTCTTGCCGTCGCCGGTGTCGGGGCTGACGACGGCCAGCGCGCGGCGCTGGGTCTCGTCCTCTGAATGGGTGCGCAGCAGGATCTGGCTGCGAATCGCGCGAAACGCCTCGGCCTGGTGGCCGAAGGGCTGGGTCAGCGCCACCAGCTCGGGGTTGGCCTTGCGCCGGTCTTCGTCGCCATAGGCGTACTGGAACTGCTGCGACAGCGCGAACAGCACGTCTTCGGCATTCGCCAGCCCGAGCGCGATGGCGGCCTCGCCGAAGCGCATCTTGTGCTCGCGCTGGTACTTGCTGATGCGCTCGACGTCTTCGGCGCTCAGGTTGCGCGCGTCGCGGATCAGCTCGCCAATGGCGCGGATCTTGAGGTCGCTCTGATCCAGCGTCTGAACGGATTCGAGATCCGGCTCCTCGCCGGGCCCGCCCTTGGGGTTCATCATGTCCCCTTGCCCGGCGCCGGCAATCGCCGGCCCGAGATCATGCGGTCCTGCGCCTGCGCCAGCTGCACGCGCATGCGGCGGCCGATGGTCGGCGTCGGCATGATGCCGATCACCGGCAGGCCGAGCGCCGTGACGGCGTCCGCCGGCACCCGGATGCGCTTGTCGAGCTGCTCGAGCCCCAAGGCCAGGCCCAGGCCGACGGCGATGCCGAAGAACACACCGATCAGCAGATTGGCCGCCACCTTGGGCGACGACGGCGCCCCCGGCGGCGTGGCGCGCGCCAGCATCGATGCGTTGCTCTGCTTGTTCTGGCTTTCCAGGTTGCTCTGGTTGTAGCGGTTGAGCAGCAGGTCGTAGGAGCGCTGGGCGTTCTCGACATCACGCGCCAGCACCGAGCCCTGGTCGCGCACCTCTTTCATGCGCAGCACCTTGGCGCGCTGCTCTTCGAGGCTGGCCCGCACCTGGCCCTCGCGCGCGCGGTCGATGCGCGCGCTGACCGACACGCTGCCGGTGACGTT
Organism: Ideonella sp.; assembly: GCF_041914305.1. Lineage (NCBI taxonomy): Bacteria > Pseudomonadati > Pseudomonadota > Betaproteobacteria > Burkholderiales > Sphaerotilaceae > Ideonella > Ideonella sp. The sequence goes on from NZ_JAYSDQ010000019.1 coordinate 109,390, forward strand.
GCGGGTCTCGGCGGCCAGGCGGGTCTTCAGCTCGCTCAGCGTCGCGCGCGCCTCGACCACCTGCGGGTGCTGGTCGCCGTAGCGGGAGTTCAGCTCACGCAACCGGGCCTCGGCCCGGCTGACATCGGACTTCAGCGTCGCCAGCACCGGGCTGTTCAGCACCTCGCTGAGGTTCTCGGCGTTGGTCGCCGCCTGCGCCTGCCGGCTCGACGACTCACCCGACACCGCCTGCATCGACACCAGCTGCTGGCTCAGCATGTTCAGGCGGTTCATTTCGACGTCGAAACGCTCGTCGGTCGCGATGATGCCCTGCGCCTGCTGGAACTTGGACAGGTGCTGCTGCGCGGCCTCGAGCGCGGCGCGGGCATCGTCGACCTGCTTGCCAAAGAAGCCGCTGTACTCGCGCGCCGGGTCGACGCGCAACTCGACCGCCGTCTCGAGGTAGGCCTGGACGAACGCATTGGCGATCGCGGCCACGAACTGCGGCTCGTTGCCGCGGTAGGCCACGTTGACGACGTTGCTGCCGGCCCGCACCACCTGCACATCGAGGTTGCGCAGCATGAAGTCGACCAGCCAGTCTTCGATCGTGCCGTCGCCCTTGCTGACCTTCTCCCACAGCTTGCGGATCTCGGGCACCTCGGTCAGCTTGAGGTTGCGCACCACGCGCAACGCGACGCGGTCGCTGCGCAGCACCTCGACCTGGGTGTTCATCATCGCTGGCGACGCGGCGCCGCCGTAGAGCATGGCGGCCACCGGGTCGGGCTTGATGTCGATCACCAGCGTGGCGGTGGCGGTGTACATCTTGGGCGCCAGCAGCGTGTAGGCGATCGCCGCCCCCAGCACCAGCACAAAGGCCAACACCGCCGGCAGCCAGCGGGCGCGCAAGACGGCAATCAGGTTGGCGAAGTTCATGGCATCAGGCCCAGGTTCGGCTCAGAACAGGCTTTCGCGGACGAAGACCACATCGCCGGTTTGGAGCGCATCGTCGAGCGACAGTTCAAGCGACTGCACCTGGCCGTTGGCGCCGCGCCGGCTGACCCGCAACCCACGCTGCGTGCCACGCTGCGTCAAGCCGCCGGCGCTGGCCAAGGCCTGCATCACCGTCATGCCGCGCTCCAGCCGCAACTGGCCCGGGCGCTGCACTTCGCCGTACAGGTAGATGACCGGGTAGCGGTCGACCCAGATGGCGTCGCCGGGCTGGATCACGATGTCTTCGTTGCGGCCATTGGGCGCGAAAACGCGCGGCAAGTCCACCTCGCGGCGGAACGGCTGGCCGTTGCGCATGCCGGTGACGACCACCGTGTCGGAGCCGGCGCTGGCGGCAATGCCACCGGCCAGCGCGATCACGTCGGTCAGGCGCATGCCTGCCACGTCCAGCGGGATGCGGCCCGGCCGGCCGACCTGGCCCAGCACGTTGACTTGGTTGGCGCGCACCTGGGTCACCATCACGGTGACCTGCGGGTTTTTGATGAAATCGCCCTTCTTCAGCGCGTTGGCCAACGCCGCCTCGGCCTCGTTGACGGTCAGGCCGCCCAGGCGGATGGCACCGATCAGCGGGTAGCTGATGACGCCGGCCTCGGTCAGCCGCGTCTCCAGCGACAGGTCGGGGCTTTGGTAGACGGTGATGCGCACGGTGTCGCCGGCGCCGATGCGGTACTGGTCCTGTTCGGCCTTGGCCGGCTCGGCGGCCTGTGCCTGCGCAGCCATCGGCGCCAGGCTGGCGCACGCCAGCGCCAGGCCGGTGCAGGCGGCCGCCACGGCGGTGCGGGCCGACAGCAGCCGGCGGTGTTGGTTCTTGTTCATTTCAATCCCATCCCTTTCTTTGCAATTGTCGGGTCGATGCCGCTGCCCGCCGAAGCCGGCGGCGGCGCGGCGTCAGGCACCGTCATCTGGACCGGCTCGGGCGAGCCCTCCACCGGCGCCATCGCCGGCATGTTGGCCGCCGACGCGGCGCCCGCGGGCAGGCCGGCCGCGCCGGGGCCACCGACGAACTTGCCCTGGTAGGTGATCTGGGCCGCGGTGCGCAAGGCCTTCAGGTTGTCGTCGATCGCGCGGCGCTTGGCCAGCGCCGCCAGGTACTGCTCGATCGCCGGAGCGGCGCGCTCGAAACTGACCGGCTCGATGCGCGAGGCGGCAATGAACACGACCCGCATGTTCGGCGCATCGGACAGCACGGCCGATTCGCCGTCCTTCATGCTCGCGAACCGGTCGACCAGGCCCATCGGCAACTGTTCAGCGGGTTTGACCGCATGGCTGCCGGTGTAGCGCAGGCCCTCGGCCTTCAGCGCGTCGGCAAATTCGTCGGCGGTCTTGGACTTGGCCAGCAGCGCCGTGATCGCCGCCTGCTGGGCCGGTGGCGCATCGATCACCAGCTCTTGCAGCGAATAGACGCGGCGCTCCTTGAACAGCGACGGCGTGGCCTCGTAGAAGCTGCGCGCCTCTTCGGAGCCGGCGCGCGTCACGCCCTGGGTCACGCGCTCTTTGTAGGCGCGTGCCAGAACCTCGCGCCGCGCGGCTTCGAGCGCCTGCACCACCTGGGGGTCGCGGTCGAGCTTGAGCTCCACCGCCTTCTGCACCGCCAGCTCCTGGTCGATCAGCGTCTCGAGCACCCGCTTGCCGGCGGCGTCGAGCTGGTCGGGCCGCACGCTGCGGTCTTGCTGCAGCAAGAAGTTGATCTGGTGGACGGTGATGTCGCTCTGGTTGACGCGGGCGGCCACCTGGGTGGCATCGACCTTGCGCTCACCGCAGCCAGCGGCGGCGACCAGCACGGCTGTCATCGTCAGCAGCCATCGGGCCCCTCGGGGCAGCGTCTTGTCTCGGGGCTTCATGCGGGTTCTGCTCCCGGGCCCCGGCGCGCGGAACCCATGCTGGGGCAAGCTTCACCGCGGCAGGCGGCGGCTGCCGGTGATTTTACGAACGCAGGCGCCCGTCGGCCCGTCGCCGCCGGTTCAAACGTGGGGGCGTTGATAACCGAATCGTTCAATGAAGAATTTTTCCCGCCGCGCGACCAGCTCGACCGACGCCTCATCGTAGAAACGCTCGGTGCGGGCCGGCCGGCCACTGGCCTTGGTGTCATAGATCATCTTGCGCTGCTCGTCGCTCAGGGCAATGCCCGAGCGCTCCAGCGCCTTGACCAAATCCTCGGTCAGGCTGTCTTGCCGAATGACGTGCTGCACGATGCTGTTCTGGGCCTCGAAGGCGCGCAGGCCCTCTTGCGTGCCCACGGTGACCGGCATCTGCGCGGTGCCGCGTACGTACAGGTTGAAGTAGCGGTAGGTCATCAGGCCGGCGATCTTGCCGATCGGCGACTTGGCCATGTTCGGATCCACCGCGCGGCGCGTCTGCAGCGAGCAGACCACGCGCAGCCATTCGCGGAAGGCCTCGACATTTTCCGGGTCGGCGTACCAGAAGTTCTTGGCGCGCTCGGCGCTGAGGTCCTCGGGCAGCACGACCCGCTTGACCTGGTCGGCCGGCGCCTGCTCGCTGCGGGCCTTGGCGTTGGCGTCGATCTTCTCGGTCACCTTGACCCAGGCCTTGTCGCTGATCAGGCGCTGGTACAGGTCACCTTGCTGCGCACAACCGGATGCCCACAGCGACAGGTACCAACCCCACGGGTCGCGCACCGAGCCGAAGATCGGGCGGCCACTGGCCAGGATCGCTTCGGGCGGCGCCTTGTGCTTGTTGTCGACCTCGCCGCCGACAATCTTCAGCAGCAGCTTCTCGACGTGCGATGCACCGGTATTGCGGAATTCAACGAAGACCAGTTTGTCGGCGATCAGCATGCAGGCACGTCCCAGGAAAATCAACAACGATAAGCAGCGCAGCGCGCGGCCATTGGGGCCGAGCGCAGGCGCTGCGATGATAGTCGAGACGTGAGAGCCGACAGGCCCTTGCCGAAGTGCGAATCAGCACACATTCGGAAGGACGAGGCATTGTTCTTGCGTAGACCCGCTGTGCTAGTATCAAAGTGCTACTTTCATGGCACTCGCGCTGTGCCGGAACCGAAGGCCGTTAGAGCTGAGGTAAGGCGCTTCCACCCCGCAACCTTACAAGCAGTGATCAATGTTTAATCTTGTGCCCGATGAGGGTTCCGACATTCCGTATTTGCCGGACAACAACGCCGAAATCACGCGCGAAGCCGCGACGACGGTCGACTTGAAGGGCGATTGGACGATCCCCGCCAAGGCCATCACCGTGATGCGCGTCAAGACGGGCAAGTTCACTGTCAATGTCTCGATCAACACGCTGCGCCCGGCGCAGAAGCTGGTGGTGACTTTCCAGGGTGCTCGCGCCGGCGGCAAGGAGACGACGAGTGCGATGCGCCCGATGTTCGCGCGCCGCAATTTCGAGGCGTTGTTCGAGGCGCCGATCCTGGCCATCAGCGATCCGATGACCGAGATCGACTGGAACTCCAACGTGCCGCGCTGCGGGTTCTACATGGGCACGCTGGAAGACGACCTGGTGCCTGAACTGAACGCACTGATCGATGTGTTCTGCGCCAAGCTGGGCGTGCCGGTCGACAACGTGATGATGTACGGCTCGTCGGCCGGCGGCACGTCGGCCATCCTGGTCGGCAGCCGCCGCACCAGCAAGACCGGCATCGTCGCCGTCTGCCCGTTCCTGCGCCCCGACAAGTACCGCGAAGGTGTGATCGCCGCGGGCATGCGGGCCATCGGCAAGACGATGGACGACTACGAAGAGATGATGCAGTCGACGCCGTGGCGCTTCAACGCGCTGACGGCGCTGAAAGACGCTCACACCAGTGGCCAGGACATCCGCCTGGTCGTCGGCCAGAACGTCAAGGACGTGACGACCATCAACCGTCACTTCCCGGGTCTGTGGCGCCGCTGGGACATCGATCCCGAAGGCGGCGTGTCGCCGGACGGCCATGTGATGACGCTGATGTACAACTCCGCCGAAGCGGGCCACGGGCCGGAGCCTGTCGAGCTGTCGATGCCGCTGTGGAAGCGCGCGGTCGAGTTCTTCGAAGCACCGATCAAGCGCACGCCGAAGAAGGCTGGCAAGAAGAAGGCCGAAGCCGACGCCGATTGAGCCGGCGAATCCACTGGCCAATGACAAGGGCGCCCACAGGGGCGCCCTTTTGCTTGGGCCTCGGCCGGGTGCGCCCCGGCCGCTGAGGTGGCGCCTGAGGTCAGCCGAACTTGTAGCCGAAGCGCTCGATGATCGGCGCGTAGACGCGGCCGACCAGCTCGCGGCTCGCATCGTCATAGAACTCGGTGTAGTGGCGCTTCTTGGCGCCTTCCTTGCGCTCGCTGGTGACGTTCTCGGCGACGATCGGGATCGGGTCGTTGACACCCAGGCGCTTGAGCACCTCGTCGAAGCCGGCCTGCAAAGCCTCGAAGCGGATCACGTAGTCCGCATGGTCGAGGTATTCCAACGGGCCCTTGATCGTGCTGCCTTTTTCCTTGTGGCGGTGCAGCTGGCCGGCGACCCACTCGGCAAACGGCTGCTCCTGGGCCGCGTCCATGCTGGCCTTGATCTTCGGGTTCTCTTGTGCCCAGCGGTACTTCTTGGGCTCGTTGATGAAGCGGCCCTTGCGCTTGAGGTAGCGGCTGACCAGCAGGTCGTAGGGGTTGCGCACGCTGGTGAACTTGAACAGCTCGTCGAGCTGTTCGCGCGTCATCAGGCCGGCGTCTTGCAGGTCCTGCCAGGTGGCGTGGTGCTTCTTGATCTGCAAGTCACCGTCGCGGCGCAGGTCCCAATCGGGCATCGCATGCCCATCGAGCGACTTCTGCAAAGTCTTCGCAATCGCCTTGCTCGCGGTCTGCGGATTGGCGAAAAAGATGTACTTGAAGCGAGACGAGTAGACAGCCACAGCAACCCCCAAGTTTCTCTGCAGTAGCAAGTCTGACGCCACGTCTGGCCCCCCTATACTTGGTCGGCCACGACGAGGGAACCAGCGCACACCATGCTTACTTCCGACAAACTTATTCTCGTTGAACTTCACAAAGCCGGCTCCTCCCGATTGAAGAAACTTCTAGGGGATATCGTGGGCGGCGAGACCAGCGGCAAGCATGCGGGTTATGCCGATGAGCTGGTGGCCACCGGCAAGCCGATCGTCGGCTATGTCTGCAACCCGCTGAACTGGTACCTGACGCAGTGGAAGCTGGGCTGCGCCGGCAAGGGCGACATCCACAAGCGCCTGACCGACCAGGACCGCTGGGACCAACTGAAGGCGCGACGCGCCAACCGCCCGCTGAAAGACAACGCGCGCCCCGGAGCGATGGAGATCCCGGAGGGCTGGAACGCCGAGTACGCCAAGGCGACCTGGTATGCCGACGCAGAGAGCCCCGACGCCTTTCGCGAGTGGCTGAAGGCGATCCTGGCCAACAAGGCAATCCGCCGCCTGGTCGATCCGGGCTATGCGGGCTCGCCGATCAACAAGCTCGCAGGGTTGATGACCTATCACCTGTTCATGAGCTTCGTGCGCGGCGGCGAGAACGTCGACAAGTCGATCGACACCCTCGAAGCGCTGGAGGCGCTGGGCGCGGCCAACGCGATCACCGCCCACTTCATCCGGGCCGAGTCGATCGGCGCCGACCTGCTGCACGTGCTGACCACGCTGGGCATCAAGCTGACCGAGGAGCAGCGCGCTGCGATCGACGCCATGAAGGACAAGGGCGCCGGCGACGTCAAGGTGGTCCAACGCTTTTACGACGTGCCCAGCCTGCGCATGGTCGCCAAGCGCGACGAACTGATCAGCAAACTGTTCGGCTACACCGCCCCGCCAACGGTGGCAGACGCCGACAGCTTCGGCCGCAAGCCGGGCAAGAACAAGGACAAGGCCGACAAACCGGCCGGTACCGAGGGCGCCAAGCTCAGCAAGGCAGAGAAAGAGCAGAAGCGCTTGGCCCGAGAGCAGCGTCAGGCGCGCAAGGCCGCCAAGGGTGCAGCAGGCGACAGCGACGAAGCTGCCGCCAAGACCAAACCCGCCCGCGCCGAGGCCAAGATGAAGCCCGCCAATGCGAAAGCGGCCAAGGCCGCGAAGACCCAGGTCGCCAAGCCACCCAAGCCGGCGAAGGCCGCCAAATCCCGGCGGGTCGACGACGAAGACGACGAATAGGTCGCCCAGCCCCGAGGGTCTTCAACGACAACGGCCGCTGACAGCGGCCGTTGTCGTTTTCTGCCGCGGCGCGCGGCCCGGCCCCTCTGGTCAGCCCAGCGCGCCCGGCCGGCTCCATTGGTCGATCCACGGCGCGCACGCCTTCTGGATCTTCTCGATCTCTTCGGCGCTCAGCACCTTGTGCGCGTCGGAGGCGCGCTTCTGGATCGCGTGCGCCTTTTCCGACTTGCCCTCGGCCTTGCTGCCGGTGGCCTCGGACGCGATCATCGTCGGCACGAAATCCATCCCGGTGAACTGGCAGATGGTCTGGATGGACTCTGTCGGCGAGTCGATCAGCCAGTCGTACGGCGCCATGAACATGTCCTTGCCATGCGCGGGCACCGCGTCGTTCACGAGCTTGGTGAAGCGCTCGAAGACACCGATCATTTCGTCGACGCCCTTGTCCAGCCAGCCGGTCTTCTCGGGCGGCTCCCCATCGGCCTTGGCCTTGGCCAAGCGCTTGCGGTACGAGGCCACCACATCGACCGGGTCGCGGCTGCAGACCAGGATCTTGGCCAGCGGAAAGATCTCGAAGATCAGTTCCAGCTTGCGCAGATGGCCCGGCGTCTTTTCCAGCGGGTGACGGCCGGGGTAGACGGTGTTGCCGGCGAAGTAGAAGAAGGCACGAATCGAATCGGCCTCGGACAGCTCGCCGAATTCTTCTTCGTACGGCTCGATCCATTCACGCAGCGCCATCAAGTTGGGCCGGCCCTTCAGGTAGGCCCGCGTCGGGAAATGGATCGGGTCGACGTAAGGCTGGCGCGGACGCAGGAAGATGAACGTTTCGCGGCAGTTGGCGATGTCGAACATCGACGGGTGCTGCGCGAACGCCACCTGCAGCATCGAGGTGCCCGAGCGGGCCAGCCCGACGATGAAGATGGGCCGGCTTTGCTCGCACCAGCGCCGCAGTTCAGCCAACTCGAACTTGGCAGTGGGCTCGGTGGTCGGCTTGCCCGACAGGCGTTGAAGCATGGTGCGCATGGCTTGGCAACCAATTGTAGAAAGTTGAAACGATGGTGCCACCCCGTGGTGGCACCATGCACGCCCTTCGAATGTGGGACCCGCGGCCGTCGCCGCCGGCCCGGTCAGGGCTTGAAGCGGGGGTAGCCGAAGGTCTCGAAGTCGTCCTGGTAGGCCTCGTACAGCGCTTGTTCGACCTCGGGCTCGTCGCGCAGCAGCTTCTGCAAGGCATCGTCGCTGGATTCGCTCTTGTTCCGCTTTGGTGCAGCCAGCGCCTGCTTGGGGCGCTCGGGCAAACCGGGGATCGCGGCCTGGATGCGCTCCAGGTCCTGGTCCAGCGACTCGAGGTGACCCACCGCGTTGACCAGCAGCTTGTTGTCCTCGTCGCACAGCCATTGCGTCTGCGACCACAGCAGGCGGTGGTACTGCTTGCGCTTGAGCTTGGGCGACAGCGCGAAGCTGCGGAAGTCGGGCATGTTCTCGATGAACTTCAGGCGGTCCATCTCCTTGTTGCCTCGCCAACGCTTCATGAAATGGAAGGTGCTTTGCGCGCGCGCATACGGGTTGCGCACGATGCCGAACGAGTAGTACGACTTCCACAGTTCGGGCCCCACGATGGCGCGGATTTCGCCTGCGGTGGCGTGCTTGGTGAGGCCGAAACGCTTCTTGAATTCGTTCTGCAGCACCTCACCCAAAACGGTGCCACCCACTTCAAGATCTCGATAGCTGCTGTACTGGCTGAAGAGCTCGGTGACCGATGTGCCCGCGGACTTGGGGACGTGAACGAAGATGAATTTGTGGGTATGGTTGACGATCACAGGTCTCGGCTCCAATGTGCAGTCGCAGATAATACCGACAGTACCGACAGCCTGGCGGCGTGAGGCGTGCGAAAGAAACATCGATGATCATTTCACTCAACAAGCGCTACGTTTTTGTTCACATTCACAAGTGCGCAGGCACCAGCATCGAAGTCGCATTGGCCAAGTCGCTGAAGCACAACGACATCGTGCTGGGATCCACCAAAAGCGGCGAGAAGTACCAGGAGTTCTTCAAGCGCTCGATCGGCCTGAACAAGCACAGCACGGCGCTTGAAGCGCGCGGGTTTCTCGGCGATACGATGTATGCGAAGTTTTTCAAATTCGCTTTCGTGCGGCATCCGATCGACCGCCTGCATTCGCTGTATTCGTATGCATTGAAGCTGGCGCACGATGCCGAATTGACCGACGACGAGCGCCGCATCTTCGATGCCAAAGGCCAGTGGCCCGACCGGCCGCCGTTTCGCTACAAGGCGGTCGCCGCCGCGCTGGAGTCGCAGTCTTTCAGCGACTTTGCGCTGCACCCCCTGACCTGGGCCGACGCCGGCGCCCAGCCGCAATGGCAAAGCGTTTGCGACGCGCAGGGCAACCTGATCGTCGACTTCGTCGGCAAGGTCGAATCGATCGAGCAAGACTTTGCACACATCTGCGAGAAGCTCGAAGTCACCGTGCCGCTCGAGGTGCGCAATTCGAGTACCGAGAAGAAGTCCGCCCTCGCGTTGTCGTCGCTGGCCTTGTCGACGGTGCAAGACCGCTTCGCACGCGACTTCCAGCTCTTCGGTTACTCGGCCGAATGAAGCGGCTGGCGCCAGCCCGGCGCCTAACGCCGATGAAACACTGACAGCGCGCGAGCCCTCGCTCGCGCTCACCCAAACGACAGCGGCCGCTTTTCAGCGGCCGCGTTGTCGAGGTCAGTGCGGGCGGCTGGCGCCACCCGGTTGCCCGGTCTACCAGTCGGCGCCGGCCTCGTAGCCCAGCCGCTGCAGCGCGTCCGGGAAACGGGCCTTGAAGGCCTCTTTCAGCTCGGGCGTGAAGACGCTGACCCATTGCCGGCCTTCGCCTGAGCGAATGTGGTCGGCCGGGTCGCTGCCCGCCGCGCCGCCAAACAGCGACAGCTCGCGCACGAACTTCAGCGCCGTTTCCAGCCGGTCACCCTCGTAGCCGAGGAATTCCATCATCGGCTTGAAGATCTTCAGGTCGCGGTCGACGATCAGTTCTTCGTAGCGCGCCTCGAAGCAGATGTCTTTCTGGGTGTAGTCCCAGGCCACCATTTCGCGAATGGTCTTGCCGCCGGCGTGGTCCATCTCGAACAGCAGCTTGTCATGGTCGCTGCCCAGCGCGCTGATGGCCTGGCGGTACGACTTGCCGCCGTATTCTTTCTTCGGGTTGTTGGCCCACTTCTCGACCGTCTTCACATGGTAGAAGCAGCCCGAGATGACGACGTCGCGCGGGTCGCGGATGACGTGTACGGCACGCACGCCACGGCCGGAAAAGCGCGCCTGCAGTGCCTTCAAGTCGACCTTGCTGTGGTCTTGCAGAAAGATGTCGGTGTTGGGCGGCAACTCGGCCTGCGCCTTGGTGTGAAGGTGCAGCTTCTCGTGGCGCTTGAGCGCACGGAAGATATTGGCCATCCAGACCGAACCGGTCTTGTGGTGGGTGCAGACAACGATCAGCGGTGGTTTCATCGGACAACAGTGGCGCGCCAGGCGCGCCGCAGGCAAAGCGGATGGAAGGGGCGGCAGCCCGGCAGGTCGTCGTCGAGACGCCGCCGGCGCCGGGCACTCAGAGCGCCGCAGACTCCAGGTCGCGGATCTCCTCGTAGTTGGTGATCACCGCCGACAGCGGCTCGTCGATCACCTTCTTCAACGCCGGCTGGCGTTCGAACTGGTTGTCGACACCCAGGAAGGCGGCCAGGCGCTCGCAAACCGCAGGCTGGAAGTCACCGGCATCGTCGAACACGCCTTCATAGTCCAGCGACAGGCGCTGGGCGTCGTCGAACGAGCTGTCGACCGTGTCGGCAGCGCGCTTGCGCTTCTTCATCGACGACAGCACCAGTGCGCGCTCCACGGCCACCGGCCGCTTCTCGGGCAGCTTGGACGAATCGTCGGCCGGCTTGTGGTAGCGGCCGGTCTGCACCGCCACGAGGTTGGACAGCACCGAATAGAAGTGCTGACGCCGCAGGTGAACCACCTTCAGCTGGCTGCGCTTGATCAGGCGCAGCATCGGCGGGTTCGTGAACGGCAGCTGCCACGCGTCGTGCACCAGGTTCAGGTGCTCGTACTTGATGTCCAGCAGCGCGATGCCGTCCTTGTCCTTGGGCACCAGCGAGGCGACATAGGACAGGAAGATCTTGTTCTGGTGCTCCGGGAACACCATGTCGGGATCGGCGGCGATCTGCTCGCGGAAATACTTGAAGAAACCTTGCGGGTTGTTCGAGTTGAAGATTTCACCGCGATCACGCACGCGCGGGTGCGAGGCCAGCATGCGGCGGAACACCGTGGTGCCGGAGCGCACGCCGCCCATGAAGAACACGATGCGGCCCAGGTCCTCTTCACGGATCACTTCATGGGCCGGACGGTCTTTTTGCTTCATGCGGGGGCGCTCCTGATGGCGACGAAAAAAAACGGGGACAACGGCCGAAACCAGCCGAACTTGAAGTTTACGCGTGCTACCAGAGCACGTTCTTTACCGAAATCGACTTCCAGATGTGGTTCCAGCCGGCATCGCTGCCGTAGCGCGCCTTTTCCTCGCGCTGCGCCTGGTCGGTCCAGCGAGCAAGATTCTGGCCCAGTGTCATCACCAGATCGGTGAGCTGCCACAGGCTGATCTGATCCGGGTTGCCGTCGCCTTGCTCGGGTTGGATCACCGGCACCTGGGCCCGGCGGAAAGTCTCGCGGAACACCTCGAACTCAGGCGCGTCGCCACTCAGGTCGAGCACCGCCAGTGGCAGCGGCCGCATCAGGCGGAACCGGGCCAACAGGGCCGCGGCCTGCAGCCGCTCGCGCGGCGACTGCGGCGCCGGCAGCGATGCTCCGGCATCCGGCTCGCCCACCACCACCCGCGCGGGCGCCCAATCGGGATGGAACTTGTCTAGCGCGTGGGCCAGCACGTCGGCCAGTTCGACCTGGTCGGCGCGCGCCAGCAGCAACACGCGCTGCGGGCCGCCTTCGTTGTTGAGCAACCAGGGCCGCCAGCGCCAGAACGGCACGGTCGTCAGCCGCGCGTGGTCGGCGGCCGGCACCGGCGCCGCCAGCGGGTGGCTGTCGATCAGCGTGGCTTCGTGGAACTGTGCGGTCAGGTGCGACATCGCGCTGCCCAGCATCGTCGGCTGGAACATGCGCACGACGTCCAGCCGCACGAACAGCGGCAAGCGCGCCGGTTGCTTGCCCAGCGTCAGCATCTCGGGGCAGACCCGCGTCACCCACAGCGTCGCACGGCCATAGGCGGCCAACACGTCCTGCAGGCCCGCCTGCACGCTCGGCAGGCCCAGCGAGCGCCCATTGGCCGGCTCGAGCCCGGGGGCAATGGCCAGCTTGCAGTGCGTCGACATGCCATGGAAGGCCTCGAACAAGGCGTTCTGGCTGGTCGGCAACGGCTGGTCGAAATACAGCACCACCTGGGCCAGGTGGCGCATCAGGTTGACGGTCTGGAAGATGTGCTCGCGGTACGGCGAATCGAGCTCGAAGAAGCTGCGGTCCACCGTCATCACGACCGTCGGGTAGTTGGTCAGCCGGCGCAGCGTGTCGTCGAAAGCGATCTTCGCCTGCGCCCGCACCAGCGCGTAGGTGCGGGTCGTCGTCTCGGTCAGCCCGGCCAGCAGCTGGCGGTCGAAGGCGATGTCGCAGCAGACCTCGGCGACCTCTTCCATCGTCTCGCACTTGTGCCACGGGTGGCGCGTCGGGATGCCTTCGAGCGCGTGCCCCATCGCCACCAGCGGCATGCCGGTGGCAAAGGCCTCGACCGCCTTGATCTTCAGGCCGGTGGAGAACGCCAGCGGCACGATCACCAGGTCGACATCGCGGTAGAACTCGTCGGTCGAATCGACCGGGCCCATCAGTTCGACGCCCGGGATGCCTTCGAGATCGGGCAGCCGGCTGCACATGGCGCCGACGAAACGGATCACCACCGGCGCTTCACGCCGCGCCAGGATCGGCAGCGCCACCTTGACGAAGGCCCGCGCGTTGTTCACGTTGATCGCGTTGCCCGAGCCGAGCATGCCGATCACCAGCCGGTTCTCGTCTTCGGGCCGGCGCACACGCGGCACGCGGTGCTCGGGCTCGATGTGCGGCATCGTGATGCACGGCGTGCTGCTGATGCTGCGGTAGAACTCGGCCTCTTCGTCCTTGATCGCCCAGACCAGCTGCGCGCGGTTCATCGCGATCGCCTCTTGGTCTTCGGTCGTGTAGAAGAACTCGGGCGCGATGCCGTTGTCGTCCAGCAGTTGCCGCCGGCCGGTGAATTTGTCGTGGGTGTCGAGGATCTTCAGCGTGTTCGCCGGCGCGTACTCGAACGCCTTGCTCATGTAGGCGTAGTTGACGATGAACGCGTCGAAGCGGTTGCGCTTGAACAGCCACTGCAGGTAGTCGCGGATCGAGTCGTCCCACCACTCGTCGATCTTGTAGTCCGCGCCCTCGGGCCGGGTGTAGGTGTGGCGAGTCGCGGGCAGCAGGTGGAAACTGTCCCACTGGTCGGCCATTTCACGCACCAGGTCGTCCGGCAGGTAGTCGAACCACCATTCCTGCGGGTAGAAGACGAAATGGATGCGTGCGCCGCGGCGCTGCAGCTCGCGGCAGACGGCGTAGATCCGCTTGCGGTTGCCCTGGTCGGTTGGCGCGGTCGGTGTGGGCGACAGCACCAGGATGTCGGCGCCCAGCAGGCTGACCTCGGGCTCGGACAGCCGGGCCATCAGCTCGGCATGCAGCGCGGCGTGCGGGTCGGCCGGCGGCAGCCCCGGCAGCCCGTTCGTCGGGCCGCCGGCCCGGGTCGACAAGGCCTCGGCGCGGCGGTTCATGGGGCGGCGCTGGCAGCACCGGCGGATGCGGCCGCTGCAGGCTTGTTGGTCTTGCTCGCCGCCGCATCGGCGGGGCCAGGCTCGACCGACTTCAGCCATTCGGCGAACTCGGCCTCGCTGATCTCGGCAACGTTCAGGCGCAGGAACGGCACGCCCAGTTGGCGCGTCGCCGTTTCGTCCTCGTTCGACGGCACCGTGCTGAGGTGCTCGGCAATGAAGGTCAGGCGCGTCACGCCGAGCGATTCACGCGGCAGCAGCACGCCTTCGAAATCGAGCACGCGGTGGCCAGGCCGCTTCAGCAGCGGCAGGTCCAGGTCGTCGCTGACGGCGCGCAGGCCCTGCGCATGTTCGGCACCCCACAGCGGCATCTGCAGCACGAAGCGCAGCGGCACCGAGCGGTCGAGGTGGAAATCGAAATGGAACGCCGCGCTGGGCCCGGTCCAGCGGAAGGGGTTGCCCACGCCGTCGCGCTCCAGGCCATAGAAGCCGCGCTCGGACGGCATCGGCATGCCGGCTTCGATGACCGCCTTGCGCCGGCCCGCGTACTGGGCGCGCGCCTGCGGCAGCAGGATGTCGCGGCCCTTCTGGACCAGCTTGATGACATCCATTTCCTGGCGCATCGCGGCCAGCTCCGCGGTCAACTCGGCCATCGCCAGCCGGCCGACGGCCAGCTCACGGGCCAGGGCGTCCAGCACGTTGTGTTCGCCCAACTCGTCGCGGATCTCGCGCGCAAGCGTTTTCAACCGGACTGCCTTGTCTTGTTCGATCATGTTTCAGGCCTGCCAACAGAAGGGGGTGTAAAACAATTTCAGGCGGCGGAATTTACCAGCCGGCAGCAGCCGAGATCCCCCCTAGGATCAACCCTGAAACATCGGGAAACCAAGTCAGACGCGTGACGCCAGCCAACGGGCGAGCCGATCGACTTGGCCATCGTATTCCGCATCGAGCGCTTGCCGGGTCGAGGCGGCCAACGAGGCCAGCTCTTCCAGCGCGGACGAGGTACCGGCGCGGCCAAAACGGTCGAACATGTAGTCGGTCAACGCCGCGTTGTCGTCGAACATCGGCATCTGCCACAAGTGGGTCAGACCCTGAGCGCCCGGCAGCGTGGTCAACACCGGCTTGCCGTAGCACAGCGGCTCGACGGTCTTGATCTTCAGGCCGGTGCCACCCACCATCGGGTTCAGCGCGATGTCGATCGCGTCGTAGAAGGTGTGCAGTTCCTGCACAAAGCCGAGCTTGATCACGCCGGTGCCTTCGCGCACGTGGCGACAGACCCCGCCCGCGACGACGATGGGGTGCGGGAACGGCACGCCCTTGGCCTGCATCTTGGACAGGAACTCGGCCATGCTGAGGATGTTCCAGTCGTTGCCGCTGCCCAGGTAACCAAAGGTCAACGGCCGGTCACCGCCGCGCGGTGTGAACGGGCGCAGGCTGGGCTCGACGTACGGCAGGTACAGGATGTTGCGGTGGCCCCGGGCGGCCAGCTCGGCCGCCTCTTCCTTCTGGATCGCCAGCGCCGCATCGGCGCGGCGCAAGGCCACGTCCTCGTCGGCGTAGGTGGTGCTGAACCACTGCGGCTTCATGCCGGCGGCGGTGTACTTGGCACGGCGCTCGCCGAACACGTCGTGGGTGTCCAGGACCTTGACGACGTCCGAGCCGAACTGCTCGAGCAGCGGCGAATACCAGACGTAGTTGACGTGAACCACGCTGTAGCCGCGCAGCCGGTGCATGTCGCGTGCGGCGGCGTCCAGGCCGCGGTCGTACCAGTCGACGATGCGGCACACATGGCCAGGCTGGATGTGCTTGGGCGCCCGGGAGCGAACCACGTTGATGCGGCCGAACTCGCCCGCCAGCGCGTGCGACAACCCAGGGTCGAACCCCTCTTCGTTGTGGTACAGCAGGTCGACTTCGAAGCCCTGCGCCTTGTACAGGCGCACCAACTGCATGATGCGGCGCGAGTTGCCCTGGTCGGCCGGCATCAACCGGTTGAAGGTGACCACCAGGCAGCGCGGCGCGGCCAGGCCGCTGGGCGCGAAGGTGGAGGGCGTGGTGGTGCTGGACAGATCCATCATGCCGTCTCGACGGTGAATTCAGCCGCGCCGATGTCGCAGAACCCATCGTTGGGCACGGCATCGCGCGGCAACGACAGGTGCAGCAACGCGTCGCGGCCCGGCGCCACCGCGGGCAGCGCCAACTTCAAGAACGCGCCGTGCTCGGTGTAGTCGATCGCCAGAGGCGACACGGACTGACCACCGAGCGCGATCTGGCAGCCGTCGATGCGGGCGCGCACGTTTCGCAACAGCAGCCGCGCCTGGCAAGGGGCGGCCCACGGCAGCAGGAGGGCGCCGAGGCCGCGGCTGTTGAACAACGCGCGGCCCTCGTGAATGATGTGGTGCGCCAGCGTCTGGCTGCCGGCGGCGACCAGCAGCACCGGGTCGATGCGCAGGCGCAGCTTCAGGTGGTCCTGGTCGAGCCGCTCGACGTGGATGTCGGCCTGGCGGGCACGCGCCAGCTGGCCGGCCAATGCCACGGCCCGCTCGGCATCATGCAGGCCGGCCTCGCCCAACGTCCCGGCCAGGCCGGCACTGGCCAGCACGCGGGCGCCGCCCGCCTCGATCGGCTGCAACGCCCCCTGGCGCACCAGCCCGTCGAACGCGCCCCAGCCACCGGCCTGCGGGGCGCCGAACAGCATCAGCGAGGCACGCGCCTGCAACGCCTTGGCGGCCAGCGCGGCCATGGCCGCGGCTGGCGCGCGCTCGGCCGGCACCGACACCAGGCACAACGACGCGCGGCGCAGCATCTGGCTGGCATCGGCCGGCTGCCGGGCAGCATCGACGCGCAGCCGCGGCGACGGTTGGCCATGCGCCACCACCACGTGATCCTGGTACAGGCACGGCGAGGTGTGGATCCAGCCGATCGGCCCTTGCGACTCGAGCAGCGGCAGCACGCGCAATGAATCGGTGAGCACGACCGGCAGGCCGTTGCCCAGCGCACCGCTGCGGGCCAGGCTGGTGGCGAACAGATCCACCCAGGCGTCAACGATCAACGCGGCCTTGCTGACGGCCGCGAAGGCGGTATCGGGCGCGTTCATCGCGGGGCCTCCCAGGCCGCGTCGAGCAGCGCGCGGATGCGCGGGTACAGCGCGCGCGGGCTCAGCGACTCGGCGCGCTGGGCTTCGACCTGGCGGCGCGCGGCACGGTCCGAGGCCTTGGGCATCGAGGCGCAGAGCTTTTCGATGCTGGCGTGCAACTGGTCGACCATGCCGGCGCCGATCGAGACGTGGTCGATCAGCGGTGACTCGAATTCGGGGTACGAGCCGATGTCGACCGTGACCACGCGGCCACCGCCCATCACCGCACGCGGCAGGATGCCGGAGGTTTCGCCGTAGGTGGGGTAACGCAGCACGAAGGACAGGTCGGCCCGGCCCAGCAGGATGTCCAGCTCGCGGGCGTCGAGGTAGCCGGTGACTTTCGGACCATCGCCATCGGGCCAGAGCTGCCGGATGCGCGCGGAAACCGCGTACTCGTCGGCCCGCTCTTCGCCGGCGAACAGCAGCTTCAGCCGCGGGTGGTCGGCGCAGGCGCGCGAGTAGGCCACCAGCACCTCGTAGAGCATCTTGTTGCCGGTGAGGAAGCCCGGCACGAGCAGCAGGATGTCGTTGGTGTCGATGCCAAAGCGTTGCAGCACCTGGTAGGCGTCCCACGCCGGCGGCGCCGGCGGCAGCACGAAGTGAGGGATGCGTGCCAGCGGGCGGCCGTTCTCGACGCCAAGCGGGATGTCGAACGCACCGCCGCGAAAGCGAGCTTCGGCGTAGTGGCTGTGCAGCATCAGGCCGCGCGCCGATTCCGCGATCCGCCGCACCATCAGGCATTCCTGGTACAGCAGGCCGGGCGTGCGGCCGAGCGAGCCGTCGCGCGCCACGAAATCGGCCGGCACGTCGTAGCCGGTGTCGCGCACCCAGTGGCTGAACATGCCGTTCGAGCGCTCCATCTGCAGCGCCACCTGGTGCATGTAGAACAGCGACACGTCATGCACCACCACCACGCCCGGGAAGCGGTGCAGGTGGTCGAGCATGTAGGCGCAATCGCCGTTGTTGCCGACGTTGTAGAGCAGCTGGGCGTCACGCTCGGGCTGACGCGACAGGAAGGCCGCCTCGTCCAGCACCTGGAACGGTGCGCCCGGGAATTGGGCCGCTGCGGCACCGCTGCGGCCGCCCTCGGCCACCAGGCAGAGGTCGAAATCGTCTGCCAGCATCGGCAGGTATTCGACAATGTAGTCGGCCAGGCCATTGCGCTGCGGCGGCAAGGGCGAAAAAACGTACAGGCGCCGGCGCCCGCCCGCCGCCATGGCGGGCGCGGGCCGGACCCCGGGGTCAGCGTAGCTCAGCACGGCGCGGCGTCTCCAGCGGCGGCGTCAAGCCTGCGCCGCATGCGGCACGATCGGCCGCACCGGGGCTGTGCCGGCACCCGGCATCGACACGGTCTGCGCGATCGGGCGCGCCAGCCATTCGCGTTCGAAGTTGGTGCGCTGCAGCGTCATCATCTCCGAGCAGATGTTGACGATCTCACTCTTGAGCAGCGCCAGGCGGGCCGGCAAGGCTTCTGGGTTCTGCGTCAGCACCAGGCGCTTCAGGAAGGCGACCTCGGCCTCCAGCGCGGCCAGCTTGCGTTCGCTCTCACCGAGCGTGGCCACGCCGATCTGGATCGGGTAGCTGCCCAGCGGCTGGTTGTCCGGCCCGACGACGCTGATCTGGTTGACACCGTTGACCAGGCGATCGACGCGCACCGGGATCGAGAAGTGATGCACGCTGCCATCGGCCGCCGACTCGTAGAACGCCAGCGGCTCAGCGCTGTGGTCGTTCAGCCGGGCCAGCAAAGCGGGCCGCTGGCTGACGCCGTGCAGGTTGACCACGCAGCCCTGCAGGGCGCCACTCGCCAGGCCGTGGAAACGCACCTGGTACAGCAGATCGACCGGTGCGCCGTCGGTCAGGCGCAGCAACTCGTGCAACCCTTGGATCGAGGTGGCCAGCACCGAGCCGCCCCGGGTGGTGCGCACTTCCAGCGCCACCATGCCGTCACCGATCTGGCCCGGCAACAGTGCGGCTTGCGGAATGCGCAGCTCGAACGCCGAATGCTCGCGCGACGGCAGATTCAGGCCGGCCAGGTCGCGCGCGAAGTCGAACACCGACAGGTTGGCCACGGCCGATGCGACACAGCGACCGTCCAGCCAGAGCTGGACCACGTCGAACGCCAGGGCGTCGTCGGCAGGGACAGAGAAACCGATGATGCGGCCATGGCCCCAGTCGATGCGGGCCTGGGCGAGCGGCACGGCGCCGATGGCGGCGGGGTCGTTGGCGTCGGAGGAAGTCATGTTGGGGCCTGCAATGAAAGGCAGCAGCCTGCACCGCGGCGGACGTCCGGCCCTGCGGGCAGGCCGTCGCCGCCGGATGGTCAGGGTGCGGTTTCGAAAACGCTGGATGTCACCGGCACGTCGTTGGCAGGGGTCACCACCAGCGCGGCCGTCAGGCGGCGGATCTCGAAGCTGCCGCGACCCACCGGGTTGAAGAACAGGTGGAAGTCGAGCGCGTTCAGCTGCGACGGGTCCAGCATGTCGACGCTCAGGCTGTCGGCAGCCAGTTGCCCAGGCTGCAATCGCAGCGGCCGCTCACTCCAGTGCTCACCGACCTTCCAGGCGCACTTGGCGTTCATGCCCGGCATCGGCGTGCCCCGCACCTCGACCGCCAACGACAGCCGCGCCGGCCCGGCCGGCATGTCCTTCAGCAACGCACGGGCGTCGATCACGAAGGACAGGAAACTGCCGTCGAAATCGGCATGGTTGACGACCAGCGCATAGCGCTCGTCGGCGCCACGCGGCTGGCTGACCTGAATGATCTGCACGAAGCCGTTGCGGTAGTCGCTGTAAACCGCAGTCTCGTTGCCCAGGCGATGGCCTGACGGCGGGTTGCTGACCGAGGCCTGGCTGCTGGGCAGGCGCAGCCAGCCCGGGGCCAGGCTACGCTCTGCGCTGCCCTCGTCGTGTCCAGCCAGCGGCGACAAGCCCACCGGCTCGCTGCCAAGCTCATGGCCGGCGACGAGCTCGCACAGATGGTCGATGGTGTCGTTCAAGCGCCCACGCAGGGCCTGAAGCTCGAGGGTCAAGCGATGCACCTGTTCATGGCGCCGCGTATCAACAGGTTGTGACATGGGAGATTCAGCTGCAAGTGTTGGGCCCGACCAGCCTCAAGGGCGTACGAGGCGGCCTCGTCGGGCATGTTAACTTGACGTTCAGACGAGTTTGGCGGCCTTGCGGGCCCCTGGAACTTTGTTTGAGATCGACTTGGCCTTGCCTTCCGCCTTGACGGAGGCGCCTTCGGCACCTTCATAGCCGTAACGGCGCCGCCCCTGGGCGCACGCGCGGCGAACCACCGCCTGCTCGGCCTCGGACAGCACGCCCTCGTCCTTGTGGTCGATCTGGCGGGTGTTCAGTTGGGCAAACCACTTGGCATCGAAGGGTTCACCGATGAAATCCAACAGCAGTTTCAGTTGCGTTTCCGGCTGGGCCACGAAGTCTTCGTAGCGCAATTCGAAGACCCTGGCTGGATACGCTCGTTTCAACCCGCTGACAATCTGGACCGCCTCATTCCAGTAGTTGCAAGCGCCGGTCAGGTTTTCCACCTTGACGATGCGACCGATCCGCAGGCTGGCCACGACATTGATCGGGTCCCGCACGATGTGGACGAATTTGGAGCGCTGCATGCTGCTGGCCGCCAGCAGCGCCCCATAGACATTCTGGGGCGTCTTGTCGAACCAGCGTTTCGCGCCGGGCTTCCTGCGTTGCAGGTACAGCGCCATATAGCGGGTGTACAACTC
This sequence comes from Ideonella sp., assembly GCF_041914305.1. Lineage (NCBI taxonomy): Bacteria > Pseudomonadati > Pseudomonadota > Betaproteobacteria > Burkholderiales > Sphaerotilaceae > Ideonella > Ideonella sp. The sequence goes on from NZ_JAYSDQ010000019.1 coordinate 130,168, forward strand.
GGCGCGCGAGCCGCATTGACGTAGCAGTTCGGCGAATTCGGGTTCGGTGATGCCGTCGATCTCGCGGTGCTTCTTCAGCACGGCATTGTTCGACAGCGACCGCGACATCGCTTCGGTTCCGTAGGGCTCCCCCCAACGGAAGAAATGCGTCTCCTCGGGACAAGCCAGGTTCGGGTGCATGCGAAGAGCGTCACGCAGCATCGTAGTGCCCGAACGCACACAACCGAGCACGAAGAACGGCGGCGGCGCCTCCGGCGCCTCGGCCGACTCCGGTGCTGCAGCACCGGCTTTCTTGGTTGCCACAGGCGCGGCTGCAGGCTTGGCTTTGGGGGAGGGGGCGGCCGGTTTGTTCATGAGCAGAAGGCTAGATCGTCAGAGGCGCAGGCTGGGCGACAGCCACGTTATTTCCAGAACTGCCGCCAGGCAGCGCCCGTCGCGACATGGTAGGGCGCCGGGTCGAGCGAATGATAAGCGGTGCGCAGCGCCAGCAAGGTGGCGTCGCCGAGCTCTGGCCCCAGATCGCGCAATGCGACCGTTTGGCACGCTGGCGGGGACTCGACACTGGAAAGAAAGCGCTCGTCAGGCAGCTTGCCGCCGTCGCGCATGGCTTCGAGCACGGACACAATGACATCCGCGTCGCTGGCTTGGTCGAGCTCCGCCAGCATGGTCGCAGCACGCTGCTCGCGCGACAAAGGGGGGTCCATATCGATCACGGTGGCACGGCTGTCGGCGCGCACGGCGTCGCGGGCCCAACCCGGCCGGCGCAAGTCGAGCCCGAAGGCCGCCGGCTGCGTTGGGTCGACCTGGACCAGTTCGAGCAGGTATGCGGCGGGATCGTGGTCGCGGCGATAACGGTCGTGCGGCCCGAAGCCGCGATGAGCGCCGTCGCCGGCAATGCATGCAGCCCCGGGGTCGAAGGGCGCGTCGAATATCGGCAACCTGCCATCGGCCCTGGCCTGACGCAGCACAGCCTTCAACCATGCGCGTGAGCTGGCTCGCAGCACGTAGTAGCGACGCTTGCTGGTTCCCATGGGGCCACGCACCAGGTCGTTCACTGTGCCAACGTGGGCACGCAAGGACACGCCAGCGCTCACCTCTGCCAACCGTCGCGCATGGTGGGACGTGGGCGTGCCAACCCGGTCGAAATAGCTCAGGTCAGGCTCGATCTGCGCCGTCCGCGCATCGAGCGCGGCAGCCAGGGCTTGCGCTTCTGGAGCCAGCTTGCGGGCAAAGAAAAATGGTTGAGCCATCAGGTGGTCCAGGTGGCCGTTTTCGAGCACCAATGGCTGACCCCGAAGACCGAATTCGTAATACGTCAGGTTGAAGCCGGCAATGCGGCCGCGTGGACAGATTTTGGCTACCAGCGTTTGGATTGCGAACTCGTCGGGGATCCAGCTCCAGCGCAGCCAGCGCCGAATGTCCGGCCGCTGCAGCTCCGCCGCCACCGATGCTGCCGTGCCCCGCGTCAGGCAAAACCACTGTGAGCCGAAATGAACCGTGAGGCCGTCAGGCACCCGACGCCGGATGCGGAACTCTCGCTGCCGATCGGTAAGCCACTCGAACCACCGCCGATGCGTCCGATAGTTGAACGGAAAGTAATACTCGAAACGTTCGCTTTCCAATCCGTCTTGAATCCAACGCCGGTGTCTAGGGTCCTGCGCCTGGATGAACTCGACACCCGGATGCTGTCGCAGATAGGCTTGCAGGCTCGCCACCGGCCGATAAGGCACGCACGAACCACTGATCAACACCAGGTGCTCGGCGGCAAACTCCTTGTCCGAGATCGCCGCGACCATCAGTCGCCGCGTCGCCTCGACCAGCGTGTGATCACCCCACCGACACGTGATTCGGTCATCGACAAAGCGAAAGCGCCCCTCGGCCGGCAGCAGGCGCTGCAATTCGGCGTGGTGCGCGGCACTGCGCGCGCCGTCGTAGTGAACGTAGGTCGTGACGTCGGGGTGCCTGAAGAACGGCGCACTCAGACGCCTCGCCACCACGGTCGGCGATTCATGGCACAGCAGCAGCAACGCCAGACGCGGTTGCCCCCGGCGGTCAGGGTCATCCCGAGCCTCGACGTTTTGCATGTCAGAGTGTGCGCGCCAGGAAGTCTGCGCCGAACTCTGCAGCGAGGAACGCGGACTGCCTGGCCATGCGTTGTCGGACCTTGGCGATCACGCCTTCGGGCATCACGAACTTCGAAGTCTCGTGCACGCGTTCGTCATAGGCATAGCCTTGGAACGGCGAAGCGCCGATGAATTGCTCCACGCGACGCATCGTGCCCTTCGGATCAGTGCGGATGTCGCCATAGGGCAGCACGAGCAGTTGCTCGGCGCTGAAGCAGGCGCGCCACCGGGGAAGGTAGCTGGTGTAGTCACCCCGATTTTCGATGTCGGGCTCGTCCACCATCTTCAGCAACACGCTTTCCGCCGGCTGCACGCGACGCCGCTCCACGTTCATCCGCAACTGTGAAAGCGCCCGCTCCACCGGATCGCGAATGATGTAGATCACCTTCACGTGCGGGAGCATGCGGGCCACGTGCTGCACGCCCTCCATCGAGATCGTCGAATACTCGGGCGTGACATCGCCGCAGATCCGCCCTTGCGCCTCTTGCAGATCGAAGCAACGCAAATACCAAGGCTTCGTGAACAGCTTGTGCGTGGCCATGTCCGTGAGGTAGCGGACGTATTCCCAATCGATGGCGCCCGGACGATCCAGGTGCGCCTTCAAGGCACGCCGGACGCCGTACCTGATGTGGTCGGTCGTCCATTCGCGGTTGCGCTCCGTGTACAGGTGATCGAAGAAGTGCAACTCCTTGACCGGCGGCATCCACACGTTGGGATGCTTGGCCAGTTGCACGAAAAGCCAGGAGGTCCCGGCTTTCTGGGCGCCTATGCAGAGAAACGAGGGTGCCGGCATGGCCAATGACTTTCTGGATCCGAGGTTGCGCGCGAACCAGTTTCCGCGGGCGTCGCCGGTGCGCCGCCGCGGGTGCCGCTCAGGACGGGTCCGCGGCGCGCACTGTACCTTGGCGCGGGTGCCACCGCGCAGTGTCAGGACGGGGCGTTCACTCAGGCTCCCGCTGATAGCCGAGGTGGCGGAAATCGCGTTCGTAAATGCGTTCGAGCCGCTCCTGCAGTGCCGGGGTGATCACTTCGTCATAGGAGTAAGGCACCACGGCGTGTCGCCACGGCCGCCACCGTACATCTGGTATGCGCCTCACACCGGCACGGTGAAGGATCACCGCCATCTCTGCCGCAAAGGCCTCCACACGGCCCACGACATCGATCTTCAGGTGCTTGCGGTAGTGAGCGAGCATCGGGGTTTGAGGGCTCCAATGCGGGTCGCGGCGGATCTCGGTATCGCCAGCCAGATTGGCCTCGACGAAGCGAAGAAAGGCTTCGAAGTTCTCCCGTTGCAGTTCCAGCGGTGTCGGCTCGTCCACCCCGGGCAGGCGCAATCCCCAGTCGCTCTGCAGAGCGCGCCTGACCTCGGCAAAGCTGTTGCGGCCGGTCTGCGCGATCTTCTCGGTGAAGCAGGCGTATGCGCGCCGCCCGGGGTGGCGCACGAAGGTGAAGATCAGCGCGCCGCTGCGGATCTGGCGAGTGATCAGATCATGCGTTTCGTCGCGGTCCTCACGGCTGCGGCACAGACCGTCGTGCTGGTAGATGTCGCCGGGGTTCTCCGCGTAGCGCCCTCGGGCGATGTAGAGCAAGTGGTTCTGGATCGTCGTTCCGGCGCACTTCGGCAGATTCAGGTAGACGAGCGGCACCCGGTCGGCCGTCACGATGCCCATCGGCCAACGGCGGGGAGGCGGCGGCTCGGCACGACCCGCCGCTGACGAAACCTGCGGGACCAGCGCATGCCGCAAGCGCAGCGCCGCAGAGTGCTGCGGATCAATCTGCAACGCCTTCCCCAGAATGTGAAGCCGGCGCGGTTTCCAAACGCCCCGCTCTGCAAGACGGAACTGATATTCGGCCAGACGCACGCGCTCTCGCGCCATCCGCTTGAAGCCCGCCGCGTCGAGCGTACCCGCCAAGGCCTGGTCGAAGACCGAGCCCAGCAGACCCAACCGCTGCAGAGACTGGGACGTGGCATGCCCTACATAAGGCAGGCGCAGGTCCACACGGTTGTGCGGCGGCAGGCGCTGCACGTGCAGACGGTCTTTGATCTGCCAGGGGTCGAAGCACACATACACCCGCGTCGCGACGGCCGCGCCGTCGATGCCATCGACGAAATCTCCTCGCCAACGCTTGGCCCTGGCCGCGAAACGCTGGTCGAACCAAATCCGGTCGGGCGCCAGCGTCGACTGGGGGTGCATGGCCAGTACGGTGCATCCGGGCGCACAGGCGGCAAATGCCAGGGCCGCGTAGCCTCCCATCGAGGGCCCGTAGAACATGACTTGGCGGAAGCCTGCGAACCAGGCTGCAGCCTGGAGCGCGCGAAATAGTCGATGCAGTTCCGGGTCGCGATACCAATCAGAAGATTCACGCTTGACGCCGAGCACGGCATGCCCGCGTCGCCGCAAGAAGGTCTGGCCCCACACCGGCCGGTCCAGATCGGGCTCGACCTTGGTGGCGGCCGCAGGCTCAAAGGTGACCACCAGCACACCGGAATCGCCCGGGAGGTAGTCGACCTGATGCGCCTTGAAGCGAAACACGGCGTTCTCACCGCGTCGAACGAGGGCAACGAATTCTTCAACGGTCACGACACGCGAGTCCAAGAGCGCTCCGCTCAAAACCAGGCGCCGGCCTGCATGAAGCCCAGCTCCTGCAGTTGCCGCGTCCCGCCGAAGCGCACCGAGACTTCCGGGTCGAACAGCACCGGGTCACCGGCATCGAGGTAGGCCTTGTATTCGGCGCTGCCGTCGTAGTGTTCGCCGCGCTTCATTTCCTCGGCCGCTTTTTGCGTCAGCAGGTTGACGTACTTGAAGTGGAACAGCACGCCCGACACCGCCTGGCGGTTGCCGCGCACCGTGCAGTTGATCTCGCGTCGGTTGGTGTGGTGCATCGACGAAACATAGCGCAGCCCGGGCCGCCACTTGATCAGCGGCACCTTGTTCAACGCCGGCGCCTTCATCGGGTCGTCGGCAAAGAAGCGCCGCATCCGAACACCCCCCTGGACCCAGAAGCTGCCGCTGCCCTCATCCCAGCGCTGCGTGAGGTTGAAACGGTCGAAATAGGGGCAGAGCTCGAAAGGGTCGGTGTCGGCGGTGAGCTGCGTCTCACTCAGGCGACCTGCGCCATAGACATCGATCAGCGGCGCGAACAGGGCGGGCTGCTCCAGCCCGTCCATGTAACGCGTCAGGCTCTTCAACCCACGCTGCTCGCAGTAGGGAAAGAGCAGGAACTCGTCTGGATCGACGGTGATGCACCACTTGCCGACGCCGTGGCGGGCGAGCAGGTGGTTGCACCAGTCCATGCCGAAGTTCGACGCCTTGTAGCTGCCCTCGGCGCGCCAGACCGAGCAGTCGGGCTGCTCCAGCAGGTAGGCCTCGGTGTCGTCGGTGGACGCGTTGTCGACGAACAGGAAATGCGCGGCGCCCAGGTGGCGATAGTGGCCGAGAAAGCGCGTCAGACGGGGCCGCTCGTTGCGAACGCAGACCACGACGATGCACCAGGCCTTGGCGATGGCCTGCGCATCGACCCGACGCGGCTGCAGCTCGGCCCCGTGACGGCCGATGCGCCGTCGGGTGGCGAGATCGTCCAGACTCAATTCCATGGGATGTCGGCGAAAGATTGAGAGTCGGTGTAGCGGCGCGAGACGGCCGGGTCGAACATGATGCCGCGCGCCTCGGCCCACAGGGCGCGGTATTTGCGGTATTCCTCGGCATCGTTGTAGTGCTGTTTGCGTGCCACTTCTTCTTCGACCTTGAGGCGAAAGCCACGGTGGTACTTGAAGTGGGCGAAATACACCGGCGTCGGTGCCGGCTTCAGGCCGCTGGCGTAGTGCAGACCCTCTGACAGCCGCACACCTGCGTGGCATCGCATCAGCGGCAGTTTCTGCGCCGTGTAGTGATTGGGCGGCGAATCAGGCAGCAGGCGATGGCGTACGGCGCTGACACAGGTGATGCCGTTCGAATAGCTGCCCGAACCGATGCGCCAGGGCCGCACCGGCTGGGCATCGAACCACGGCGCCACGTCGAACGGTTCGCCCGCCCCAAAGTCTGCCTCGTCCAGCGTGCCCTGCGGATACATGTCGACCATCAGCGCCAGCGCGGCATCATGGCCTTGGCGATCCAGGCGGGCACACAGCCCATCCAACCCTTCTGACTCGCAGCCCGACCAGACCAGAAGCTCGTCGATGTCGGCCACGAGCGCCCAACAGCGCTGCGCATGAGCGGTGAGCATTGCAGACTGCCACGCCACACCGAAATGCGAGGCACGGTAAGGCGTGTCGACCGAGTACAGGCAGACATCCGGCTCTCCAAGCAGGTACTCGCGCGAACCGTCGGTCGACAGGTTGTCGGCAATCACGAAGCGCCGCACACCCAGTCGACGGTAGTGAGCCAGGAAGTGCGGCAGCATGACCCGCTCGTTGCGTGCAACGGCGATCACGCAGGGTGAGCCCGCGTCCGCAGGCGCGGCCGGCCCACCAAGGTGGACCAGTTGCTGCGAAGGCAAGGCACCGCCTGGCAGCCGAGGTGGCTGGTCGGGGGGCCAAATCCGGGGCGGCGATATCGGCGTGTCGTTGGCTGCCGGGTACAAGCGCGACAAGCCCTCGTCGTCGCCGACGGTGGTGAGCACCACTGCCCGGCCCGGAGCAGGCCAGCAAAGATTGTGGAACAGCGCAGGCTCCTGCCCGCCTTCCGGGGGCCGGCGCAGGTGAACCGCATGCCCTTCATCGGACGGATACAGATGCGCCAGGGCCAGCAACTGCGCCAGCCAGACCGCCTCGTCAGGGTAGGCGTGGCGCAGCCCCACCCCTCGCCGGCTCACGGCCAGGCGCAAGGCCGACGCCACGGCGGCGCGCGACAGCGTCATCCCCAGGCCCGGGTCGACGAAGCGGACGGCAGGCAGCTCACCGGGCCACAGCGACGGCTGCTCATGGATCAGCCCGTGGTAGTGCTGGCCAGAAGCGCCGCTGTCGATGGCGAAGGCCGCCACGTCCAGATGCACGTCGTCGTCGACGAAGGTGACATGGCCGAAGCGTGTGTGGCTCAACAGCCAGGCCAGCAGATCGAACAAGTGGGCCTGCCTCGCGACCGGTATGCCGTCCGGCACTTGCACTGCTGCGGTGTCAGCTGACCACAGGCACCACGAGGCACCTTGTACCTGGAGCTCACGGCCCCAGGTGTTGGCGATGCGCGCGGCCCTGGCGGGCGCCGAGGCGGCGCCGGATTGGCGTACGACGACCAACGCGCTGATCCCGGGCACGGCTGCCCGCCAACCCTCCAGCTCGGTTGGCGGCAGCGGCGCCGCGGCCAGTTCCGCCCATCCCTGCCAAATGGCGGCCAACTCGGCCTGCAAGGGCTGCGCTTTCGCCGAGCCGGCGGCTCCCAACCAATCCAGCATGGCACACACAGCTGCGGGGGGGGCCTTGAATTCGTGGCGGCGCCGCTGCAACACGCCCAGTGCCATCGCCACTCCATCCTCGATGGTCCGCATCAACTCGGCCGCCAGGGCGAACAAGCCCCCCGGGCCGGGGGCAGCCGACGGCAACGCTTGCCAGGCACGCGCCAGCAGCGGCAAGCCGACGAAGCCCGCATCCGCACGGGCCAGGGCGAAGGCATCAGGCCGCAAGCGTGCCCAAGCCGCCTTGATTGCCGGCTCATCCTGCGCACTGACCGCATCCTGCCAGGCTTGCTCAGACGCGTGCACGCGCAGGCAGGCCTCGCGCATTGGGCGACGACCCATCGGCAGCAGGTCACGCCACAGCGCCATCGCCGAATCAGAATCCATCAACCCGCAGCGCAAGCGTTCGGGGCTGTCGGCCCCAGCCAGTTCGTCGAGCGCCCATTCTGGGGGCTGCAGTGCAAGCAGATGCCGGCGCACCAGATCCGCATCGACCGCGCCCCATGCGCTGAAGTGCTGCAAAGCCTGCAGGGCCGCGCTCCAGGCCCGGTGTGCTTCACCGCCCTGGTCGGTGGCGGGTGGCAGCGCAATTCGGCCCAGGTCGGGTGGCGCCAATGTGCCGATCGCGAGCTCTGCCTGAGGATGCTGTGCCACGCGCTGCCAGAAAAGGGGCACCATTCCGTACAGGCTGAGGGCAGCCTGCCGCACGGCGCGCACCGACGAATCATCGAGCTGGCGGCTGAGCGCGAGCAACTCGACCATCGCGTCGATCAGGTGACGGTCATGCAGGCGCGACCACCGATCGGGTCCGACACGGGTATACAGCGTCAGCAAAGCTGCAACGAACCGGCGCAGATCGGCATCGTCCAGCGCCTGGATTTGTGCAGCGCGTTGCACGCGCCGCACACCGTCCTCGATCGACGCGGTGTTCAGCCAGCCCTGCGGCAAGGCAGCGCCAATGCGCTCCAGCAGCATCGCACTGCGGTCAAGACGCCCGGCGACCAACTCATCCAGCAGCGCTACGGGCCAGAGCAGCGACAGCTCCCAGGCTCCGTCTGAGTGAGCCAACGTGGCCAGCTCGGACTCGTCCAGATCCGGTCGCAGGGTATCGAGCAAGCCAGCGGCACAGAACGTGGGCACCAGCGAGACCGCGAATCGCCGCCAGACCGATGGGGCCACCTGCGCACACCACTGATCTCTCGCGACATGCCAAGCTGGCAACAGGCCAAGGTCCAGCGCCTCATTGAAACGGCGCTGCAGGACCCACAACGCCCGCTGGTCGTCCGGCACTCCCGCAGCGCTGTCCGCAAGCTGGGATTTCGATCCCACCTCGTTGCCGAGCATCACCGCAGTGCGCTGGCGCCACAGCAGCACCCGCTCCGCTGCCTCAAGCCGTTCAGGCGCCGGTACTTCGGCCAGCTTTGCCTGCGCCGCCTCAGCCTCAGTCAGCCATTGCACGCGTGTCGCCCGCCAGGCCGGCCAGAGCAAGGGCCTGCCGTTGACGCACAGTTGCAGCGTGGCTTCGTCCCGCTCACGCAGCAGCGCCCAAAGCGCTTCGGGCCACAGCAAGACAAAACCGGACAGCGCGCTCGCACCCGGCAAGCCGGCGGCCACATCCAACCGCTCATGGCGCGCCGCGGTCACCGGCCAGACATGCTCATCAGCCCTCACCTCGAAATGTTCGCCGCGCCCGGAGGGATCGCTGACCCAGCCGGCGACCATCAGCGCATCCATGTGCTCGATGCCGCCGCGCACGCGCTGCCCGGGTCGGCCGCCCAACCGCGCCCAAGCTTCATCGACCCAGGCCCAACGCGGCTCAAGGCGGCCCTGCGCGTCGGTCAGGAACCCGCTGAGGTGAGGCCAGTCGCGCTCTTGCGTGGCCGGGTCGGCATCGAGCACGGTTTGGGCCCAATGCGACAGCACGGCATCGTCAAGGCGCCAGTGCAGCGTAGCGAACGCCCGGCCGTCCAGGCGCAGCTCGACGGGAACGTCTGCGTCGCCGACGTTCAGCGCTCGCCACGCGCTTGCCTCGACCTCGAGGGTGAATCCCGGCTGAAGTGGTGGTTCGCCTGCCTCCAAGCCAAGATGGGCCAACACATCGGGCCGCACACATCGGCGCACCGTCGCCGCCACCTGTTGGCCGCATGCCCACAGTTCGAGGCGACCCTCGCTGCCGTCTGCACCGAGCGCCCAGCCGCTGACGGACAGCAGGCCATTCGAATCGACATGCGCCCGCACCAACGCGGGCGCAGCGCCCGCGGCAGCCGCGGGCCGGCGTCGGAAGAAGCTCACGCCGCCACCCGCAGGGCTTGTGGCGGCTGGGTGGCGGCCAACAAGCGGTCGGCCAGCGCATCGGGCTGATCGGCCAGCGCCAGCGGCAGCAGCAGGTGCTGCGGGTCGTTCAGGCGCGTGCGTTCGGCCTGCGCGCCCAAGTCGAACACTGCAATGCGTCGGCCGCTGCGCAGCGCGCCCGATAGCACGTAGCAGTACGTCTCGGGCCAGATCGACGGGATCAGCACGACGTGCGGGTCCGCGGCGCTGATCTTTTCCAGCAGTTCATTGTCGAAATAGCGCCCCAACAGCGCGACGCCCTGGTCGGCCAGGCGAGGGTCGTCCATCGAATAGCCCAGCAGCGACACCTTCAACGGCAACGCACGGTTGCGCACCGATTGCGCCAACCCCAGCACGACGTCGTAGCCCTTGATGCGGCTGATCGCACCGATCACCAGCACGCGCAGCGCCTCGCCGGGCGCCAGGCGCAGGGGCGGCGACTCGCGCGGCGGCGGGTCGTCTTCGTGGGGCTCGACGCTGACGCGCAGTTGCGGCGCCATCTGCGCCAGGCGGCGCGCCACGTCGGCCGAGGGCACGATGACCTGCTGGGCGGCCGCCAGCAGTTGCAGCGATTGCGCACGCCAGGTTTCGATCGAGCCGGTCTGCTCGATCAACTTGTCCTGTGCCAGGCAGCGGTTGCAGTCGTCGGTACTGGGTTCACCGCAGTAGCGCCCCTCCGCGGTGACCAGGTTGACCCGCGGGCAGACGGCGTAGTAGTCGTGAACCGCCAACCGAATCACCAGGCCCAGCCGCTGCGCCGCGCCCATCAGGTGCTGCGCCGTAGCGGCCGGAAAGTCGATCAGGTGGTGCAGATGGATCTCGCTGATCGACAACTCGCGCAGCGCCTCTTCGAGCATGCCGTCGACATTCAAAGGCAGCGCCGCCAGGTTCTGCAGGCCATACAAGCCGGGGTGCAGCAGTGCGACGCAACCGGCTTCATGCGATGGGCGCAGCTCGAAGGCTGCGGCGCCTTGGGCCAACAACTGCTGCGATTGCTCGAGCAGGTGTCGCTCGGTGCCCCCGCCCCGGTTGTGGCAGACCAGCAGCACGTTGCGGTCGGCTTTCAGTCGCTTCAGCCGGCCGAGGTCCATCCGTGCCCGGTAGACCCAGGCGGGGTCTTCGGCGATGTGCCGCGCCACGTCGGTTTCATAGTGCGGGTGCAGCCTGGCCAGCGTCCTGATGGCCTTGGCGGTGCGTTCGGCGGCTTCGCCCTTGAAGCTGACCGAACCGACATGGCGCACGAAGATGTCGCACGCCAACGCATTGCTCCAGCCGCGCCGGATGGCGCGCTGGCAGAAGTCGTTCTCTTCGCCGTAGCCGCGGCCGAAGTGGCGCTCGTCGAGCAGGCCGATGTCGCGGATCGCCTCGCGGCGCATGTACATGCAAAAGCCGACGCCGGTCGGCGTGGTGACGTGCTTGCCCGGGTTCACCTCCGCCGCCAGGCGGTCGACCTCGGCCGGCGTGATCTCCAACCCCAGTCGGTTATCGCTCAGGGTTTCGGGGTAGCTGCAGATCGTCGCGTTGTTCGACAGCGGCGTCACGGTCGCCAGGCGTGGGTGCTCAGCCGCGTGGCGCATCAGGCGGTCCAGCCAGTCGTTGTAGACCTCGGTGTCGCTGTTGAGGATGACGACGTCGCGGTCACGGTGCAGCCGCAGGCCGCGGTTGACCGTCTTGACGAAACCCTGGTTCAGGCGATGCTGCTCGAGCGTGAACAGGTCCCGTCCGGCCAAGCTGCGCAACATCGCGTTCAGCTCCGGCACCGGGCCGGCGTCGTTGATGACGATCACTTCGTGCGGGGTGCTGACCGGTGCACTCAGCACCGTCCACAGGCAGCGCAGCGTTTCCTGGGCACCGCCATAAACCGGGATGATCACGTCAACCACCGGCTCGGCCGTGCGCGGCCGCGGCACCAAGCTGGCCCAGCGCGCCGGATCGAGCATGTCGGCCTCGGCGGCATCGACGGCGGCCACCGGCATCACACGCGACATGGCCTGCTTGTCGTTCAGGTGGTGCGCAACATGACCGGTGGCGAACAGGGACAGCGGGTTGCCCTTGGACACGCGCAGACCTGGCTGCGAGCCGAGCAGGCGCCGCATGTCCACCCCCGGCAACGGGCTGCGCCCTTCGCGCCAGCCCCAGCGCTGGAAGTGCTCCAGTGCGTCGAGCCCGGACTGGGCCACGTCGGGGTTGCTCTGCAGGTAGTACTCGGCGTCGAACCACGGTGTCGGCGACAAGCCCTGGAAACGCGAGACCAGGCCATAGTGCAGCAGCCGATTGATGCCGTGGCGCGGCCCGCAATGCGCGTCATAGTGGCGCAGATCGAACAGCGGCGTCGGCGACAGGTTTGCCGAATCGCCCACCAGCACGTAGTGGCGCAGCGGCGACATGCCGCGCAGTTCACTGGGCTCGATCTGGGCCAGGTAGTGCTCGCGGTCAAACAAGCCCAGGTGCCGCGTCAGTTCGATCTCGAACGACAGCAGCGCTTGCCGATTGCCCCACAAACGGCCGACAGCCCGCACCAGGCGGATGCTTTGCAGCATCACCTGGGCGTCGAAGGCACGCTTGGGTACCGCAATCACAAAGCCGCCTCCATTGCCGCCCGTTCCAGACTCGGCCCGCTCCGTGTCGAGCCGAGCCGGGCGCTTACCGTCAGAAGGTGGTCAGCACCTTGGCCGAAATGGCCAGTTGGTAAAGGATAGACGTGATGCCACGCGCCACTTCCACCCACTTCGTCTCGACCTTCGGGAACACGATGATTTCGTCGCCCGGGCCCGGCTTGGTGCCGCTGGGCGCAATGCTGCCGTCGGGACGCATCAGCAAGGTCTTGTTGCGGTCCGACCGCTGGGTGTAGCCACCCACCAGGTCGACATAGTCGTCGACACCATAGTTCGGCGTGTAGACGAGCGTGTTGGCAAAGGTAACCTCGCCGCTGACCGAAACCAGGTTGCTGCGCTCGGGCAGGCGGACGACGTCGCCGTCTTCCATCACTGTTTCAGGCGCCTGCTCTTTGCTGGCCAGCACGACCTGGCCCTTGGGCACGATGGTGCGGGCACGCTCGACGAACTGCAGGATCAGGTCTGCTTCGGTCTTGCGTAGGTTGGCTTCTTCCATCGTCGACGAACGACCGGTCAGCGCCGTCACTTCCAGGCCGCGCAGCGTCTGGTCGAGGCTTTCCTTCTGCTTGGCGGCCACCGAACGGCGATACAGCTGCAGCGCGTCCATGTTGGCCTGCGGTGCCGGCTTCAGCCGGGCGATCACGTCCTTCAGGCGGGCGCCGTACGGCATCACGAACGATCGCTCGCCCAGGTGCGCACCATCGATGCGGACCAGGATGGTCGCGGGGTACTTGTCGGCGGTGATACCCACTTCGTCACCGGCCTGGATGATGACCTCGGCTGCCTTCTCGATCGGGTGGTACTCGCTGCGGCGCTCGGCACCGATCGAGCGCACGATGCTGATGTGGGTCGCGTTCGGGTTCGGTTGCGCCAACGCCATCAGCTCGGTGCCGGTGATCTGCGGCTTGTTCAGTTCGAACTGGTACGGGTTCAGCACCTCACCGGTCACGACGACCGCGTGACGACGCGGCGGGACGACGATGGTATCGCCGTCCTGCAGCTGCAGCGCCTCGATCTCGCCCTTCAGCAGGAATTTGTACAGGTCGATGCGCGCGCGCAGCTTGCCGTTGCGCATCACGTCCACCGCCAGGTAGCTGCCACGGTCAGGGTCGATGCCCGCGGCGCGGTCGATGTAGTACAGCACCGAGTCGGACGACAACCCACCGTACAGGCCCGGGGCGCGCACGAAGCCTGTCACGTAGACCTTCACCGGCTGCGCCGCTTCCAGCGTCGCATAGACGCCCACGTTGGCGCGGAACACCTTCTTCACCGCGTTGTCGACCAGCTGGTTCAGGTCGCCGTTGCGCACGCCGACCACCTTCACCGGGCCGACGTTGGGAATGAAGATGTTGCCTTGGGCATCGACCGGTTGCACCGCCTCGTAGCCGGTGGCGCCCCACAGGCGGACCAGCACCCGGTCGCCGATGGCCAGTTGGTAGTCAGGGTTGAAGCCGCTGAAGGTCACGGCGCCGAAACGGCCGCTGAACATCTGGGAGCCGAAGACGATCGGCTTGGCGCCCACGGTGGAGCTGGGGGTCGGTGGCAGTGGCGCCACCGGGGACGGCGGCGCCACGACAGGAGCACCGACCGGAACCGGCGCCTGGGGCTGTGCCGACGTGCCGGCAGTCGGAACGCCGGTGTTGGGCGTCGGCGCGGTCGCCGTGGTGCCGGTGGTGGGCGGCACGCCGCCGGGCGTCGTTGTCGGCGGCGTCGTCTGCGCCAGCGCCAGGTTGGCCAGCGCACTCAGCGTCAAGGCCGCGATCAGGGCTCGTGGTGTGATGCGGTTCATGGCGTTCAGTCCTGATGTTCCTGGATGGTGGCGACGATCAGCCGGACCACCGAATAGAAGATGGCACACAGCGCGAGCAAGGTGAGCAGGTTGTAGATGCGGCGAGGGTACTCTGCCGACTGGGCCTTGATCGGCGCCTCAACGATGACCAGGCTCTTGAGCTTGCGTGCCGCTTCGAGCCGTGCCGCTTCCAACGCGACGTTGGCGGCCTTGTACTGGTCTTCGGCAATCGCCGCATTCAGCAACAGCGCTTGATACTGGGTGTTCAGCGTGCCCAGATGGTCACCGCCCTGACCATTGGTCGTCCGGGCTTTTTCCGCGTCGAGCTGCGCCCGGTTGGCGGCCACCTGATTCTTCAGCGTCACGATCTGCGGCGCGTCGGGCTGCATGAAGGCCAGCTTGCTCTTGAGGTCGGCCTCCAGTCTCGCCACGGTGGCCTGCAATTCCGCCGTCAACGCCGAGGCGGCGTTCGATTGCGCAATCGGATCCAGAATCTTGTTTTCGGTCTGGAATTCGACCAGCTTGGCCTTCGCCGCTTGCCACTTGACAGCGGCCGCGTCGAATTCGCCCTTCGAAAACAGCATCTGCTCGGACGCGATGCGGTGCGAGAACTCGTTGACGAAGCGCTCGGCCGAATCCAGGATCGCCCGGTTCAGTTTTTCGGCCGTCTCTGGGTCGAAGCCCTGGGTGCGGATCGTCAGCAGGCCATTCACATCGCTGAATTCGAGCTCGACGCGAGAGCGGTAGTACTTGAAGAACCATTCGGCGCTGGTGCCGGGCCACAGACGGTAGAAGATGTCGGCGCGCGGCTGTTCGTAGTGCTCGCGCAATTTCAGCCGCTTGTCCAGCTCTTGTGCCAGCGTCACCGAATGCACGTAGTCCATCACGTACAGGGTGTCCTGCCAGCCCATCAGCCCAGCGCCGGTGCCCAGCGAGAAGGAGCCTCCGCCCGATGAGCTGACCAGCGCCGATTGCACCGCGATCATCGATTCGCTGGTGTAGCGGTCCGAGGCGATCACCGTGTAGTAGATCAACCCCAGCGCCATCGGCAGGGCAATCAAGGCCAGCTTGAGCCGGCGGGGCGTGAATGCAGATGCCTTCATGGTTGCGTTGCCTTGAGTAATTCCTGGAAGGCCGCCAGGCCCTCGTCGACATCGTCGTACACCGTCGCATGGCCGTTGTGGATGAACACGACGGTGCTGCACAGGTCCTTGATGTCCTTGTGATTGTGCGAAACCAGAATCACGCCGGCCCCGGCCAGCTTCTCCCGGAAGACCTGCGCCGCCTTCTTGCGGAAGATCGGGTCGCCCACCGCCATGACCTCGTCGATCAGGTAGTAGTCGAAATCGAAGGCCATGCTCATGCCGAAGGCCACGCGTGACCTCATGCCAGGCGAATAGGTGCGCATCGGCAAATCGAAATAGTTGCCGATCTCGGCAAATCTTTCGACGTATTCGATCTTCTCGCGCTTCTCGGCGCCCGTGGCGCCGAACACCCGGCAAACGAAGCGCACGTTGTCGCGCGCGCTGAGAGAGCCCTGGAAACCGCTGCCCAGGCCGACCGGCCACGAAATGCGCTCGTCGGTGATGACCTCGCCGCGGTCGGGCGCATCGAGCCCGGCCAGCAGGTTCAGCAGCGTCGACTTGCCGGCGCCGTTGCGACCGATCAGACCGACCCCCGACCCGCTCGGCAGCGTGAAGTTGAGGTCCTTGAACACGTACTTCCGGCCGTGCGGCGTCGGGTACGACTTGGTGAGGTTGTGCAGTTCGATCATCGCGGCACGCTCACGACCGCAGCAGCACGCGCTGCCGGTTGACGAAGAACATCGACACACCGAGGAACAGCAATGCCAGGCCCACCGCCAGGGGGTACTCGAGATTGACGCCCATCAGCGGGTGATACGTGGGAAAGAAGGCCCAGCGCGAAAGCTCGACCAGATGGAGCAAGGGGTTCCACAGCAGGATCTGGATCACCAGCGGCGGAAAGGTCGTGATCGGGATCAGCACGCCCGAGGTGATGTACAGCGGAAACGAGGTCAATTGCAGGAAGGTGTTGATCGCCGGGAACTTCTTCACGGCGACGGCCGACATCAACCCGGCCCCGATGCCCCAGATGATGAAGACCGAGACGACACCCAGGTACTCCAGCGGCTTGTCCGGCGCCCAGCGGTAATCCATCCAGGCAAAGATCAGCTGGAAGGCGACGAAGATCATCGTGTACATCACGACTTCCATGATCACCCGGGCGGCCATCGCATCGGCCGGCTTGACCTGCCGGTAGCCGAACAGCCCTGCATTGGCATCGACCGCGCTCATCATTCGAAACCAGATGTTGCGAAAGATAAAGAACGGGATCGCTGCGACCACTAGGTAGACCGCCGTGTCGATCATCACGCCGGCGGTGCGCTGCCGGACGACGACGCGCAGGATCAGCATCGTCGCGATGTTGGCCATCGGCTCGAACAGGACCCAAAACAGGCCGACCAGGCGATTGCCAAAGCGCGTCTTCAACTCGCGCAAGATGAGCGCGAAGACGACGGCCTTCTCGATCTGCCAGGAACTGCGTTTCATGGTCGGGGTTGGGCGTTGCCGGTCGGGCGCGCCGGCAAAGCGGGAACTCTATCCGACGCGGCAGGGGGGGGTCCCGGCAGTCTGTCAGCAAGTATCAGCACAAATCCCTCCGCGGCCGGCCCCAGGCCAAGACCGGGTGCCTTGTCGTTCGCGCCGCCATTGTGCCCCGTGCCGCGCGCCATGCCCTCCACGAATTGGGGGGCAGGCCGCATCGGCGCGGCAGCCGCGCCACAACCCGCCGGCGGCCCGACGACAATGTGCGCCTCGCGCGATCATGAACATTCTCTTCATCCACCAGAACTTCCCCGGTCAGTTTCGCCACCTCGCCCCTGCCCTGGCAGCGGCAGGCCACCGGGTCGATGCGCTGGCGATGCACCACCGCCCACCACCGCGCGGCGTCACCCAGCACGTCTACGGCGTGCAGCGGCGGCCCGGCAAGGACGTGCATCCGCTGCTGCGCGAAGCCGAGGCCAAGGTGCTGCGCGCCGAAGCCTGTGCGGCGGCGATGCTGCACCTGGCCAAAGATGGCTACCGGCCGGACCTGGTGATCACCAACCCCGGCTGGGGCGAGGCGCTGTTCGTCAAGGACGTCTTCCCTGGCGCCAAGCTCGTCAGCCTGCTCGAATTCTTCCACGGCACGCCGGACGGCGACTTCGGTTTCGACCCGGAGTTCGGCGCCCCGTCGATCGAAGCGCGCATGAAGCACCGGTTGAAGAACCTGGCGCTGATCGAGTCGCTGCTGGCGATGGACCATGGCGTTGCGCCGACCACCTGGCAGGCGTCGCGGCTGCCAGCCGAGTACCGCGCGCGGGTCGACGTGATCTTCGACGGCATCGACACCGACCACGTGCGGCCCGACCCGGCCGCACGCTTCACGCATGCCCAGGTGCCCGTCGAGCTGGCCGCCGGTGACCCGGTGGTGACCTTCGTGAACCGCAACCTGGAGCCCTACCGTGGCTACCATGTGTTCATGCGCGCCCTGCCCGAGATCCAGCGCCGCCTGCCCGACGCCCGGGTGCTGCTGGTCGGTGCAGATGGGGTCAGCTACGGCGCAGCCGCCCCCGCCGGCACGACCTGGAAGCAGCGCTTTCTCGACGAGGTCGCCGCCGACCTGGACCTGAGCCGCGTCCACTTCCTCGGCCAACTGCCCTATGCCGCCTACCTGCGGCTGCTGCAGGTGTCTGCCGCGCATGTCTACCTGACCTACCCGTTCGTGCTGTCGTGGAGCTGCCTCGAGGCGATGAGCGCCGGCTGCCATGTGATCGGCAGCCGCACGGCACCGGTGCAGGACTACATCGACGACGGCGTCAACGGCAGCCTGTTCGATTTCTTCGACCACCGCACGCTGGCCGCGCTGGTCGAAGACGCGGTGCGCAACCGCCCCGTCCACGCCGGTCTGCGCGAGGCCGCCCGCCGGACCGTGGTCGAGCGCTGCGATCTGCAGCGGATCTGCCTGCCGCAATGGCGCACGATGCTGTCGACGTTGATGGAGCAACCGGTATGAGCCGCCGCGCCGGCCGCCGAGAGGCCGCCTGATGTGGCGCCGCCTGCTCGGCAGCCGGGCCCGCGTGGCGCCACCGGCCGGCACCCCGGCCGATGCCGCTGCCGCCCGCCGGCTGCTGGTGCTGGAAGAAGGCGCCACACCCAGCGGCGACTACATCCTGGCGCCCTGGCTGGCCACGCTGGGCCCGCCCATCGCCCGGCTCGATGCCCGCCAGGCGCCGCACACCGGCCAGATCGAGCCGGGCGACTTCGTGGTCGTGCAGCGCTACCTGCACGCCCCGTGGCGGCAGGCAATCGAGCGCCAGCGGCATGAGCTGGCCGGGCTCGCCTGGTTCCTCGACGACGACCTGCTCGACCCGGCGGCACTGGCCGAGCTGGCCGGCCCCTACGCCCGCAAGATCCGGCAGCTGGCGTTGTCGCAGCGCCCCTGGTTCGAGCAGATGGGCAGCCAGTGGTGGGTCGCGACCGAGGCGCTCGCCCGCAAGTACGGCGACGCCCGCCCGACGGTGCTGCCGTTGGCGCCACCGCGCCGCCTGGTCGAGCCCGAGCCGGCCGTGCGCATCGTCTACCACGGCACCGCCTCGCACCAGCGCGAGATCGAGTGGCTGCACGACGTGATGGCCGAGGTGCAGCGGCGCTGCAGCCAGACCCGCTTCGAGCTGTTCGGCGAGCTGCCGGTGAACCGGCGCTTTCGCGACCTGCCGCGGGTGGCGGTGCTGCACCCGATGCGTTGGGAAAACTACCTCGCCTACACCGCGGGCCAGCCGGCCGACATCGGCCTGGCGCCGCTGCTGCCCGGCGTCTTCAATGCCGCACGCGGGCCGGTCAAATTCATCGACTACACCCGCCAGGGCGCGCTGGGCCTGTACAGCCGCGTGCCGCCCTATGACGGCTTCGTGCGCGATGGCGTCGACGGGGTGCTGCTGCCCAACGAGCCCGCCGCCTGGGTCGAGGCCATCGTGCACTGGGCCGGCCATGGCGCGGGCCGTGCCGAGCGCGTCGCCGCGGCGCGCGCCCGCTTCGGCTGATCAGCTCTCCGGCAGCGCGCGGCGGTACTGCACCGCCTCGGCAACGGCAGCAACGTTGACCTCGTCGGCGCCGGCCAGGTCGGCGATCGTGCGGCTGAGCTTCATCACCCGGTGCAGGCTGCGGCCGGACCACCCGAGCCGGCCGGCCACGGCCTGCATGAACTGCGCCGCGGCCGGCTCCAGCCGGCACACCGCGTCCAGCTCACCGACGGCCACCTCGCTGTTCGGCGCCGCCTGCCGCTGCAGTTGCCGCTGTCGGGCCAGCGCCACCCGCTCGGCCACCTCGGCGCTCGGCTCGCCGTCGGCGGCGCCCATCAACGCCGCCGGCGTGATGGCCGGCACCTCGACCTGCATGTCGATGCGGTCCAGCAGCGGACCCGACAGCTTGCCCTGGTAGCGCGCCACCGCCTCGGGTGAGCAGCGGCAGTTCTTGCCGGTCGCCGCAAAAGCGCCCAGCCAGCCGCAAGGGCACGGGTTCATCGCCGCCACCAGCTGGAAACGCGCCGGGTACTGCGCCTGCCGGGCCGCACGCGAGATCGTGATCTGGCCGGTCTCCAACGGCTCACGCAGCGCTTCGAGGGCGGCGCGTGGAAATTCGGGCAGTTCGTCGAGGAACAGGACGCCGCCATGGGCAAGCGAGATCTCGCCTGGCCGCGGCGGCGAACCGCCGCCCACCAGCGCCACCGCGCTGGCGCTGTGGTGAGGGTGGCGCACCGGCCGCACGCGCCACTGCGCCGGCTCGAAGCCGCGCACCGAGATGCTGTGCAGCGCCGCGGTCGACAAGGCCTCGTCGTCGCTCATCGGCGGCAGCAGGCCGGCCAGCCGCTGCGCCAGCATCGACTTGCCGGTGCCCGGCGGGCCGACCAGCAACACGCTGTGGCCGCCGGCCGCGGCAATCTCCAACGCGCGCTTGGCGGCCGCCTGGCCTTTGACGTCGCGCAGATCGATCGATGCCGGCACGCGAACGTCGGCCTCGGCTTCGGCGCGCGGCAGGTCCCAACGGGGGCCCTCGCCCTCGCCCGCCGGCTGCAGCGCCTGCACCACGTCCGACAGGTGCCGTGCCGCGCGGATGTCCAGCCCCTCGACGCGCGCGGCCTCGGCCGCGCTGGCCACCGGCAGCACCAGGGTCGGGCGCGGCGTCGCCTCGCGCGCGGCCAGCGCCAAGGCCAGCGCGCCGCGCACCGGCCGCAACTCACCCGCGAGCGACAACTCGCCGGCGAACTCGACGCCCTTCAGCCGTTGCAGGTCGAGCAGCCCCTGCGCGGCCAGGATGCCCAGCGCGATCGGCAGATCGAAACGGCCCGATTCCTTGGGCAAGTCGGCCGGCGCCAGGTTGACCGTGATGCGCTTGTTGTGGGGGAAGGCGAAGCCACTCTCGGCCAACGCGGCGCGCACGCGTTCGCGGGCCTCTTTGACCTCGGTGTCGGCCAGGCCGACCAGCGTGAAGCTGGGCAGGCCGTTGGCCAGATGGACCTCGACCCGGACCTCGGGCGCCGCGAGCCCGTCCAGGGCGCGGCTGGCGACTACAGCCAACGACATGCGAAACAACCTCCCTCGGCAAGGGCGCCGGTGCATCGCCGGTCGGCCCCAATGTCCCCGGGATTGTGCGCAGCTGCGCCGGAAATGCCCTTCCCCCGCTTGGGGGAGCCCGGCGCGCCCCGCCTTGGTGCCCATTTGATCGAATGATCGTTCTTGGTGCACCTCAACCAGCGGCCTGCGCACCGCCATGCGTCGTTTCCGCTTGTGACCGTGCCATCGGCCGGCCATGGCACGGAAGCTGCAAACAACCCGGCGGGAGTCCATTTGCATTGAGGAGTGCGCGAATGACGAGAAACACGAGCCTGGGCCTGCTGGCCACCATGCTGGCGGCCACGCTGC
The DNA here is from genome assembly GCF_041914305.1 of Ideonella sp. Lineage (NCBI taxonomy): Bacteria > Pseudomonadati > Pseudomonadota > Betaproteobacteria > Burkholderiales > Sphaerotilaceae > Ideonella > Ideonella sp. The sequence goes on from NZ_JAYSDQ010000019.1 coordinate 151,393, forward strand.
TGGCGCCCGCCGCGGCGCAGGCGGCCGACACGTCGCTGGCCTTCAACATCGGCGCGGTCAGCGACTACCGTTACCGGGGCATCTCGCAAACCCGGCTGCAGCCGGCGCTGCAAGGCGGCGTCGACCTCGGCTTGCCCCAAGGCCTGTACCTTGGCGCCTGGGCCTCGACGATCAAGTGGATCGACGATGCCGGCGGCAACGCCAACGTCGAGATCGATGTCTACGGCGGCTGGAAGGGCGAGCTGGCCAAGGGCTTCACGCTCGACGTCGGCGCGCTGACCTACCAGTACCCGAGCAACGACCTGAACCCGAGCGCCAACACCACCGAGCTCTACGCCGCGCTGAGCTATGCGATGTTCACGCTGAAGTACTCGCACAGCCTGACCAACCTGTTCGGCTTTGCCGACAGCAAGGGCAGCGGCTACCTCGACCTGTCGGCCTCGTTCGATGTCTACGACGGCTGGACGCTGGCGCCGCACGTGGGCCACCAGCGCATCATCAACAACGGCTTCTACGCCTACAACGACTACGCGCTGACCCTGAGCAAAGATTTCTCGGGCCTGGTGCCGAGCCTGGCCGTCGTCGGGACCGACACCGACGACTACCTGTCGCCGAAGAACGGCAAAGACCTTGGCAAGTCCGGCGTGGTGCTGGGCGTCAAGTACAACTTCTGAAGCCCCAACCTAGGAGCAAACAACCATGAAAATGGTGACCGCCATCGTCAAGCCGTTCAAGCTGGACGAAGTGCGTGAGGCCCTGAGCGCCATCGGCGTTCAAGGCATCACGGTGACCGAAGTCAAGGGCTTCGGCCGTCAAAAGGGCCACACCGAGCTGTACCGCGGCGCGGAGTACGTGGTCGACTTCCTGCCCAAGGTGAAGATCGAGGCCGCGATCGACGACACGCTCGTCGATCGCGTGATCGAGGCCATCGAGGCCTCGGCCCGCACCGGCAAGATCGGTGACGGCAAGATCTTCGTGTCGGCCTTGGAGCAGGTCGTGCGCATCCGGACCGGCGAGACCGGCAAGGACGCCCTCTAACACCATCCGAGACAAACCGCACCATGAGAAAACTTCTTGCCTCCCTCGCCCTGGGCCTGGCCGCCCTGGGCTTCGCCGGGGTCTCGCTGGCGCAGGACGGCGCCGCCTCAGCGCCGGCGGCCACGGCCACGGCCCCTGCGGCAGACGTTGCCGCCTCGGCCGCTGCGGCGGCCCCCGCGCCGGCCGAAGCCGCGCCGGCCGCTGCCGCCCCGGCCCCGGTGCCGAACAAGGGCGACACCGCCTGGATGATGGTCTCGACGCTGCTGGTCATCATGATGACCGTGCCCGGCCTGGCGCTGTTCTACGGCGGCCTGGTGCGCAGCAAGAACATGCTGTCGGTGCTGATGCAGGTGATGGTCACCTTCTCGATGATCGTCGTGCTGTGGGTCATCTACGGCTACAGCCTGGCGTTCACCGAGGGCAACGCCTTCATCGGAGGCTTCGACCGGCTGTTCATGAAGGGCATCTGGGACAACGTCGCCGGCACCTTCGCCAACGGCGCCACCTTCAGCAAGGGCGTCGTCATCCCCGAGATCGTGTTCGCCGCGTTCCAGGCCACCTTCGCCGGCATCACCTGCGCGCTGATCGTCGGCTCGTTCGCCGAGCGCATCAAGTTCTCGGCCGTGCTGCTGTTCATGGCGCTGTGGTTCACCTTCAGCTATGCGCCGATCGCCCACATGGTCTGGTTCTGGATGGGCCCCGATGCCTACACCGGCGCTGCCGGCGTGGCCGACCAGATGAACGCCAAGGCCGGCTACATCTGGCAGATGGGTGCGCTGGACTTTGCCGGCGGCACGGTGGTGCACATCAACGCCGCGGTCGCGGGCCTGGTCGGCGCCTTCATGGTCGGCAAGCGCATCGGCTACGGCAAGGAGTCGATGGCACCGCACAGCCTGACGCTGACGATGGTCGGCTCGGCCCTGCTGTGGGTGGGCTGGTTCGGCTTCAACGCCGGCTCGGCGCTCGAAGCCAACGGCTTTGCCGCCCTGGCCTTCATGAACACCTTCGTCGCCACCGCCGCCGCGGTGCTGGCCTGGTCGATCGGTGAAGCGCTGCACAAGGGCAAGGCCTCGATGCTGGGCGCAGCGTCGGGCGCGGTGGCCGGCCTGGTCGCCATCACCCCGGCGGCCGGCAACGTCGGCGTCGGTGGTGCGCTGATCATCGGTCTCGTCGCCGGCTTCGCCTGCCTGTGGGGCGTGACTGGGCTGAAGAAGCTGCTGGGGGCCGACGACACGCTCGACGTGTTCGGCGTGCACGGCGTCGGCGGCATCCTGGGTGCGCTGCTGACCGGTGTGTTCAATTCGCCGAACCTGGGCGGCCCGAGCGCCGTGGCCGACTGGACGACCGTCGCGATGGTCGCGCCGGACGCCTACTCGATCGCGGCCCAGGTCTGGGTCCAGCTGAAGGCGGTGCTGATCACCGTCGTCTGGTCGGCCCTGGTCTCGGTGGTGGCCTACAAGGTCGTCGACCTGGTCATCGGCCTGCGCGTGCCGGAAGACGAAGAGCGCGAGGGCCTGGACATCACCTCGCACGGCGAGACGGCCTACAACAAGTAATCCGGCTCTCCCCACCAAAGGGCTGCCAGCGGGCAGCCCTTTTTCTTTGCGACGCCGCCATCGGGCGACCCACGGGCCGCGCTCGGGCGGCTTGTCGATGGCGATTGCAATTCAACCCGGCAACCCCATCTGCCAAAATCGACTTTCCACCTGCACTGCCGCCGCCATGGTCCCGCACCTCGTCACCGCGCTCACCGGCCCCATCAACGAGCTGGAGCAGCGCATCCTGGAGTCGATGCCGGCGATCGAGCGCTGGTTCCGGCTCGAATGGATGGAGCACACGCCGCCGTTCTACAGCTCGGTGGACATCCGCAATGCCGGCTTCAAGCTGGCGCCGGTCGACACCGACCTGTTCCCCGGCGGCTTCAACAACCTGACGCCCGACATGCTGCCGCTGGCGGTGCAGGCGGCGATGGCGGCGATCGAAAAGATCTGCCCCGAAGCGAAGAACCTGCTGCTGGTGCCCGACAAGCAGCTCAGCCGCAACAAGTTCTACCTGATGAACCTGCAGCGGCTGATGCAGATCTTCTCGCTCGCCGGGCTCAACGTGCGCCTGGGCACGCTGGACGAAACCATCGGCGAGCCGACCTCGCTCGACCTGCCCGACGGCAGCCACCTGCAGCTGGAGCCGCTGCTGCGCAGCAAGCGCCGCCTCGGGCTGAAGAATTTCGACCCCTGCACCATCTTGCTCAACACCGACCTGTCGGCCGGCGTGCCAAAGGTGCTGGACAACCTGCACGAGCAGTACCTGCTGCCGCCGCTGCATGCGGGCTGGGGCACAAGGCGCAAGAGCCGGCACTTCCAGGCCTACGAAGAGGTGGCCAAGAAGTTCGCCAAGCTGCTGGGCATGGACCCGTGGCTGATCAACCCGATGCACACCCAGTGCGGCCAAGTCGACTGGCAGCAGCCGCAAGGGCTGGACTGCGTGCAGACCAACGTCGATGCATTGCTGACCAAGATCCGCCGCAAGCACAAGGAATACGGCATCAACGAGAAGCCGTTCGTCGTCGTCAAGGCCGACAACGGCCCCAGCGGCCTCGGGCTGATGACGGTGCGCGACGCGAAGGAGCTGGACGACGTCAACCACCGCGCCCGCCACGTGATGACGGCCAACGGCCAGCCGGCGGGCGAGGTCATCATCCAGGAAGGCGTGCCGACCTACGAGCGCGTCAACGACGCGGTGGCCGAGCCGGTGGTCTACATGATCGACCGCTACGTCGTCGGCGGCTTCTACCGCATCCACGCCGACCGCGGCATCGACCAGAACCTCAACGCCCCCGGCTCCAGCTTCGTGCCGCTGGCCTTCGCCGAAAGCCACCACCTGCCCAAGCCGGGCGAGAAGCCCGGCGCCAGCGCGCCCAACCGGTTCTACATGTACGGCGTGATCGGCCGCCTGGCGATGCTGGCCGCGGCCTACGAGCTGGAAGCGACCGACCCGAACGCCGAAACCTACGACTGACGGCCGGCGCGTGCGGCACCCGGCCCGCGCTGGGTGCCGCACGCGGTCCGTTCAGATCTGCACCCGCGTGCCCAGCTCGACCACCGTGTTGTCGGGCAGCCTGAAGTACTCGGCCGCACTGCGCGCGTTGCGCGTCATCGCCGCGAACACGCGCTCACGCCAGCTGGCCATGCCGATGCCGGGCGTGGGCACCACCGTCTCGCGGCTGAGGAAGAAGCTGGTTTCGAAGGCCGACACCGGCAGGCCCTGCTTCTCGGCCAGCGCCAGCGCCTGCGGCACATCGGGCGTGTCCATGAAGCCGAAATGCAGGCCCACGCGCCAGAAGGCATTGCCCAGGTCCTGCACCGAGACCCGTTCTTCAGCCGGCACCCAGGGCACCTCTTCGTAGTGCACGGTCAGGATCAGGTTGCGCTCGTGCAGCACTTGGTAGTGCTTCAGGTTGTGCAGCAAGGCCTGCGGCACCATCTCGGGGTTGGCCACCGGGTAGACGGCCGTGCGGCTGCTGCGCTGCAGGTCCGACGGGTCCAGGCTGGCGATGAACGGCGCCAGTGCCAGGCCGTCGCTCTCGATGCTGTCCATCACCAGCGCACGGCCGCGGGCCCAGGTGCTCATCAGGCCGAAGATCAGCAGCCCGAGCGCCAGCGGGAACCAGCCACCGTCGAACAGTTTGACCGCGCAGCTGGCCACCAGCAGCAGGTCGAGCGTGAGGAACAGCGCCGTCGCCCCCCAAGCCAGCGGCGCCGGCAAACGCCAGCCTTCGCGCACGACGAAGAAGGTCAGCACGGTCGTGATCAGCATCGTCAGCGTCACCGCCATGCCATAGGCGCCGCCCAGGGCGGTGGCGCTGCCGAAACCCAGCACCGCGCCGATCACGCCGGCCAGCAGCACCCAGTTGACGGCCGGCATGTAGATCTGGCCCATCTCGCGGGCCGAGGTGAAGCGGATCGTCATGCGCGGCAGGAACCCGAGCTGGATCGCCTGGCGGGTCATCGAGTACGCGCCGGAGATCACCGCTTGCGAGGCGATGATCGCGGCCAGCGTGGCCAGCCCCACCGCAGGCAACACCCAGGCCGACGGGAACAGGCGGAAGAAGGGGTTCTCCAACGCCGTCGGGTCACCCATCAGCAGCGCGCCCTGGCCCAGGTAGTTCAGCGCCAGCGACGGCAGCACCAGCGCGCCCCAGGCCAGCTGGATCGGCACCCGCCCGAAGTGGCCCATGTCGGCATACAGCGCCTCGGCGCCGGTCAGCGCCAGCACCACCGCGCCGACCAGCGCGAAGACCTGCCAGCCGCTGTGGCGCAGAAAGGCCAGGCCACGCAGCGGGTTCAGCGCCGCCAGGATGGCCGGCTGTTCGAGGATCTGCATGACGCCCGTGACCGCCAGCACGACGAACCACAACACGATGACCGGCCCGAACAGGCGGCCGACCGCCGCCGTGCCGAAACGCTGCACGACGAACAGCCCCACCAGCACGGCAATCGACAACGGCAGAACCCAGCTCTTCAGATCGTCAGAGACGATCTCCAGCCCTTCCATGGCGCCCAGCACCGAGATCGCCGGCGTGATCACGCTGTCGCCGTAGAACAGCGTCGCGCCGAAGACGCCCAGCGTCAGCAGCACCAGCCGCAAGCGCGGCTTGTGGGCCACCGCATGCGTGGCCAGCGCGGTCAGGGCCAGCGCCCCACCTTCGCCGCGGTTGTCGGCGCGCAGGATCAGCACCACGTACTTCAGCGTGACGACCAGCATCAGGGCCCAGAAGATCAGCGACACCGCGCCGATCAGGTTGTCGGGGTTCAGCGCGATGCCAGTGGCCGGTGAGAAGATCTCCTTGACCGTGTACAGCGGGCTGGTGCCGATGTCGCCATAGACGACGCCGATCGCGCCCAGCGTCAAGGCGCCGAGCGTCGAGCGTTGCAGGCCATGGCTGGCCGCGGGCGCCAAGGCGGTGGTGGTGCTCATGTGCATTCCCAGGTTGAACTGGCCGCGATGGTCGCGAGCCGGGCGTCAGGAACGCATAAAGATTTGTAAAGCGGGCGCCGGCCAGGGCCCGCTCAGGCCACCGGGTCTGCCAGGCGGTAGCCCACGCCGGGCTCGGTCAGCAGCCGCTGCGGGTCGGCCGGATCGGCTTCGAGCTTGGCGCGCAGCTGGCCCATGTAAAGCCGCAGGTAGTGGGTGTGCTCGGTGAACTCTTCGCCCCACACGTCGGCCAGCAACTGGCGGTGCGTGACCACCTGGCCGGCGCTGCGCACCAGCCGCGCCAGCAGCTTGAACTCGGTCGGCGTCAGGTGCACCGCCTCGTCGCCCAGGCTGACACGGTGCGCCGCCAGATCGACCACCAGCCCATCGGCTTCGTAGCGGGTCAGCGCCGGCTTCAGCGCGGTGCCGCGGTGGCGCAAGGCCACCCGCAGCCGCGCCAGCAGCTCGCCGATGCTGAAGGGCTTGACCAGGTAGTCGTCGGCGCCCGCGTCGAGCAGGCGGATCTTCTGCCCATCGGCCTGGCGCGCCGAGATCACCAGCACCGGCACCGCGTCGCGCTTGCGCAGTGTCGCGAGCAAGGTCTCGCCGTCGCCGTCGGGCAGGCCCAGGTCGAGCAGCACCAGGTCCGGCGCCGGGCGGGCGTGGGTCCACAGCGCCAGGCCCTCGCTCAGGCTGGCCGCCGTGCTGACCTCGTAACCTTCGAGCGCCAGCGCGTCGCGCAGCGTCGTGCGCAGGTCGCGGTCGTCTTCGACCAGCAGCACCCGGATCATGCGTTCTCCTGCTGTGGCACCGGCAGCACCGGCAACCACAGCTCGAAGCTGCTGCCGCCGTGGGCCCGGGCACGAAGTTTGAGCTCACCTCCATGGGCGCGGGCGATCGCACGGCAGACCGCCAGGCCAACGCCGACCCCGCGCGCCGCATTGGCCCCGTCGCCGCGCTGAAAGACCTCGAAGACCTTGTGGCGCTCGGCCGGTGCGACGCCGGCGCCCCGGTCGCGCACCGCCAGCACGATCTGCGGGTCGCCGGTCTCGCCCGGCAGGCGGTTCTGCAGGCGCACCACCAGCTCGACCGGCCCGCTGCTGTACTTGAACGCGTTGTCGATCAGGTTGTCCAGCAGCTGCGACAACAGCAGCGCGTCGCAGCGCAACAGCGGCAGGCCCGGCTCAAGCCGCGCGTGCACGCGCCGCTCGCCGCCGTGCCGCCGGGCGTGGGCCAGCGCGGTGCCGACGATCTCTTCGGCCGACTCCCAATCGAGCCGCAGCGTGACGCCGGGCGCATCGAGCCTCGCCAGCTGCAGCGTGTTGTCGGTCATGCGGCTGAGCTGCTCGACCTCGTCGACGATCTGGCGGGCCAGCCGCTCGCGCTGGGCCGGCGACAAGCGCTCGCCCTGCGATTGCAGCGACGACGCGGCGCCCAGGATCACCGCCAGCGGCGTGCGGTAGTCGTGCGAGATCGAAGCCAGCATCGCGTTGCGCACACCCTGCGTCTGTGCCAGCGCGTGGGCCGACTCGGTCTGGCGCGCCAGCACCGCGCGCTGCAGCGCCACGCCGAGCAGGTCACACAAGGCCTGGGCCCGCGCGCGCAGGCTGTCGGTGGCCCGCTCGGGCTCGAGCAGGCGCACCAGCGCGGCCCCGTAGCTGGCACCGCGCGAGCGCAGCGGCAGATACCAGGCCGGCTGTTCGCCATGGCGGCCGGTGCCCGGCCCAAAGGCCTGGGACTGGCGCAGGCACAGCCACAGGCCGGCGCGCTCGTCGGCATCCAGCTCGCCATGCAGCCACACGGCGTCGGGCTGGTCGGCCTGCGGCATCTCGTCGCGCAGCAGCATCAGCGCGGCCGGCGCGCGGCCCAGCTCGGACAGCGCCTGCGCCACCGGCTCGGCCTGCTGCAGCGGGTCGGCGCTGTCGCGCAGCGCCTCGCCCACCGCCTGCAGCCGCGCGGCCCAGCGCGCGGCGTCACGCGCGGCGGCGGCCTGGGCCCGCAGGCGCGCCACCAGCCCCGCGATCAACCAGCTGACGACCAGCATCGCCGTCAGCAGCACCGCGTGTCGCTCCAGGTCGACCGCCAGGCTGCCACGCGGCGGCACGAAACCCCAGTTGAAGCTCAGCGTGCAGGCCAGCGCAAACGCAAAGGCCGCCGGCGCCGAGAGCCAGATGCTGGCCATCACCGAAGCGATGACGAACAGCATCGCCTGGTTGGCCAGGTCGACATGGTGGTCGAGCAGGGTTGCGCCGGCCCAGGCGGCCAGCCACAGCGCGGCCGCGGCGGCCGCCCCCAGCAGGCGCCGCCGCAGGCCGGCCCGCGGCGGCGCCTGCACGGTCTGCAGGCCGCGCGGCCAGCCGGGCCGGTCCGACGTCAAGGCGTTCATGCCCGCGAGGCTACCCGTTGTCGCGTCAGGATGACATCAGGGCCCGGCCCGGCGCTCAATCGGCGGCCGGTGCAGCCGCGGCGCTCTTGGCGGCCAGCTCGGCGCGGATGCGTTTGAGCCGCTCTTTCGGGTCTTCGCCGCTGCCGGCCTGGTTCAGCTTCATCTCGGCGATGAAACGGCTCGGGATGCCGGCGATCGTGTCGCGGCCCTTCTTGCGCCGGCGCAGCGTGCTGACGACCAGCGTCTTCTGCGCCCGCGTGATGCCCACGTACATCAGCCGCCGCTCTTCCTGCAGCCGCTCCAGCGTCATCTCCTCGTCGTCGGCCTTGAACGGCAGCAGCCCTTCGTTGACCCCGGCCAGGATCACGTGCGGCCACTCCAGCCCCTTGCTCGCGTGCAGCGTCGACAGCACCACCTGGTCCTGCTCGTCGCCGCGCTCGGCCAGGCTGAGGATCACGCTGATCGTCTGTGCCACGTCGAGCACGCTCTTGCGCTCGCTCTCGAAGGTGCCCCCCTCCTGCGTGATCTCGCCGCCGCAGCGCTTGGCCACCCAGTCGACGAAATCGAGCACGTTGGCCCAGCGCGAGGCCGCGAGCTTCTCGCTGTCTTCGCTGTCGTACAGGTGCTTCTCGTAGTCGATGTCCTTCAGCCAGCCCAGCAACAGTGCCTTCGCGTCTTCCGAGCCCGTCGTCGTGCGGGCCCGGTGCTCGAGGTCGTTCACATAACGGCCAAATTCGTGCAGCGAGCCGATCGCCTTGGCCGGCAGGGCGGCGGGCAAGCTCTCGGCGAACAGCGCCTCGAACAGGCTGGTCTTCCACTTGGCCGAGAACTCGCCGAGCTTGCCGATCGTGGTGTGGCCGATGCCGCGCTTGGGCGTGGTCACCGCGCGCAGGAA